>JAEYYP010000127.1 GCA_023428425.1 Pseudomonadota bacterium
CATCGCGGTGGGCCTGGCGATCCTCGTGACTCGCCGGGTCGGCGCCGAGTTCCTGCCGCTGTCGCGCTCGCTGGCCAATATCGGCCAGACCTTTCCGCCGGTGGCAGTGCTGGCGCTCTGCGTGCCGATCCTCGGCTTCGGGGCGGGGCCGACGCTGGTGGCGCTGTTCCTCTACGGCCTGCTGCCGATCTTCGAGAATGCGCTCACGGGGCTGACCACTTTGCCACCATCCGTCACCGAGGCGGCGCGGGGAGTCGGCATGACACGCGGGCAGCGGCTGCTCGGTGTCGAGCTGCCACTCGCCACGCCGGTGATCCTCGCCGGCATAAGGCTGTCGGTGGTGATTTCGGTAGCGACTGCCACCATCGGCTCCACCGTGGCTGCTTCGACGCTGGGGGAGGTGATCATCGCCGGCCTGCTCAGCAACAACGTCGCCTTCGTGCTGCAGGGCGGGCTGGTCGTAGGCGTCATGGCCGTCCTGATCTACGATGCGCTCTCGGCGCTCGAACGCGCGCTGTTGGCCCGGACGGGAACGTATCGGCGGTGAGGCGTGAAACTCAGTTCCACCTTGGTGGTCGCCTCCGACGTTGCGGCACCGAGGCGGCGTGATGGAGTAGCAGATGTCTGATTTCGATCTCGTCCTTTCCGGCACGGTTGTGCTGCCCTCGATGGTTGTCGAGGGGGGCTATGTCGCGGTGCGCGATGGCAAGGTGGTGCACGTCGGGGAGGGGCGGGCGCCGCATGGGCGTGAGCAGCACGACTTCGGCACCGGCCTGATCCTGCCCGGCGCCATCGATGCGCAGGTGCACTCGCTGAGCCAGAAGGACCAGGAAGATTTCATCTGGTCGACACGCTCGGCCGCGGCCGGCGGGGTCACCACCATCGTCGACATGCCGTACGACGAGGGCAACGTCGTCAACTCGGCCGAGGCGGTGCGGAAGAAAGTGGCGCATGCCGAGCCGCAGGCCCGGGTGGATTTCGCCCTCTACGGCACCATCGATCCGGCCGAGGGCGCGGCGCGGATCGCCGAGCAGGCCGAGGCCGGCGTAGCGGCGTTCAAGTTCTCGACCTTCGGCACGCACCCGACGCGCTTCCCGCGCATCAATCCGCCGATGCTGGCCGAGGCTTTTGCCGAGGTGGCGAAGACGGGGCTTACGGCAGCCGTGCACAACGAGGACGACGAGTTCGTCCGTGCCGCGATGGAGGCCGTGAAGGCATCCGGCATCACCGACTGGCGGGCCCACGCGATGAGCCGTCCGCCGCTCGCCGAACTTCTCGCCACCCTGCAGGTCTACGAGACCGGCGTCGCCACCGGGGCGGCAGCGCATATCGTCCACTGCTCGCTGTCGCGAGGCTACGACATCGCGGCCGACTACCGGGCGCGCGGCTTCCACGCCTCGATCGAGTGCTGCATCCACTACCTCGTGCTCGACGAGGAAAACGATGTGAAGCGCCTGGGCGGCAAGGCCAAGATCAACCCGCCGATCCGCCCCCGCGCCGAGGTGGAGGCCCTGTGGCGGCAGGTGGCGGCCGGCAACGTGACGCTGGTTTCGACCGACCATGTGAGCTGGTCAGAGGATCGGAAGACGAACCCGGACATGCTCGCTAATTCGTCGGGTGTGCCGGGGCTCGAAGTCCTGGTCCCGCTGTTCGTCAAGGGCGCGCTGGAGCGGGGAGTTTCGCTGACCTGGGCGGCGAAGCTGATGGCCGAGAACCCGGCGAAGCATTTCCGCCTCGGCGACAAGGGCGCGCTGAAGGCCGGCAAGGACGCCGACATCACCGTGCTGGTGGATCGGCCCGTCGTCTACGACGCGGCGCGGTCGGGCCACAACGTGGTCGGGTGGTCGCCGTACAACGGGATCGAGCTGCCGTGGACGGTGGCGGGCACCTGGTTGCGCGGGAAGCAGGTGTTCGACGGGACGACTGTAGCCGAGCCGGGGACGGGGAAGTGGATGCGGCCGTGAACACCAACCTCACGTATGACGGCCTCCTCCCATCCTCCCCCACAAGGGGGGAGGTGCCGGTCGCGGAACACTCCGTCTCGGCGCACGCCCTCTTCACCTCCCCCTTCATGGGGGAGGCTGGGAGGGGGCTGTCCCGGCTCAGGTTCACCGCATGACCCGCAACCTCCCCACACTCGAAGCCCGCATCGCCGAGGACATCGCGGCGCTTGCCGAGATCACCGAACCCGGCCGGCCGTACACTCGCCGAGCCTTCACGCCGATGTTCCTGCGGGGGCGGGAGTGGCTGGTGCGGCGCTTCGAGGCGGCGGGGCTGGAGACGCGGATCGATGCCTCGGGCAACCTCATCGGCAGGCGTCGTGGTACGGCCGGCGGGCGCACCATCATGCTCGGCTCGCATTCGGACACGGTGCCGGATGGCGGGCGGTTCGATGGCATTGCCGGGGTGTCGGCGGCCCTGGAGGTGGCGCGGGCACTGCGCGACCAGCGGATCGACCTTCGGCACGACCTGGAGATCGTCGACTTCCTCGCCGAGGAAGTGTCGATCTTCGGCGTTTCCTGCGTCGGCAGTCGCGGCATGGCCGGGGTGCGGCCGGACGAGTGGCTCGACCGAAAGGTCGATGCACTGACGCTGCGACAGGGCATTGCCGAGGTTGGCGGCAATCCACAGCTGCTGGAGAAGCGCGAGGATATCGCCGCGTTCCTCGAACTGCACATTGAGCAGGGCCCGGTGCTGGAAGACGGGCATCTCGATATGGGCGTGGTGACGGCCATTGCCGGCATTACCCGGATCGAAATTCTCGTCCACGGCCGGGCCGACCATGCCGGCACGACGCCGATGGGCTCGCGACAGGATGCGCTGGTTGGCGCGGCGTGGCTGGTACTCGGCATCCAGCGACTGGCCGCGGCGCGGGCGGCCGGGCCGACGCACTTTGCGGCGACGGTGGGGGAGTTCTCGATCGAGCCGGGGGCGGCCAATGTCGTGCCGGCGAAGGCGCGGCTGCTGATCGATGCACGGGCCGAGGATCGGGCGGTGATGCTCGATTTCGCCGGAGCCCTCGATGCGCTGGTGGCGCAGGTGGCGGCCGACACGGGCGTAAACATCGACCAGCCAGTTACCATTTCAGACAATTTGCCGACGCCTTGCGACGATCTCATGCTTGATACGCTCGACGCAGCAGCCGTGGCCGTGGGCGCACGCCATCGCCGCATGGCCTCGGGCGCCGGCCACGACACGGCCTGGATGGCGCGGGTGACGAGGGCCGGGATGATCTTCATCCCCTGTCTCGGCGGCCGCAGCCATACGCCGGACGAACATGCCGAAACGGCGGACGTGGCGCTCGGCGCTGCGGTACTTTTGGAGGCGGTCAAACGTCTCGATACGGAGTTGTAGTATGGGTCGCGTACTGACCGAGAAGGATGTGGAGCCGGCGGTGAAGGGCGGCTCCGTCTATGCCGCTGGCGGTGGCGGCTGGGCCGACCATGGCCGCATGCTGGGATACGCAGCGACTTCGATCGGCAAGCCGGAACTCGTCGATATCGAGGAGCTGGAGCCGCGGGACTGGGTAGCGACCGCTGCTGCCATCGGCGCCCCGGCCTCGACCACGGCGTGGGAGATGCAGGGCCGCGACTATGTGAAGGCCGTCGAGCTGTTGCAGGAGGCGCTCGGTGAACCGCTCGCCGGCCTGATGATCGGCCAGAACGGCAAGAGCTCGACGCTCAACGCCTGGCTGCCGGGTGCCATCCTGGGCACCAAGGTGGTGGACGCGGTCGGCGATATCCGCGCCCACCCCACCGGCGACATGGGGTCGATCGGCATGGCCTCGTCGCCCGACCAGTCGATCCAGACGGCGGTTGGCGGTAACCGCTCCGAGAACCGCTACATCGAACTCGTGACCCGTGGCGCGACGGCGAAGATTTCGCCGATCCTGCGCACCGCTTCGGACATGTCGGGCGGTTTCATCGCCTCGTGCCGTAATCCGGTGCGCGCCAAGTATGTTCGGCGCAACGCGGCGCTGGGCGGCATATCGCTGGCGCTTGAACTGGGCGAGGCGATCATCGCCGCCGAGGCGAAGGGAGGCTCAGCTGTCATCGACGCCATCGTCAAGACCACCGGCGGCTCGATCCTCGCCAAGGGGACGGTGACGCGGAAGGACCTCGTCTACACCAAGGAAGCCTTCGATGTCGGCCGCTTCGTGCTGAACGAGGGCGACAAGGCGATCACCATCCACACCATGAACGAGTACATGGCGGTGGATGACGCGGGCGGCACCCGCCTCGCGACCTTCCCCGACGTGATCACCACCCTCGACGCCTCGGGCACGCCGCTCTCGGCCGGGCAACTGCGGGTGGGGATGTTCGTCTTCATTCTTCACGTCAGCAAGAAGATCATCCCGCTCTCGACCTCGGTGATCGAGCCCGCGGTGTTCCCGCCGGTGGAAAAAGCGCTGGGCATCGACCTCGCGACCTACGCGCTCGACGGCATCAAACCGCGCAAGAAGGGCGGCGTGAAGGGCTGGGAGTAGGCGGGTTGAAGAACGCCGTCGGATACGCGATATCTCTAGTGTCCGATTGAGCGGGATAACCGATGGCCAAGACCTACACCGTCAGCGCTGCCTGGGATGACGAGGCCAAGGTCTGGGTTGCGACCAGCGACGACGTCCCCGGTCTGGTCACGGAGGCCCAAACGCTGGACGCGCTGGTTGAGCGGGTACACGCCGTGGCACCCGAACTGCTCGACGACAATGCCCATCTCATCGAAGGCGGCCGCGGCGATGTCGAGGAAATCGACATACACGTCGTCTCGCATCTTCGCCCCGAACCTGCCCACGCCTGACCGGTGGTCCAGGGCTTCTACACGCAGCTCAGCAAGCTGTTGAAGGCCAACGGCTGCACGTTCGTTCGGGCGGGCAAGGGTGACCACGAAATCTGGCACAGCCCGATCACCAACGCGAACGTCGCCGTGGACCGGGGCGTGATGTCGCGACACACGGCAAACGCAGTCCTGAAGCAGGCGGGGATCAAACAGCGCCTTTAGCGCTGCATGGTCCGGTGCTAGAACCTCCGCACCATGCCCAAGCCCAATCCCCGTCATCCGAATTTTCCCATTCCGTCCGGTCCCGTGCTGCGTGCCAAAGGGTGGCGGCAGGAGGCGCTTTTGCGGCTCCTCGAGAACGTGCTGAGCGTCGGCGAGGACCCTGAGAACCTCGTGGTCTATGCGGCGCTGGGGAAGGCGGCGCGGAACTGGGCGGCGCATCGGCAGATCGTCGAGACGCTGACGACGATGGAGGAGGGGCAGACGCTCGTCATCCAGTCAGGCAAGCCGATCGGGCTACTACGGACGCATGCCAATGCGCCGCTCGTCATCATGGCCAACTGCAACATCGTCGGGCAGTGGGCCAAGGCCGAGGTGTTCTACGAGCTCGAGAAGAAGGGGTTGATCGCCTGGGGCGGGCTGACCGCGGGGGCCTGGCAATACATTGGCTCGCAGGGCGTGATCCAGGGCACCTACGAAATCTTCATGCGCATCGCCGAAAAGCGCTTCGGCGGCTCGCTGGCGGGGCGGTTCATCCTGACGGCCGGCATGGGCGGCATGGGCGGGGCGCAGCCGCTGGCCGGGCGCATGGCCGGGGCGGCGATCATCGATGTCGACGTCGATCCGGTGCGCGCCGAGCGGCGCAAGGCGGTCGGATACCTGCAGGAGATTGCGCCCGACCTCGATGCGGCGCTGGCGATGATCGAGGCGGCGGTGAAGGAGAAGCGGGCGGTTTCGGTGGGGCTCGTGGCCAACGCAGCCGACGTCTACCCCGAAATCCTGCGGCGCGGCATCGTCCCCGACATCGTCACCGACCAGACCAGCGCACACGACCTCGTTTATGGCTACGTGCCGCGCGGCATGAGCCTCGACGAGGTAAAGCGGCTGCGGGTGGACGGGCAGGGGCAGTTGATGGCGGCGAGCCGGGCCTCGATCGCCGAGCATGTGCGGGCGATGCTGGGCTTCCAGCAGGCCGGGGCCGAGGTGTTCGACAACGGCAACCTGATCCGCACGCAGGCGAAGCAGGCGGGTGTCGAGAACGCCTTCGACATTCCGATCTTCACCGAGGCCTATCTTCGGCCGCTGTTCGCCCGCGCCATCGGGCCGTTCCGTTGGATGGCGCTGTCGGGCGAGCCGGCGGATATCGCGCGGATCGATGATCTCGTGCTCGAGATGTTTCCGGACAACAAGATCGTCACCAACTGGATCAAGCTCGCGCGCGAGCACATCCCGTTCGAGGGGCTGCCGGCACGGATTGCATGGCTGGGGCATGGCGAACGGACCGCGCTTGCCCTGCGGGTGAATGAACTGGTGCGCTCGGGAGAGCTGCTGGGGCCGGTGGCGTTCTCGCGCGATCACCTCGATGCCGGGGCGATGGCGCATCCGAACATCATGACCGAGAACATGAAGGACGGTTCGGATGCGATCGCCGACTGGCCGCTCCTCGACGCCATGCTGCTGACGGCCTCGATGGCTGACCTGGTGGTGATCCACTCGGGCGGTGGCGGCTATGCGGGGTATATGACGTCGGCGGGCGTCACACTGGTGGCGGACGGGACGGAAGCGGCCGATGCGCGGCTCGACCGGGCGCTGACCAACGATACCTCGCTGGGTGTGATGCGGTATGCCGATGCGGGATACGACGAGTCACGGGACGAGGCTGCGACGAAGGGTATCGGGTGGTTTGATTTGAGCGGGGGCTAGCTCAGCGCTCGTTGCGACCCCTCATCCGGCTGCCGCCACCTTCTCCCACAAGGGGAGAAGGCGAGGTTGGAGCGACGGCGTCAAGGACGAGGGTCAGCGCCGAGTGTTCGCCTTCTCCCCTTGTGGGAGAAGGTGCCCGAAGGGCGGATGAGGGGTCGACCGCTACCCGCCGCCCCCAGCCTCAGTTCTTCGCCGCCCCGGTCTTCGCGGCCTTGGCCTCGTCGTACCACCACACCGTCGGGAAGCCGATGGAGAACTCGGGCAGCTCGTCGGGGTGGCTGAAGCGGTCCCAGCGGGCGATGCGGGAGTTCCGGAGGGTGTAGGTGGGCGTGACGAAGTGGTGGGCGAGCAGCACCCGGTCGAGCGCACGGGTGGCCGCGATGATGGTGTCGCGGTCGTCGGCGAAGATGATCTTGTCGATCAGCGCGTCGATGCCCGGATCGGAGATGCCGGCGTAGTTGGAGCTGTCGTTCTGCGCCGCGGCGGCCGAGCCCCAATAGAAGCGCTGCTCGTTGCCCGGCGACAGGCTCTGGGCCCAGCCTGAATACATCATGTCGAAGTCGCGGTTGCGCACGCGCTCGATGTACTGCGCGCTGTCGACCGTGCGGATGGTGACGTTCATCCCCAGCCGCTTGAGGTTGGTGGAAAAGGCGGTGGCGATCGGCTCGATCACCGGGCCGTTGAGCAGGATCTCGAAGGTCACCGGCTGCCCGGCGGGGTCGATCAGCTGGCTGCCGTTGAGGGTGTAGCCGGCTGCGGTCAGGATCTCGTTGGCGGTGCGCAGGTTGGCGCGGAGCTTCGTCGGATCGCCCGACACCGGGTTCTGGTAGGCGGTGGTGAATACCTTCGCCGGCACCAGGTCCTTCACCGACTCGAGGATTTCGAGCTCCTCGCCTTCGGGAAGGCCCGACGAGGCGAGCTCGGTGCCGTAGAAGAACGAGTTGACGCGGTCGTACTGGCCAAAGAAGCGCAGCTTGTCGAGTTCCTCGAAGTCGAAGGCGTAGAGCATCGCCTCGCGCAGGGCCTCGTTCTGGAACACCGGGCGTCGCAGGTTGGGGATGAAGCCGACGAGGATACCGCTGTCGCGGTAGGTGTTCTCGAACATCTCCTTGACGACGCGGCCCTCCTGAACGGCCGGGAAGTCGTAGTTGTTCTGCCAGCGGATGGCGACGTTTTCGTCCCACCAGTCGAACTCGTCGGCCTTGAACGCCTCGAACTCGGCGGTGTCGTCGCGATAATACTCGTACTTGATGGTCTGGATGTTGTTGGTGCCGATATTGAACGGCTCTTCGAGGCCCCAGTAGTTCGGGTCGCGCTCGTAGGTGATGGAGACGCCGGCGTTGAAGCTCGCGAGCTTGTAGGGGCCGGAGCCGAGCGGCGGCTCGAGCGTCGAGCGGCCGATGTCGCGCGCGTTGCCGTTGGCGTCGGTGCCTTCCCACCAGTGCTGGGGCAGCACCATGACCTGGCCCATGATGTTGGGCAGTTCGCGATTGCCGGTCTGGTCGAAGCTGAAGGTCACCTCGCCGGGAGCCGTCACTTCGGCCTTGGTCACGTTGGCGTAGTAGTTCGCCATGTTGGGGTTGAGTTCGATGGACTTGTTGAACGACCAGACAACATCCTCGGCGGTTACTGGCTCGCCATCCGCCCATTTCGCGCGCGGGTTCATCCGGAACGTCACCGAAGAGATGTCGTCGGGGTAGGTGAAGGCTTCCGCGAGCTGGCCGTAGGAGGTCGAGGTCTCGTCGAGCGAGGGGGTCATCAGCGTGTCGAAGACCAGCCCGACGCCATCGCCGATCTCGCCCTGCGGCAGGATGGGGTTGAACGTGTCGAACCCCCCCATCGAACTGAGCCGGACGATGCCGCCGACCGGGGCGTCCGGGTTCACGTAGTCGAAGTGCTTGAAGCCCTCGGGGTACTTCACCTCGCCGAGCAGCGAACTGCCGTGGCGCCACACGCGGGTATCCTGAGCGTGGGCGGGGGCGAAGGCGAGCAGGGCGACGACGGCGATGGCCGAAATCGTGGTGAACAGGCGGGTCGGCTGCATGATGGGCCTCCGTTCGGGGACTATTGGCTGGAGCTTAGCGTGGCGGTGGACTGCGTCAAAGCCGCGGCGAGCAGCGCGCGGGTGTAGTCGGACTTGGGGGCGGAGAAGATTTCGCTGGCGGTGCCATGCTCGACGACCTTGCCGTCGCGCATCACCATGACGTGGTTGGCCAGCGCCCGGACCACGCGCAGGTCGTGCGAGATGAACATGTAGGTGAGGCCATGCCGACGCTGCAGTTCGCGCAGCAGGTCGACCACCTGCGCCTGCACCGACACATCGAGCGCCGACGTGGGCTCGTCTAGGACGACGAACTTCGGTTCGAGCACCATGACGCGGGCGATGGCGATGCGCTGGCGCTGGCCGCCGGAGAATTCGTGCGGGTAGCGGTGGCGGTCGGCGGGTGCGAGGCCGACCTCGGTCAGGGCGCGGACGACGCGGGCATCGCGATCGGCAGGACTTAGTTGCGGTTCGTGCACGCCGAGGCCCTCGGCGATGATCTCGGCCACCGACATGCGGGGGCTGAGCGAGCCGTACGGGTCCTGGAACACCATCTGCAGGTTCTTGCGCAGGGGGCGCAGGGCGCGCGAGTGCAGGTCGCTGATCGGCTGGCCGAGATAGGCGATGCGACCCTCCGATCGCACGAGGCGCAGCACGGCGCGGCCGAGCGTGGTCTTGCCCGAGCCGCTTTCGCCGACGACGCCGAGAGTCTCGCCGCGCGGGATCGAAAGGGCCACGTCGTCCACCGCCTTGATGTGCCCGACCGTGCGGCGGAAGACACCGCGGCGGATCGGAAACCACACCTTCAGCGCCTCGGTGGTGACGATCGGCTCGGCGTCGGGGCCGGCCGGCAGCGGCGCGCCCCTGGGCTCGGCGGCGAGGAGTTTTTGGGTATAGGGGTGCTGGGGGGCGGTGAAGATGGTCTCGGTGGGGCCGGACTCGACGATCCGCCCTTCGGTCATCACGTGCACGGTCTCGGCCATCTTGCGGACGATGGCGAGGTCGTGGGTGATGAAAAGGATCGCGAGGCCGCGGCTCTTCTGCAGCGAGAGCAGCAGGTCGAGCACCTGGGCCTGCACGGTGACGTCGAGGGCGGTGGTCGGCTCGTCGGCGATCAGCAGGTCGGGCTCGTTGGCGAGCGCCATGGCGATCATGACGCGCTGGCGCTGACCGCCCGACAACTGGTGCGGAAAGTCGGCAAGGCGGGTCTCGGCGTTCTGGATGCCGACCTCGGTCAGGAGTTCGATGGTGCGGGCGCGGGCATCGGCCCGGCTCATGCCGCGATGGACGATGAGCGCTTCCGACACCTGCTTTTCCACGGTGTGGAGCGGGTTGAGCGAACTCATCGGCTCCTGGAAGATCATCGAGATGCCGTTGCCGCGGACGGCGCGGAGTGCGGCAGCGGGCGCGTTCAGCAGGTCCTCGCCCTTGAATACCACGTGGCCCTTCGGATGCGAGGCGGGCGGATAGGGCAGGAGGCGGAGGATGCTGAGGGCGGTGACGGACTTGCCCGAGCCACTCTCGCCCACCAGCGCGACCGTCTGGCCCGGGGCGATGGTAAAGCTGACGCCGCGGACGGCGTGGATGGTCCGCTCCTCGGTGGTGAAGTCCACATGCAGGTCTTCGACGCTGAGGATGTGCTCGCTCATGTGCGCCCCGCGAAGGTCTTGCGCGGATCGAAGGCGTCGCGGACGCCCTCGCCGATGAAGACGAAGAGCAGCAGGATCAGCGAGATGACGCCGAAGGCGGTGAGGCTCAGCCACGGTGCGAACAGATACTGCTTGCCCTGGTTGAGCAGGTTGCCGAGGGACGGGGTGCCCGGCGGCATGCCGAGGCCGAGATAATCGAGCGAGGTCAGGGTCGCGACCGATCCGCCGGCGATGAACGGCATGAAGGTCAGCGTCGCCACCATGGCGTTGGGGAACAGGTGGCGGAACATGATCTGCCAGTTGGTGAGGCCCAACGCCCGCGCGGCGGCGACATACTCGAGGTTGCGGGCGCGCAGGAACTCGGCGCGGACGATGCCGACCAGCGCTGTCCAACTGAACAGGATCAGTATGAAGAGCAGCACCCAGAAGCCCGGCACCAGCACGCTCGAGACGATCAGCAGGACGTAGAGCGTGGGCATGGTGCCCCAGATATCGAGGAGGCGCTGGCCGATCAGGTCGACCCAGCCGCCGAAATAGCCCTGCACGGCCCCGACAATGACGCCGATGATCGAGCTGGCGATGGTCAGCAGCAGGCCGAACACCACCGAGATGCGGAAGCCATAGAACACGCGGGCGACGACGTCGCGACCCTGGTCGTCGGTGCCGAGCCAGTGCCAGTTGCCGATGGTCTTGCAGCCGGGATCATCGACGCCGGCGGGGTAGCGCGAGCAGCGGGTCTCGTCGCTCAGCATCCACGATGGCGGGGCAGGAGCGCTGGTGCCGAGGGACTCGTCGACTGTCGAGCCGCCGTAGCGGATCAGGGGCCAGACCATCCAGCCATTGGCGTTGATTTCGTCGGCGATGAAGGGGTCGCGATAGATGGTCTCGGCGAGGAAGCCGCCGAACTTCGTCTCCGGATAGTTCACCGCGACGGGGAAGAGCAGTTCGCCCTTGTAGGACACGACCAGCGGCCGGTCGTTGGCGATGAGCTCGGAGACGAAGGTGAGGATGAAGAGGACGAGGAACAGCCACAATGACCAGACGGCACGCTTGTTGGCGGCGAAGGTGCGGACGCGGCGCTGGTTGATCGGCGACAGCACGGGCGCCGAGCGTGCCGCGTCGGCGGGGGCGTAGGCGATGAACGGGGTGCGCAGGGTACCAGCCAGCATCAGACGTTCCGGCTTTCGAAATCGATGCGCGGGTCGATCCACATGTACATCAGGTCCGAGACGAGGTTGATGACGAGGCCGAGCAGCGAGAAGATGTAAAGCGTTGCGAATACAACAGAATAATCGCGGTTGAGCACGGAGACGTAGCCGAGCAGCCCGATGCCATCGAGCGAGAAGATCGTTTCGATCAGCAGCGAGCCGCCGAAGAACGCCCCGATGAAGGCGGCCGGGAAACCGGCGATCACCAGCAGCATGGCGTTGCGGAAGACGTGGCCGTAGAGCACGCCGCGCTCGGTGAGGCCCTTGGCTCGTGCGGTGGTGACGTACTGCTTGCGGATCTCGTCGATGAACGAGTTCTTGACCAGCAGTGTCGAGGTGGCGAAGGCGCCCACTGCCATCGCCGTGATCGGCAGCGCGATGTGCCAGAAGTAGTCGAGGATCTGCTCGTGCCAGGGCAGGGTCGCCCAGTTTTCCGACACGATGCCCCGGATAGGGAAGATGTTCCAGAAGCTGCCGCCGGCGAACAGCACGATCAGCAGCACGGCGAGCAGGAACGACGGGATCGAGTAGCCGACGACGAGGACCACCGAGGTCCATACGTCGAAGCGGGTGCCGTCCTTGACCGCCTTGGCGATGCCGAGCGGGATGGAGATCATGTAGCTGAGGATGGTCATCCACAGCCCGAGCGTGATCGAGACCGGCAGCTTCTCCTTGATCAGGTCGATCACCGAGATGTCGCGGTAGTAGCTCTGGCCGAAATCGAAGCGCAGGTAGTTCCACAGCATGGTGAAGAAGCGCTCGACCGGCGGCTTGTCGAAACCGAACTGCTTTTCGATGCGCTCGACGATCTCCGGGCGGAGGCCGGCACTGCCACGGTAGCTGTTGCTGCTCGTGGTGTCGGACGAGCGCACCACGTCCTGCCCGGCGAAGTCACCTTCGCTGGAGCCGGTTATGGCCTGGGTGGCGGAGACGTTCTGGTTCTGCAACTGCGCGATCATCTGCTCGACCGGACCGCCCGGCGCGAACTGGGTGATGACGAATGTCAGGAGCATGATGCCGAACAGCGTCGGGATCATCAGCAGGATGCGGCGGAGGATATAGGCGCCCAATGGCGTCTCCGGAGAACTGGCAGTCGTTCGTAGCCTAGCAACGGCCGAGTGTGGCCCGGATTGTGACGATTCACCAACAGTTGATGGGCTCAGCGGTGGACGAAGTCGACCCCGGCCGTATCGCCGAAGGCGAAAATGCGGTCGCGGGCGACGGCATACTCCCCTGGCTCGAGGTGCTCGATCATCAGCGGGACGCCGGGCAGGCGCGCGAGTTCGGTGAGGTAGGTGCGGTAGTCGAGGTTGCCCTCGCCGACCTGCACCTCGTCGAGATGCAGCGCCGCGGTCTCGTGGAGCGTGATGTCCTTGGCGTGGCAGGACACGATCCAGGGCCCAAGCTTCTGAAAACACTCGCGGATCAGCGCGCCGGTGTCGAAATAGGTGCGCGGCGTCATGACGAGGTTGACCGGATCGAGGTGCGCCGCAAAGGCGGGCCGGTCGACGGCGCGGATCAGCTCCAGCGTGCTGTCGGCACTATCGGGGATGGTGGGCTGCATCATCTCGAGCGCGAACTTCGCCCGCTTCGGCTTCACGGTGTCGATGAGGTAGCGGACCGTTTCCACTGCCATTTCAATGGCTTGCGGTCCGAGGTTGCGGGCGTCGAGGCCATGCCGCGTGCCCGGCGCGAACGAACCGATGAAGCTGACGGCGCAGCGGGCACCGACGGCATCGGCCAGCGCGAGGCACTGGGCGGCGTAGTCGAGTTCGGCCTTGCGCTTCGTCGGATCGGGGTCGATCAGGTTACGCCAGATACCCACTTCGGCGAGCGTAACATCCTGCTCTGCAAAGGCTTTCTCCCACCGGGCGAGGGTGGCGTCGTCGGCCCCGATCAGGGAGACCGGCACATAGGCGGCGGAGTAGCCGAAATCGCGGTGGGCGCGTGCGAAGGCATAGGGATCGTCGCTGCCGATCGGCAGGCCGTGTCCCCCGAGGCGGATCGCGGCCATCAGACGTGGTTCTTCCAGCTGTACTGCGGGTTGTAGTCGAGCAGGCGCCGGGCCTTGTCGATGCTCAGCAGCGTGCCGTTCTGGCTGAGCTCGCGCTTGTGCGGCACGTCGGGAAACACCTCGGCCATGAGCGAGGCATTGGAGCGATGCATGACGGTGTCGCCATTGGCGATGATGAAGGCCTCGAAGCCCTTGAACTCGGCCTCGATGCCGCGGCGCACGGCCTGCGCGCCATCGCGGGCGTCGATATAGCCCCAGAGGTTCCACTTGCGCTTCTGGGGATCGGCATCGAAGCCGGGAAATGCCTTGTAGTCCTCGACGTCCATGACGTTGGAAAAGCGCAGGCCGACCATCTTGAGCGCCGGGTCCCAGCGGCAGAACTGCGCGGCGATGGTCTCGTCCACCAGCTTGCCGAGCGAATAGGCGGTCTCGGGACGCGGATAGTATTCCTCGTCGATCGGCGCGTAGGGCGGCGGGTTGTCGAAGGGCAGGCCGAGCACGGTCTCGCTCGAGGCGAAGACGACGTTCTTGATCCCGGCAATTCGGCAGGCCTCGAACACATTGTAACTGCTGTTAACGTTGTTCGAGAACGTCTTCGCGTTCGGCTGCAGGCCCGGGGCGGGGATGGCGGCGAGGTGCACGACCGCCTCGAACGGCCCCTTCCGCTCGTCGACCGAACCGGTGACGAACTGGACCACCTGGCCGAAATCCGTGAGATCGGCGCGCACGAACGGGCAGATCGCCTCGCGCGGTGGCGCCTGGTCGACGTTGAGGACGTCGTAGCCGTTGGTGACCAGATCCTTGAGTACGGCACGGCCCAGCTTACCGCTGCCGCCGGTGACCAGAACTTTCCCCATCTGATGCCTCCTTCGTTGTGGACCGCGACCCTAGCACGCTGCGGGTGAAGGTAAATCAGCCTGTTGGACAGGGGGATAACCCGGCGCGTCGGATAAGTTCGCGGCCTGACTGAAAAATGAACAGCCACGTCACGGCCGGTTCAAGGCGACTGGAGCAATCTCTGGCTCAAGCGTCACAGAGGGCCGCGACAGGCCCCGGCACACCCCCAAGGAGACTAACCGCCGCGCTGCGCGGCGAACCCATACAGGAGAGCGAAATGAACAAGTTTATCCTGGCTCTTGCAGCCATCTCGACCCTCACTTCGGTACCGATGCTGACCACGGCCCCGGCCAGTGCCCAGTCAAACTGCACATTTGCCTGCGAACAGGGCAAGTCGACGGTGAGCTGCGGTAGCGAACTGGGGCACCTGCGCCGGGTCTACAAGCCGCAGGTGGCCGGCATCGACGACACCCGTCGGGTCTGGGTGACGGAGCTTTGCTCGAGCTTCTCGATGCTGCGCAACGAAGGCAACGCGGCCTACCTGCGCACCACCATCGCCGCCAACGACGTGCTGGTGGAAGTGCTCGGTCGCAAGGACTACCGGCCCGAGGACGTGTTCGCCGTACAGATGATGGGCGATGACACCATCAACCTCTACGTCCATCACTTCGACCGCTGAGCGCCACGCACCGGCGATTTGTGGCAGGCGGATGCTCCGGTATCCGCCTTTTGCCTTTTCTGCGCCACGCCGATGAACGCGATCTGACCGTTTCGAATGAACGGCGCCTGCCCAAGGAATGAACGCTTTCTGAATGGTCATCTCAGGGTGGGTTCAACGCGAGGGGTTCATAAACGGCACAACAGATCGAACACCCCCGGCCCCGAAAGGACGCCCCAAATGAACCGCAACCAGGAAAAACTGCTGATCGCCACGCTCGCCGGGCTGGTCATTGCAGGCGCCGCCACCTTCGCCATCCAGCCCGCCCTCGCCGCCGGCTACCAGGTCGATGGTCCCGCCCATGTCACCGGCGTCAAGAAGTGGGATACCCTGAACGTCCGCATTTGGCCCGCCTCGTATTCGAAGAAGGTCGGCGAAGTCGCGCCGAAGTCTTCGGTGTGGGTCGAGCGCTGCATCGTGAGCCCGCAGGGCGGCTCCGACTGGTGCCTGATCGAGCAGCAAAACGTACAGGGCTGGGTGAATGCCAGCTTCCTCGAACTCGCCTTCGACTGGGACATCTGAACTCCTCCCGGGAGCCCGGTGGCATGCAAGCGCCGGCCCTCCCGCCTCCGACTGCCGACTGACCTCCTCCAATACGTTGACTTACGGGCCCGCGAGCGTTCCAAGGAACCTCCGGGCCCCTTTTTCTTTCGGACACCTGCCA
>JAEYYP010000193.1 GCA_023428425.1 Pseudomonadota bacterium
GCGGTGCCGGTGGGCGAGGCGACCGCCGACGCGCTGGTGGCCAAGCTCAAGCCGCGCGTCGAAGCGCTGAAGATCGGCCCCGCGACCGACAAGGACGCGCAGATGGGCCCGATCGTCTCCAAGGCGCAGCGCGACAAGATCGTCGGCTACATCGACGCCGGCGTCGAAGCTGGCGCCGAGCTCGTGGTCGATGGCCGTGGCTTCTCGCTCCAGGGCTACGAGAACGGCTTCTTCGTCGGCGGCACGCTGTTCGATCATGTGAAGCCGGACATGAAGATCTACCGCGAGGAAATCTTCGGGCCGGTGCTGTCCGTGGTGCGCGCCGAGTCCTACCAGGACGCGGTCGACCTGATCCACGGCCACGAATACGCCAACGGCACGGCGATCTTCACCCGCGACGGCGATGCCGCGCGCGAGTTCGCCGACAAGATCGAGGTGGGCATGGTGGGCATCAACGTGCCGATCCCCGTCCCCGTCGCCTATCACTCCTTCGGCGGCTGGAAGCGCAGCCTGTTCGGTGACCACTCCATCTACGGCCCCGAAGGCGTCCACTTCTACACCCGGCTCAAGACCGTCACCTCCCGCTGGCCCGCCGGCATCAAGGGCGGGGCGGAATTCGCCTTCCCGAGCCAGAAATAACAGTATCTACGAGCCCCTTCCCACCACTGGTGGCGAGGGGCTCTTCGTATCGAGGACTTGAGAATGCCAGCACCCGGCGAGAACCTGCGTATCAACCCCGATCGGCTGTGGAATTCCATCCACGAGCTGGCCGAGATCGGGCCGGGGGTTGCGGGCGGGTCAAACCGGCAGACGCTGACCGATGACGATGCGAAGGGCCGCGCGCTGTTCCAGAAGTGGTGCGAGGCGGCCGGGATGACCATGGGCGTCGACCAGATGGGCACCATGTTCATGACGCGACCGGGCACCGACCCGGATGCGCTGCCGGTCTATGTCGGTTCGCATCTCGACACGCAGCCGACCGGCGGGCGCTATGACGGCGTGCTGGGCGTGCTGGCGGCGCTCGAAGTCGTGCGCTCGCTCAACGACCTCAACATCCAGACGAAGCACCCGATCGTGGTCACCAACTGGACCAACGAGGAGGGCGCCCGCTTCGCCCCGGCGATGATGGCCTCGGGCGTGTTCGCCAGGCAGTTCTCGATCGACTACGCCTATGGCCGCAAGGATGCAGACGGCAAGACCTTCGGCGATGAGCTGAAGCGCATCGGTTGGGTCGGCGACGAGGAAGTAGGCGCGCGCAAGATGCACGCCTACCTCGAATACCACATCGAGCAGGGCCCGATCCTCGAAGCCGAGGGCAAGCAGATCGGCGTCGTGACGCACGGCCAGGGGCTGTGGTGGCTCGAATTCACGCTCACCGGCAAGGAAGCACACACCGGCTCGACGCCGATGAAGATGCGCGTCAACGCCGGGCTCGCCATGGCGCGCATCATCGAGATGGTGCAGACGGTGGCGATGGACGCGCAGCCGGGCGCCGTGGGCGGCGTCGGGCAGGTGAAGTTCTCTCCCAACTCCCGCAACGTGCTTCCCGGCACGGTGGTATTCACGGTCGATATCCGCTCGCCCGACCAGGCCAAGCTCGACGGCATGCGGGCGCGGATCGAGAAGGAAGCGGCCGAGATCGCCGCGGCACTGGGCGTCGGCTGCGCGGTGGAAGCCGTTGGCCACTTCGACCCCGTGGCGTTTGATCCCACCCTCGTCGCGCGGGTACGCAAGGCGGCCGAAACGCTGGGCTACTCGCACATGGACATCATCTCGGGCGCCGGCCACGACGCCTGCTGGATGAACCGGATCGCGCCCTCCGTCATGATCATGTGCCCCTGCGTCGATGGCCTGAGCCACAACGAGGCCGAGAACATTTCCAAGGAATGGGCCGGCGCCGGAGCCGACGTGCTGTTGCACGCAGTGCTGGAGACGGCGGAGATTGTGGGGTGAGCGTTTCTGCCCTACATTTGAGGGATTGCAAGGAGGCACAGCCGTGTCGACCGATAATCTCGTACTCGAACATCTCCGCGCCATTCGGGGCACCATGGAGCGCATTGCGGACGACATTGCCGAGATCAAAGGCCGGCTCGGCGTGCTCGAACAGCAATATGCGATCATCTCGAACCGGATGGACCGGATGGATGAGCGCGTTCGCCGTATCGAGAAGTGGCTCGACCTCGTCGAAGCCTGATCGCAACCGCATCTCTGAATTTCACAAAGCCGTCGTTGCATCGCAGCGGCGGCTTTCGTTCGTTTGAGGGAACAGCCATGACTTCGAAGATCATCAAGAACGGCACCGTGGTCACCGCGGACCTGACCTACAAGGCCGATATCCGCGTCGAGGGCGGAAAGATCACCGAGATCGGGCCGAACCTCACCGGTGGTGAAACCCTCGATGCCACGGGCTGCTACGTGATGCCCGGCGGCATCGATCCGCATACGCACCTCGAAATGCCGTTCATGGGCACTTATTCCTCGGACGATTTCGAGTCCGGCACCCGTGCCGCGCTCTCGGGCGGCACCACGATGGTGGTGGATTTCTGCCTGCCCAACCCCAACCAGTCGCTGCTCGAGGCGCTCTCGATGTGGGACAACAAGACCTCCAAGGCGTCGTGCGACTACTCGTTCCACATGGCCATCACCTGGTGGGGCGAGCAGGTGTTCAACGAGATGGCCGATGTCGTGGATCGCGGCATCACCTCGTTCAAGCACTTCATGGCCTACAAGGGCGCGCTGATGGTGAACGACGACGAGATGTTCGCCTCGTTCCAGCGCTGCGCCGAGCTGGGCGCCCTGCCCCTCGTCCATGCCGAGAACGGCGACGTCGTCGCCTCGCTCACCCAGAAGCTGCTGGCCGAGGGCAATAATGGTCCCGAGGGCCACGCCTATTCCCGCCCCGTCGAAGTGGAGGGCGAGGCGACCAACCGCGCCATCATGATCGCCGACATGGCGGGCGTACCGATCTACATCGTCCACACCTCGTGCGAGGAGGCCCATGAGGCGATCCGCCGGGCCCGGCAGAAGGGCATGCGCGTCTATGGCGAGCCGCTGATCCAGCACCTCGTGCTCGACGAGACCGAGTATTTCAACAAGGACTGGGACTACGCGGCGCGCCGCGTGATGAGCCCACCCTTCCGCAACAAGCAGCACCAGGATTCGCTCTGGGCCGGGCTCGCCGCCGGCTCGCTGCAGGTGGTCGCGACCGACCACTGCGCCTTCACCACCGCGCAGAAGCGCAACG
Organism: Pseudomonadota bacterium; assembly: GCA_023428425.1. Classification (GTDB taxonomy): domain Bacteria; phylum Pseudomonadota; class Alphaproteobacteria; order Rhizobiales; family Devosiaceae; genus Devosia_A. The sequence continues at coordinate 3,245 of JAEYYP010000193.1, forward strand.
GCATCGGCAACTTCGCCAAGATCCCCAACGGGACGGGCGGGCTCGAGGACCGGCTGCCGGTGCTGTGGACCAAGGGCGTCAACACCGGGCGGCTGACGATGAACGAGTTCGTCGCGGTGACCTCGACCAACATCGCGAAAATCCTCGGGCTCTACCCGAAGAAGGGCGCGATCCTCGTGGGCGCCGATGCCGACCTCGTGGTGTTCGATCCCAAGCGCAAGAAGACGATCTCCGCCGCCACCCAGCAGTCGGCGATCGACTACAACGTCTTCGAGGGCATCGAGGTCGAAGGCCTGCCGCGCTTCGTCCTGACGCGCGGCAAGGTCGCGGTCACCGAGGACAAGATCAGCGCCGAGCAGGGTCACGGCGAGTTCGTCGCCCGCGAAGCCAACAACCCTGTGAACCGCGCGTTTTCGACGTGGAAGGACGTCGTCGCCCCACGCAAGGTGGAGCGCACCGGCATTCCGCAGAGCGGGGTGTGAAATCAACGGGCGCCCGGCGGGTGCCGACCCCTCATCCGCCCTTCGGGCACCTTCTCCCACAAGGGGAGAAGGCGATGGAGCCGCAAGCTCGTGCGGGTAGACGGATGGGTGAGGACGCAGCTACGCCTTCTCCCCTTG
>JAEYYP010000201.1 GCA_023428425.1 Pseudomonadota bacterium
GTGGTCGCCGGCCTCGCCCGGGCTATCCCCGGCGACATCGCCAGGGCCGGTGAGGCGATCCGCTTCGCCAAGCGCGGCCGCATCCACACCTTCGTTTCCACATCGCCCATTCATCTGGCTCACCAGATGAAGAAGACCGAGGAGCAGGTGCTGGAGATCATCACGGCTACCGTGGCGCAGGCCCGCAACCTGACCGACAATGTCGAGTGGAGCGCCATGGACGCCACCCGTACGCCGCTCGACTATCTGGCCCGCTGCGTGGAACTGGCGATCAAGGCCGGCGCCACCACCATCAACCTGCCCGATACCGTCGGCTACGCCATTCCGGCCGAGCACGAAGCGATGTTCCGTTCGATCATCGTGCGCGTCCCGGATGCCGACAAGGTGATCTTCTCGGCGCATTGCCACAATGACCTGGGTCTCGCCGTGGCGAACTCCCTTGCCGCTGTCCGCGGTGGCGCGCGTCAGATCGAGTGTACGATCAACGGACTGGGCGAACGCGCCGGCAACGCTGCGCTGGAAGAGGTCGTGATGGCGCTTCGTACCCGCGGCGACGCCATGCCATACGACACCGAGATCGACTCGACCCACCTGAGCCGGGCTTCCAAGATCGTCTCGGCAGCCGCGAACTTCCCGGTGCAGTACAACAAGGCCATCGTCGGCAAGAACGCCTTCGCGCACGAGAGCGGCATTCATCAGGATGGCATGCTGAAGAACGCGCAGACCTACGAAATCATGACGCCGGCCTCGGTCGGCATCAAGGAAACCACGCTGGTGATGGGCAAGCACTCAGGCCGCGCCGCCTTCAAGGACAAGTTGAAGGAACTCGGCTACGAGCTGGGCGACAATGCCTTTCAAGAAGCGTTCCAGCGCTTCAAGGATCTCGCTGACCGCAAGAAGCACGTCTACGACGCTGACATCGTGGCGCTGGTCGACGACGAAGCGGGTTCGGTCGATGATCGCATCAAGCTGGTCGACATGGAGGTCGTCTCCAAGACTGGCGGCGTGCACCGCTGCGACATCACGATGAGCATCGACGGCGAGGAAGTGTCGGCAAGCTTCGATGGCACCGGTTCGGTGGATGCGATCTTCAACGCCATCAAGAAGGCCGTCGGCAAGGACCCGCATCTGGTCCTCTACGCAATCGATGGCGTCACCGGTGGCACCGACGCGCAGGCGAGCGCGCATGTCCGCCTCGAGATGAACGGCCGCATCGTGTCAGGCAATGCCGCCGAGCCCGATACGCTCGTCGCATCGGCCCGCGCCTACATCAACGCCTATAACCGCCTGCTGCTCGAACGCGGCGCCGCGGCACAGGGCGCGCTCGCCGGCTGAGCCCTGTCAAAGACACGCACAACGCATCAGAGCCGCCTTCGGGCGGCTCTCTCGTACCTGCAAGGCTCTGTGAACCAGACTCGCGCTATGTAGCATCCTGAAGCTGGATTGGAGCACCGAGTGCCGCTGCTGCGTGAGTTTCGAGGCGCCCTTACCGCCTTCGCACTGGTGCTGTGCGGTCTGCTGATCCTGGTCAGTTACGACCTCGGCATACCCGGCCAGGCGCTGTTGCAGACGCTTCGTTTCCACATCGCCGCCGCACTGATCGGATTGGTCCTGCTGCTGCTCGTCACCGCGACATGGTGGCGGGCGGTTCTGTTCCTCGTGGCTGCAACGGTGAGCATCGGGCAGGGTGGCCTGCTGATCTACCGCCAGCAGGAAGCTCGCATGGCCGTTGCGGCGCTGCCCGGCAAACCGCTGCTGCGCGTGCTGAGCTTCAATGTGCTGCAATCCAACATGGGCAGCGGCCGCAAGATCGCGGCTTTCATCAAGGAGTCCGGTGCCGATCTGGTGCTGTTGATGGAGGCCGGCCCGGTGCAGCCCTTCGCCGCCGATCTCGCGGGTACCTATCCGTACCGAACCCAGTGCACGGGCCGGGGTGCATGTGACATGTATCTGCTGTCGAAGACACCTCTCGAAGAGGCGCGGGTGTCCTCGATGAGCAGGATCTGGGACAATCGGCTGATCACCGCGAGCACGATCCTTGGCGGTGAGCGAATCCACATTGTCGGCGCCCACATGACAAAGCCGTATTTCGACGGTGTTTCCGAAGGCGAGGCCTACCTGATGGGCGGTGCCATCCGCGCGACCGAGGGGCCGCTAGTGCTGGCCGGGGACTTCAATTCGGCCGGCTGGTCCCGCAACATCGACCGCATGGCGCGCGCTAACAAGCTCATTCCCGGCCCGGGCTACCCGGCGACCTGGCCGGTTCGGCTGGGGCCGTTCGGGGTGCCGATCGACAACATGTGGACGCGCGGACCGCTCTACATCGCCTCGATCCAGGCGCTCGACGACCCCATGGGCTCGAACCATCGCGGTCTGATGGCCGAGTTGTGGCTAGCCGGTCCCGCGCCCTGAACTAGAGTGCCGTCGCCTCGCGGAGTGCGTGCGGCAGTTCCTTTGCGACCACGTCCATCTGGTCCTCTGGTCCGACGCTGATACGGATATGCTGGTCGAGGCCAGGCGCCATAGGCTTGCGGACGAAGACGCCCCGTCGTTCCAATGCCCTCAGGACTTCGAGGGCGAACGTGCCGTCGCGTCCGCAGTCGATGGCGACGAAATTGGTGGCAGATTCCACTGCGGCAAGTCCGTTCTGCCGGGCGATCGCATAGAGCCGCTGTCGCGCAGCGCCGACGCGGTTCACGACAGTGTGCAGCCATTCGTCGTCGGCGAGGGCGGCCAGCGCCGCAACCTGGCTGGCTCGGGTGACACCGAAATGGTTGCGCACCTTGTCGAACGCCTTGATGAACCCGGCCTCACCGATCGCGTAGCCAATGCGCATCCCCGCAAGACCATAAGCCTTGGAGAAGGTGCGGGTACGCACGAGATTCGGCCGAGTGACATCGAGCGGGGGCAGGGTGCCGGTTGGCGCCGTTTCGCAATAGGCCTCGTCGAGCAGGATCAGTGTTTCTTCCGGCACATCCTCGATAAACGCTGAGATCTCCGCAGCGGTGCACCACGTTCCCATCGGGTTGTCAGGATTGGAGAGGTAGATGACCCTGGCCCTCTCGCGCCGGGCCGCTTCGGCCAGCGCAGCGAGATCCTCGCGATAGCCGGCGTAGGGTACGTACTCGATCCGGCCACCGAAGCCGGCCACGTGGTAGTTGAAGGTAGGGTAGGCACCGCGGGAGGTGATGGCCACATCCCCAGGCTCGATCACCAGCCGGGCGATCAATCCATGCAAGCCGTCGATCCCCTCACCCACCACAACATTGGCCGGCGGTACACCGAGCTTCGCTGCCAGAGCAGACTTCAACTCGTGTATCTCCGGGTCACCATACATCCACATGTCCGGCGCCATGTCGCGCACCGCCGCAATTACCTTTGGTGATGGCCCGAAGCCGCTCTCGTTTGCCCCGACCCTCGCCCGGAACGGCATGCCGGTGCGGCGCTCCAGGGCTTCGGGGCCGGTGAAGGGGACGGTGTCGGGAAGGCCCGTGGCGATACTGGTGAGCAGGGATCTCATGATGGCGCGAACACTAGCCGCTCCACATCCACCCGCAACCGGGTTTATTCGTCCCGTCCACGACTGAGGTTACAGCGCCGAAGTCGCACGTTTGTTTGTGTTGTGCGTGACAGTGGGTGGGTTCAGATAGATTCGAAAGTTCCTGAAGGGGTACCTCATGCACAAGAATAAGCTGGCGCTAGCGGTGGCCATGGTGGGCGCGATGGCAATGTCCAGCGCCCAGGGCGCAGAGACCGCGGTGGCGATTTTTGCCGGTGGTTGCTTCTGGTCGATCGAGAGCGATTTCGACCATGCTCCGGGTGTCATCTCCACCACGTCGGGCTACATCGGCGGGCACGTCAACAATCCGACCTACGAGCAGGTCGTGACCGAGACGACTGGCCACCGAGAGGCGGTGCGGGTCGAGTATGATCCCACGGTCACCAGCTACGAAAAACTGGTCGACACGTTCTTTCACATGATCGACCCGATCGAGGCCCGCGGCCAGTTCTGCGACTATGGCGAAAGCTACACCACAGCGATCTACGCCGGCACGAGCGAGGAACTGAAGCAGGCCCAGGCCGGCAAGGATGCCACCGCCGAGGCACTCGGCAAGCCGGTTGCCACCGTGATCGAAATGGCGCCGACCTTCTGGCCAGCGGAAGACTATCACCAGGATTTCTGGAAGGGCACCGAGATGCTCCAGAACGGCCTGACCCGCGCGCAGCACTACGCCCGCTATCGAGCCGGTTGTGGCAAGAACCGGCAGGTCGAGGCAATCTGGGGCGCCGAGGCCTTCAAGGGCCTCGACGGTCACGCCTGAGGCTGGCCGGGGGCGGCGGGCAGCGAACCGCCGCGAATGTTGATGTCGAGCTTGCCGTAGGGAATCTCGATCCCTGCGGCATCGAAGGCCAGCTTGGCGCGCTCGTGGAAATCGACATTGGTGCGCCACCAGTCGGATGACTTGACCCATGAGCGCATGACCAGATCAACGGAACTGGCGCCGAGTGATGCTACAAACACCATCGGCGCCGGCTCTGACAAGACGCGTGGATCCTGCGCTACCTCCAGCAGCACCTCACGAGCCTTCGGCAGGCTGGAGTCGTAGGAGATGCTGATCTTCGTTTCCACCATGCGTGTCGATTGACGCGAGTAGTTGGTGATGCGTGCATCCCAGAGCCGCGAGTTCGGCACGAAGATGAAGATGCCATCGTAGGTCTTGAGCTCGGTGGCGAACAGCCCAACCATCGACGATGGTCCCCGAAATGCCCTCGGCATCGATGTACTCGCCGACGCTCAGAGGTCGCAGCCAGATGAGCATGACGCCGGACGCTATGTTGCTGAGGGTGCCTTGCAGCGCGAGCGCGATAGCGAGACCCGCCGCACCCAGCACGGCCAGTATGGATGTCGTCTGGATTCCGAACTGGCTGAGCGCGATCACTACCGTGACCACGATGATCCCGTAGCGGACGATCTGCGACAGGAGCGGCGCGAGCGTGTTGTCCACACGGCGAGTACGAGGCAGCAGGCTGCGAACCTGGCGCGACATGAGCCCGGCAAGCCAGAAGCCCACGAACAGGATGAGGAAGGCTGTCAGGATGCGGGTTACGTTCTCTGCGATCCAGACGGTGGAGGAGTCCAATAGCTGCGAATATTCCATGCCGCCCATTCTTGCAGACTGATCCGTCCTAGCCAACGCCCTGCGGGCACTTGCAGATGCGGAACTACAGGTTTGGGGTTTGCTCTGATGGCATCATGGTGTGCGGGTCGGCGGCGAGCGTAACCTCGGCCTGCTGGGCGCTTCCAGCAAGCAGACGGTTGAGCGCAAGCTTGGACTTCTCGGTCAGGTCCCGCAAAGCGTCGAGATAGCTCGGGGTCGGCACCCAGGCCCGCAGCTGCAGAACGATCTTGTCTCCGACAAACGTCTCGACATGCACACTTGGTGCCGGAGACGGCTGGACGCGTGGGTCGGACGTCGCGAGATCGATTATGGCGCGTCGGGCGGCTCCGAGGTCCGTCGTATCCGGAATGGTCATGTTCACGTCGATGCGGCGGCGCGGCTCTCGGCTGTGGTTGGTGATTGCGCTGTTCCACAGCTTCAAGTTGGGCGTGAATATGTAGAGCCCGCTCGTCGAGCGCAGCCGCGTGCCGAACAGACCGATTTCGACCACGACGCCTGCCACGCCATCGCCGACGATGTACTCGCCAATCGATATGGGACGAAGCCACACCAGCATGATGCCCGCCGCGATGTTGGCGAGCGTATTCTGGAGCGCCAGGGCGATAGCGAGGCCTGCCGCGCCGAGCACCGCGTAAATCGACGCAATCGGAACGCCGAGAAAACTCAGCGCCGTTACCACCGCAAACACCACGATGCCGTAGCGCGCAGCCTGGGCCAAAAGCGGGGTGAAGTTACGGTCGACACCAGGGGCGCGGGGCAGCCAGCCCTTGATGAGTCGAAACGCAGTCCGTGACAGATACCAGCCCACGACGAGCGTCGCGAGCGCACCGAGCAACGGCATGCCGAAGGCCCGCAGCCAGTCGAGGAGCGTGGAGGAGAGATCGGCAGGCATGGTCCATCCGGGGAGGGTCTGAGCTCATTCTAGCAAGTTGGGTTGGCTTCGCCACTGCGGCGCGCAACCGACAAGCAGGTTTGGGGATTGTTCGAGCGGCTCAGGTGAGCCCGGAGGAAATGCCATGAGCCAACAGGATATCGACGCACTGGCTATGATCCGTTCCTCGCTGGTCTCGGAGCG
>JAEYYP010000231.1 GCA_023428425.1 Pseudomonadota bacterium
CTTCGCGACCTACGCCATCCTCATCGTCGGCGCCGGGATCATGCTGCTGCCCTTCGCCTGGATGCTGGCCACCTCGCTGAAAATTCCCGGCGCCACCTTCGTCATGCCGCAGCAGCTCATCCCCGACCCGGTCACCTTCGACAACTACGCCAAGGTGTTCGACTCGGCGCCGGTTACGACCTTCCTGTTCAACTCCATCTTCGTCGCGGTCACCTCCACGGCCCTGATGGTGCTCTTCTGCGCCATGAGCGGCTACGCCTTCGCCCGGATCGATTTCCCCGGCCGCGAGCTGCTGTTCTACGCCTACCTCGCCACCCTCATGGTGCCGCAGCAGGTCACCCTCACCCCGCTCTTCGTCATCATGACCTGGCTGGGCTGGGGCAACACCTACCAGGCGCTCATCCTGCCGGGCAGCTTCGGCGCCTTCGGCACCTTCCTGCTCCGCCAGTTCTTCCTGCGCCTGCCCAGGGAGATCGAGGAAGCCGCCTTCATCGATGGCGCCGGCTATATCCGCATCTTCTTTTCCATCGCCATCCATCTCGCCCGCCCCGCGCTGGCGACGCTGGCGGTGTTCGCCTTCATGGCCAGCTGGAACAGCTTCCTCTGGCCCCTGATCATCACCTCGGACCAATCGATGATGACGCTGCCGCTCGGCCTCTCGGCCCTGCAGGGGCGGTGGAGCACCGACTGGAACGTGCTGATGGCCGGCACCGTCGTCAGCACCCTGCCGATCATCGCGCTCTATGTGTTCGCCCAGAAATACATAATCCGCGGTCTCTCACACACTGGGCTCAAATGACCGGAACGGTCGCTCTTGGAGGAGAAACATAACATGATCTATCGCCGCACTCTGATCGGGCTCATGCTCGCCACCGCCTTCACCGCCCCGGCGCTCGCGCAGGACGTCACCATCAAGTACATGACGTTCTCGGCCGCGCCGAACTACCTCGCGCAGCTCGACGAAACCGTCGCCGCCTTCGAGGCCGCGAACCCCGGCATCAAGGTCGAGGTCGAGACGCAGTCCTGGGACGCCTACTTCACCAAGCTGCAGACGGTCGTCGCCGCCAACCAGGCGCCCGACGCCTTCGAGCTCAACTACGAGAATTTCGTCACATACGCCGAAAAGGGCGCGCTCGCCGACCTGACGCCCATGCTCGGCGCCGACGCCGCCGCCTACAACCCCACCGCCCTCGCCGTCTTCGCGCAGGATGGCAAGCAGTACGGCCTCGTCGAGAGTTTCTCCAACGTCGTCCTGTTCTACAACAAGGACCTGTTCGATGCGGCCGGCGTCGCCTACCCCAGCCCCGACTGGACCTGGGACGATGAACTCGCCGCCGCCCAGAAACTGACCGGCAACGGCGTCTGGGGCAGCTTCGCCCCCATCCAGTTCTGGGAATTCTACAAGACCATCGCCCAGAACGGCGGCGCCATCCTCTCGCCCGACAAGCAGACCGTCACCATCGACAGCCCGCAGAATGTCGAGACCCTGACCTGGATGATCGACAAGGTGAACACCTACAAGGTCACCCCGTCCGATATCGACATGGCCGGCCAGTCGTCCGAAGACCTGTTCAAGGCCGGCAAGATCGCCATGCTCCGCACCGGCATCTGGCTCCTCGGCGATTTCACCGAGAACGCGAAATTCAACTGGGACATCGCGCTCGAGCCGGGCAAGACCACCAAGGCGCACCACTTCTTCTCGAACGGCGTCGCCGTCTCGGCCAAGTCGGCCCACCCCGACGAAGCCTACAAGTGGATCAAGTTCCTGACCTCGTCTTCGGAAGCGGTGGCCATCCGCGTCAAGGCGGGCTGGGAACTCCCCGCCGTCTCCGATCCGTCGGCCGCACAGGCCTGGCTCGACCAGCCGGTCCCCGAGAGCCGCGAAGTGGTCTTCCAGGCCCTCGACACGGCCGTCGTCCCGCCCGTCATCGGCAACTGGAACCAGCTCACCGACGCCGTCGGCAAGGAACTCGAAGCCGCGAAGCTCGGCCAGAAGACACCGGAGCAGGCGTTGAAGGACGCCAAGGTAGCGATCGAAGGGCTGCTCTGACCCCACCCACAACGCCATTGTACTTGCTAACGGCAAAGTGAGGCACCGCTACCTCCCGCCCTTGCGGGGGAGGTAGCGCCGCTAGGAGCGCAGCGACGTAGCAAAGCTAGGAGGGGGGTGTTGCCGAGGTCAGCACTGGTGCTCCAACCTCGGTAAAACCCCCTTCCCACCTCCGCTAGGGGCGCTGCCGCGCCCAAGCTCCGCTACCTTCCCCGCAAGGGGGAAGGTGATCAGCGGCCTGAACGATCTATGGGGGCAAGCACCCCACCGACACTCTGTGCCACCGCCTCACTCACGACCAGGACCCAAATGACCAACCCCCGCGAATCCCTCGCCGCCTACCCCTGGTTCTTCGAGCTCTACGCCGACCTCCTCGCCGACCCCTCCACCCCCATCGGCCCCCGCTTCGCCGCTACCGACCCCGCCGATCCGATCGCCGCCGCCCTCGCGCTCTACCTGGCCGCCCTCGCCGCCGACAAAGCCCTCCTCGTCTCGCCACGCGGCGAAGCCATGCGCGCCTTCGTCCAGTCCCGCCTCGAGCGCGAACTCTCCCCGTCGCAGAACCAGCCGACAGACACCTGGGTCGTCGCCCTCTGGTCCGCCGCACTGCGCGAGACCAACCACCTCGTCCCCGACGAAGCCACTACCCGCCTCGTCGCTCGGGTGAAAAACCACGTCTACGCCCGTCACACGAGCGCCGGCACCCTCATGGCCTCGTCCGATCGCCAGACGCTCGACTACGACGTGCTTCTCGCCGCCATCCCCTTCGGCCTCTTCGACGTCGAGGACCTCGTCCTCGTCGACGCCGTGCGCAAGCTCACCACCCCCGAGCGCCTCGCCGCCGCCAGCCCGGCAGATCTCCGCCTGCTCGGCTGGTACCACGCCGAACAGGGCAGCTACGCCAAGGCCCGCCGCGCCACCGGCGACGGCGCCATCGGCCGCCTCCTCACGACGCGCCTGACGAAACTCGGCCAGCTCGATGCCCGCTTCATCCGCCACTCCCCGATGGGCAACGGCAATCGCTACGAGCCGCTGATCGAGGAGCGCTTCCCCAAGCTCGTCACCGATGCCGACGACGTCCTCGTCCGCGCCCAGGCCTCGCCCCTATCGCCCGACGAACCGCTCGAACTCGTCATCGGCGACACCATCATCGATGGCCGCTTCGAAACCGACCACTGGTCGTTCCGCCTCCCGCGCCAACCGGCCGGAAGCGTCGTCCAGTACGTCATCCGCTTCCGCGACCATTCATCCGTCGTGCAGGGGCCGTTCACCTACGAGGTGCTTCTGCGGCGAAGTGGCAGAACTTTGTGGCCTACGCGCACAAGGATCACGCTCGAGCCGGGTGAAAGCACGCAAGAAACCGCTCCCGGCCCCATCACGATTCGCGACGTCTCCTGTCTCACCTCCGCCGATGGCCGCGTGCACGCCATCGAGGCGAGAATCGTCAGCACCGCCAGACACTTCTACGGCTTCGGCGAGCGCTACAACGCCCTCGACCAGGCCGGCAACTTCGTCGATCAATTCGTCTACAACCAGTACAAGGAGCAGGGCCTTCGCACCTATATGCCGATGCCCGTCGCCTACACCGATGCCGGCTTCGGCCTCCACCTCGCGACCGACGCCTACTCCTGGTTCAACCTTGAAAACCCTCGCGAAATCACGATCGGCGTTGAAGCCGATCATCTCGACATCGACCTCCTCACCGGCTCCGTCGCCGAGCAGGTCAGCCAGTTCATGGCCCTCACCGGCGAGCCCGAGAACGTCCCCGCCTGGGCGCTGGGCCCGTGGATGAGTTCCAACAACTGGGACTCCGAGGCCGAAGTCCGCAAGCAGGTCGCGCTCACCCTCGAACACCAGGTTCCTGCCACCGTGCTGGTCATCGAAGCCTGGTCCGACGAGGCCACCTTCTACATCTGGAACGACGCGCAATACACCGAGAAGCCCGGCGAAGACGCGTTCGATATCAACGACTTCACCTATCCCGAATGGGGACGCTGGCCGACCCCCAAGGCCATGGTTGAGCATCTCCACGACAGCGACCTGAAGCTCATCCTCTGGCAGATCCCCATCATCAAGCAGTCCCCGGCCCTGAAGCACGCCCAGAAGCGCCGCGACGAAACGCATTTCCTGTCAGCCGGTTACGGCGTCACCCACCCCGACGGCACGGCGCTTCGCCTGCCCGAAGGCTGGTTCAAGGACAGCCTGCTGATGGACTTTTCCAACCCGGACGCCCGGGACTGGTGGTTCAGCAAGCGCCAGTATCTCATCTATGATTTCGGCGTCGACGGCTTCAAGACCGATGGCGGCGAGATGGTTTGGGGCAGGGACCTCCGCTTTTTCGATGGCCGCACCGGCCTCGAGCATCGCAACACTTATCCCCGCGACTACATCTCGGCCTACTATCGGTTCGCGCAACAGAACGGCGGCATCTGCTTCTCGCGCGCGGGCTATACCGGGGCCCAGACCTTCCCGGCACACTGGGCGGGCGACGAGCGATCAACATGGGAAGCCTTCAAGCGCTCCATCCTCGCCGGCCTCTCCGCCGGCATGTCCGGCGTCATCTTCTGGGGCTGGGACATGGCCGGCTTCTCCGGCGAAGTGCCATCGGCCGAACTCTACATCCGCTCGGCGCAGATGGCCTGCTTCTGCCCAATTATGCAGTACCACGCCGAGTCCAAGGCCGAGTTCAACCAGGATCGCACCCCGTGGAACATCGCCGAGCGATCGGGCGACGAGCGTGCCCTCACCGGCTATCGCTTCTACGCCAACTTGCGCATGTCGCTCATGCCCTACCTCGTCCGCGAGGCTGCGTGGAGCGTGCAAGCCCGTCAGCCCCTCATGCGCGCCTTGCTTCTGGATTTCGATGTAAACACCGCTCACATCTGGGACCAGTACATGTTCGGCCGCAATCTGCTCGTCGCGCCCGTCATCCGCGAGGGAGACATATCACGTTATGTCGCTCTTCCTCCCGGTCGCTGGTGGCACCTGTTCGACAACCGTTTCTACGAAGGCAACCAGCAGGTCGCTGCTCCGCTTGACGAAATACCGGTCTTCCTGCGTGACGACGCTGCCCTACCCCTCGTCTTCGACCGCGAAGCCCGCCTCGGCGCGCCCATGCCCAACAACATCGATGCCCCACAGTCCCGCATCCTGCTCGTCACCGGCTCCGCCACCCACGACGGCCTGACGATCACCCGCACGGGCACCCACATCGCCATCATCGGCGCCGCCGATCTCACCCTCGTCTTCGCCGATCCTACCGTCACCGCCGAGCACAACGGCCGCCCCGTCCCCGTCAGCCGCCACGACCTCTCCGGCACCCCGCTCGCTGCCGTGGTTCTGAGTGCATAAAGCATTGCCGCCTCGTCACAATTGCCGATTGCGGCCGCCGGTCAGAAGGGCCACTCTCGCTTGAAAGGGAGGGTGAAATGACGAAGCTCGGAGAAGCGCGTTCGCTGGTCTGGCAGCACGGCGTGGTCAGCGTCGAAGATCTCGGCGGCCAGCTCGGCCCCACCCTCTTCGTCCTGCCCGATGGCCGTCAGGTCGCCCCGTTCCAGATCGCCCCTTGGGCCGACGATCCTGGCGACGACCTCCCCGGCATCCTCCAGCGCCTGCGGGGCGAGTGGCCCTGCGTCCCCTTCGGCGCCGACGCCGACCGCGCCCCGTCCGGCGACTGGCCAGGCTCCAAGGCAGCAACTACGGTCGATCCGCACCCGCACGGTTTCAGCTCAAACCACCCGTGGCGCTTCGAGGCGGTCACCGATGGCAGGATCGCGCTCAGCATCGATTACCCGGAGTCGCACCACATCCGCGGCCTCCGCCGCACAGTGACACCCGACCCGACCACCACCGCCCTCGACTTCACCCTCGAGATCGATGTCCGCGCCGACTGCGTCCTGCCGCTCGGCCTCCATCCCTCGTTCCGCCTGCCGGCAGAACCGGGCGCCATGCGCATCGAAGTGGGCTCCGCGGTCACCGGCATGACCTTCCCAGCGCCAGTGGACGACAGCTCCATCTTCACCCAGGGCGCACTGCTCCAGCCCTGGCACGATGTCCCGCTCCTCGCCGGTGGTCGCCTCGACGTCCGGCAGGTCCCGCTGCCGCAGGCCACCGAGGAACTGGTGCAACTGCTCGACATGCCCGGCCACGCCGCTCTGTGGAACACCGCCGAAGGCTACCGCGTCAAGCTCAGCTGGAACCCGGAGCACTACCCCAGCGCACTGCTCTGGTTCTCGAACCGCGGCCGCAGCTTCGCCCCATGGAACAACCGCCACCTGGCACTCGGGCTCGAACCCATCTGCGCTGCCTTCGACCTTGGCCAGCAAGTCTCTGCCGCCGACAACCCGATCTCCCGCCGAGGCATCCCGACAGCCCGCCGCTTCACCGCTGGCGACAAATTCATAACGCGTTATCGCATTGCAGTGGAACCCGCCGGAACCCTCTGATCCCGGCGGGCTATCTCGTCACTGGCGCGCGAACCGCACCAGCACCGTGCGGATTTCGAGCGGCTCCAGGTCGACGCGGAGCGTCTTGCCGTCAATCGCCAGCACCGCACCCGCATGTTCGATCGGGTCGGCCGCCCGTGCCGCCGCCGGTTGCCCGGCAAACGTCACCGTCGGCGTTTGCGCCTCGTGCGTCAGGTTCTGCAACCGCAACGCCACCCAGCCCTTGTCCTCGCCGGGCTTCGCCGTCACCAGCACCGGCGCGTCGCCGGCCGCGAAGTAGCTGTCCGACCGCTTGCCGGTCGGGGCGATATCGCGCATTGCCACCGGCGGCACCGCCACCTCGGCGGCAAAGCGCGCTGCCGCCGCCGCGTCGGTCGGGCCGCTGCCTGTGGTCAGCCGGTAGCGCAGTGGAATGCGCCCCGACTGCGACGACTTGAAGTTCACCAGCCAGTGGTTGTTGAGCGCCCAGCTCATGATCGTCGGGCCCTCGGGCTCCAGCGTCCGGTTCCACTTGCCGGTGGTGATGCCGCCCAGATGCAGCAGCGGTGAATCGAGCGGAACCACCGTGACATTCCGCTCGCCGTCGCTCACAGAGGCCCAGCGCCCGACCGGATACCAGTCCTTTGCCGCCCCATCGAGCTGGTCGTCGTTCGGCACAGCCGGGATGCCGTTCAGGTCGAGCAGGAAATCGGCCCGCTTGAGGTTGAACGGGAAGGCGATGAACACCGCCTCGGCGTCGGCATGCTCCAGCTTGTCGATCGACCAGTCGACCATCACGCATTTGGTATCCGCGTCGAGCGCATAAACCACCGTCGCCGCCGAAACGCCGGGCGCCTCGATCTTCACGGTGATCGACGCGCGCCCCTCGTAGATCGAGGCGTCCTCGAGCGTCACCCTGGTGGCCGTCTCGCGCCGCCACGGCGTGTCGGTGTGGCCGGTGAAAAACTCCGGCTTGTCGAAGCTGATATCGGCGATCGCCAGGCGGTCGTCGGGATGGTCGACCGTCTCGTAGATATACTCGCCCGGTCCCCAGCCCTGGTACTGCCCGGCGAAGTCGTGCCCCTGCGCCTTGTCGAACAGCTCGGCGATGGCGCCGGTCTGCCGGTCGATCCGCACCCGATAGTGGGCGTTCTCGATCGTATCGCCACTGGCCTTGAGGTCGCCCGCCGGCACGCCGTTGTCGAGGTTCAGGAAGGCCCAGCCCATCGCCGGCACGGTGCCGGCCACGCGCCGGATCTCCGGGTAGGGACGCGGCCCGCCCCAGGTGCTGCGCCGGTTGAAGAAGGTGCCGAGCATGCCCACCGGCGCGGCGCCGCCGCGCGGCTCCGGTTCCTCGACGATCACCTTGCGCTCCCACGGCAGGGTGTTGAACACCAGCACGTCGCGGATACCGGAATCCTTGAAGGCCTCCTTGGGGTCGAGGTTGCCGAGGTTGAAAATGCCCTCCGGCCCCTTGGTGCCGAGCGGCGCCGCCAGCGCGTTCGCAGCCCTGGCCACGGCGCTGTGGCCCTCCATCGCGGCGGTGTAGGCGAACCCTGCCTTGCGGTTCCACTGCGCCTGGCTGAACAGCGAGTGCGGCGCCTCGACCGAAGAATAGGCGCCCCAGGTGTGTTCGTCGAACAGCGTCATCGACTCGTAGGTGCGGTCCGCGAGCGTGGCGTTCCAGTCGCTCGCCCCCTCCATCCGCCGCCAGCTTTCGAGCGTCTCGCCGATGCCGACGATTTCGTGGGCGTTGCGATTGACCGCCACCTCGAAGGCCGACGAGCCGACGCCGTCCGCCCAGTGGTCGGTCCAGTCGCCGCGCTGCGTGCCGATCGAGGCAGCGTGTTTCGCCTCGAGCAGCCGGCCGAAATCGGTGACGGTGATGAACTCCATCCGCCAGTTCGTCCGCTCCTCGTTCCAGCGCTTCACGAACTCGGGCATGCGCGCGTCCGGCGGCCCGTTGTCGACGCGCACGGGATGGGTCGACTCGCAGTAGAGGAAGTCGAACGGATAGCTCTCGTCGGCCTCGAGCTCGTCAACCCAGCGCGGCAGCAGCCGGTCGACCAGGTCCCAGTTGCCCAACCCCGCCTGCGAGCGCCCGAACAGGTAGTGATAGCCGTTCCAGGCCAGCACCTTCTTGCCCGACGGCCCCTCCCACCGGAATGCGCCGGGGAACGGCTTCGGTCGCGCCCCACGGATCGGGTTGATCGCGGCGGTGTAGAACTTGATTCCGAGGTCGTGCAGCAGGTCGGCGTAGAGCCAGCTGACGCCGTTCACGTCGTCCTGCATCGCCGCCTCGACCTCGAAGCCGAACTCGTCGCGGATGGCGCGCAGCGGATACAGCGAGCGGTGCATCTGCTCGATATTGAGCAGCGGCGTCATGTTGTATTGCATGCCCGCGATATCGATGCGGCCCTGCTCATGCCAGTGGCGGAAGCGCTCGATCTCAGCCTTGCCCGCCTGCCGCAGGTATTTGAGGAACGGCCCGGTCGTCTCCACCGTCCAGCGATACTGGGCCTCGGAGGGGTACCCGTCGGTCTTTTCGATCAGGTCCAGCGCCTGCCCGACGAACTCGCCATGCTGGCGCAGCGCCAGCTCCTGGTAGTCGGTGAAGCCAATATCGGTGTGGGCGTGGTTGCAGATGTAGATCGTCTTGATCTTGCTCACGGGGTTCTCCTCCCATGTCGTCGGAAAGGGCGTCTTCGGGGCTCTCCTCCCCCGAAGACGGATGACAGGCGTTAGTGCAGTTCGATGCGGGTCCAGGCGCGCGGTGCCACCGTGAGGCGTACCTCGCCCCCGTTCATCGCGAGCCCCTCGGGCTTGTCGCCCGACAGCGAAGTGCGGCTGGCCTTGGCTGGCTTGAACAGGCCGGGTCCGATCGCCGCCTCCACCGCATCGTCGCCTGGGTTCAACAGGGTCAGGGCCACGCCGTCGCCGGCGGTCTCCAAGCGGCTGAGCAGCAGCCCGCCGAGCTTCAGGTCGAGCAGCGACCCCGCCGTGCTCCGTACCGGCCCGCGATCGGCGTAGACGTGGCTTGCAAGGGGCTGCGCATAGGCGAGGGCGGCCTGCGCCGAGGCGCCGATCTCACGCCTCGGCGAGGGCGCAAGGGTGTAGCGATATTTCGACTGCCCGCCCTGGGCGGCCTGGAAGTTGGTGCTCCAGTAGTTGTTGGTGAGCCACGCCACCAGCGTCGGCCGCTCGCGGGCGACTCGTCCATCCGGATCGCCGAAGCGGCCGAAGGTGTAGCCACCCACCTGCCACAGCGGCGCATCAGGGCACGCCACCGCCAGCTCGGACGTCGCGTCCGCGATGCGCACGAAGCGCTGCGCCGTAATGTAGTGGCGGCTGGCATAGGGCAGCTGCTCGTCATCGAGCTTCACTACTGCGCCGCCGGTCTCGTAGTGCGCCTCCCAGCCCTCGGTCAGCGCCGTCGGCATGGGCAGGTAGAGCGCGTGCGGCTCGACGATCGGCTGCTTGGTGACGGTCGCTTCCACGTGCAGCACCAGCTCCTCGCCGACCAGCCTGTAGAGCACGTCAACCTTGTCGCCATTGGGCAGCTCGAAGCGCTGCACGATGCGCGCATTGCCGCGTTCCACCGCCTCGGTGGTCTCCACGAGTTTGCCGCTGAAGCGTTCGGCCTGCCAGTCGCGATGCCAGGCGAGGTGCCAGTCGGGTGACTCGAGGTCGACCTGGTCGAACATGTCGGTGCGCACGCCGGACGCCACCCGCTCCAGCACCGGCACGCCGAACTTCAGGTGCTCCCTCGCGGCGCCCGCATACTCGGTGCCATCGAGTTTCAGCGAAGTGAGCCCACCATTGGGATCAAGCATCACAGTCAGGCGGCCGTTGGAAAGCACGCCGTCCTTCGCCGACAGGCTGCCATTCGCCATCACCGCCGCCCTGGCTGCCGGAATCGTCACATAGCTCAGCGGTGGCACCTCCACCGGGTCGGTGTAGTAGGCGCCGTGCTCGGGCAGGTCCGAGGTCACCACGTCCTGCCGCTGGATACGGTGCGAGCTTGGCCCGGTCGGCACCAGGTCCTCGAGCCCGAAACCGCGCTTGGGGTCGGGCGCATCGGCCATCGGCGGCAGGTAGGGCAGGCGCACCGACTGCTTTACGGCAAAGCCGTGCGGGTTGTAGAGCAGCAGCGTCGGCTCGTCGCCGCCCGCATCCATGCCCAGCCGCTCGAGCCCGTCGCGGCGCAGCATGCGGGCGACGCTGGCGCCTTCGGCCACCGTCGCGAGCTTGAGGAGCTGCTGCGTCCGCGTCTCGGGCGACCAG
>JAEYYP010000331.1 GCA_023428425.1 Pseudomonadota bacterium
CCGGTGGTAAGGCCGGGGGTGGTGGATCGCGGAAAAGGCTCGGCCTCTTTCCAACCCTTAGTCGGCAATGCCGAGAAAGACGGCCAAGCGCCGGCTGATCTCCAGCATCGTGTCCTCGTGGAGGCGGCCGATCGGCGGGCCAGTCCTGGATCGAGCGACTGAAAGCAGTTTATCGATCTGGACCTGTGAGGTGGTGCGAAGTCCGTTTGTTGGACTAGGTTCTACCGTGACGCGGAAATTGGGCGAGTCCTGCAGAGCGCTTGTCAGCAAGAGCAAGGTCACGCTGGCGGTGTCGTCAACCAGGTCGGACTGGACGACGAGCGCGGGGCGCGGCTTTCCGAAATCGCCGGGAGCGGCAACGGTGACAAGCGTACCACGCTTCACTCCTTGTCCTCGTCCAGCGCGTCAGCCAAGGCGGCATCGAGAATGGCCCACATTTCGTCATCCTTGGCGTCGGCTGCGGCGACAAGCGCGGCCTGGCGCCGGTACTCCTCGGCAAAGCCCGGGGCGCGGGTGTCGGGCACCCAGATCTGGACCGGACGGAGGCCGGCGGCGCGCAGGGCGGCGCGGTGCTTCTGTACTCGCTTGGCGGATGATGACGACATGACGGCACCTCGTTACATGTAACAGGTAGGCCGGTATGCGTGTTTCGTCAACCAGCCCGCTATTTCGGGTCCTTCATCGGCACGTCCTTGAGGTGCTCAAGCAGGTAGGCGTGGGTCGCTGCGTTGGCGACGATCAGGGTACCGGTCTGTTCGTAGATTTCCGGGCCGCGGCCCCACCAGTCGGTCACCACGCCCCCTGCTTCCTGTACGCAGAGGATGCCCACGGCGGTATCGGAGAAGCCGGTCTCTTCGTAATAGCCGGTGAGGCGCCCCATCGCGACATAGGCGGCGGAGTTCGCGGCGCTGCCGACGATGCGGATGGCCCCGATGGGCGCGCGGATGGCGTCGAGCCGCTGGTAGGCGCCGGGATAGAGCTGGAGGTTCGGCGTCGGCAGTCCGGTGCCGATGGCGAAGAGGGCGACGTCCGCCTGCTGGCTGACGCGCAGGCGCTCGCCGTTCATGAAGGCGCCTTGCCCCGGCATGGCGGTGAACATCTCGTCCGACACCGGGTTGTAGAGCGCCCCGGCGACGGTCTGGTTGCCGCGCCGCAGCGCGATCGAGATGGTGTAGTGCTGGCCATTGATGAAGTTGGTGGTGCCGTCGATGGGGTCGACGAGCCAGCGATGTTCGGTGTCGCCGCGCTCGGTGGGCGGAAACTCCTCGCCATAGAAGCTCCAGTCGGGCCAGCGCCCCATGAGCCGCTTCCGGATCAGGAGTTCGGATTCGCGGTCGGCATCGGACACGAAATCGGCCGGGCCCTTTACGCCGATCTCGAGGTCGCGGAAGCGCTTGAAATGCTCGAGCGTCAGGGCGCCGGCCTCACGGGCGGTGGCGACCATTTCATCGAGCACGGTGTCATAGGAAAGCGGCATTGTTGATTGATTCTCCTTGGCGCGCCGATGCTTAGCGATGTTCCGAGACGGTAGGATAACGGGAACCAGCCTAGCATGCGCTACGTTTTGCGGCAGACGTAAGGGGCCTGGCGATCATGGCAGCAAAGATTCACATCGTGGTGCGCCACAATGGCGCCGGATGGCAGGTGCTGACCATCGGCAAGCCGGCGACCTCGGCAGATGCAGCGCGGCCTTACTCCAGCCGGGAGCAGGCGCTGTCGGATGCGCTGTTTTCGGCCCGCATGCTCGATGCGCTCGGCGAAGAGGTCGAAGTGCTGCTCGAAGGCAGCGACGGGGTGAAGCCGGTGACCGAGGAGACGAGCCAGATCTGGCTCAGGCATTGATCATTCGGATCGGCCGGCGAAGGCCAGGGTTTTCTGACTGTTCCTGTCGGTCTTGAGCAGCGCCATCCGCATGCGGGCGTGCAGGCGCTCGGCATGCTTCTGCGCCAGCGTGATGGCGAGGCGGCGGCCGGGTTCGGCGAGAAATACCGACAGCGGCGCGGCGAGACGCTTGAGGAGCTTGGGGCCATCGGTGGCGAGCAGCGCATCTTCGAGCGACAGGATTGCCTCGATGTGGCCCGGCTCACCCTGGCGGCCCGCGCGGCCGGCGAGCTGGTCGTCGATGCGACGGGCCTCGTGGCGCTCGGACATGATGACGTGGAGGCCGCCCTTCTCGGCCGCGCCGGGGCCGAGCGGAATGTCCGTGCCGCGACCGGCCATCGAAGTCACCACGGTGATGCGGCCGACTTCGCCCGCCCGCGCCACGATGGCGGCCTCCTGGGCATCCTGTGCGGCGTTCAGCACCTCGTGCGGCAGGCCGGCCTCGGCCAGCGCGGCGCTCGCCATTTCGGACTGGGCGACTGAGCTGGTGCCGATCAGCACCGGGGCCCCCGTCGCGTGCAGTTCGGCGACGCGCTCGATGATGCGCTGCCACTTCTGCCTGGCGGTCGGCAGCACGGTGTCGGTGCGGTAGACGCGGCGCGATGGCTTGTGCGTGGGGATCTTTGCCACCGGCAGCCGGTAGACGCGCCAGAGTTCGCCTGCCACATGGCTGGCAGTGCCGGTCATGCCCGCCAGCCGGCCGTAGCGGCGGAAGAAGCGCTGGTAGGTCATGCGCGCGATGGTGATGCGCTGCTCGGAGAGTTCGAGCCCCTCCTTCGTCTCGATCATCTGGTGCAGTCCGTCAGACCACGAGCGGTCCTTGGAGCGGCGGCCGGTCGACGGATCGACGATCTGCACCTTGCCCTCGAAGATGATGTAGTCCTCATCGCGATGGAACAGGTGGATGGCGGAGAGCGCCTGGCGCACCAGTTCCTCGCGCATCACGCGCGACTTCCACGGCCCAGGCCGTCCCGCTGAGCGCTCCGCCACCTCGTCGCGGCCGGCCTGGGTGAGGCCGACGCGGCGCTCGTCGGGCATGACGCGGTAGTGCTTGTCAGCCTCTAGGTTCCGGGCCAGCTCCAGCGCAAAGCCGATGGTCGCGACGTCGTTCTCGGCCTTGGCCTGGCCCGAGATGACGAGCGGCGTTCGTGCTTCGTCGACCAGCACGCTGTCGGCCTCGTCGACGAGTGCGAAGTGCAGGCCGCGCAGGCGCAGTTCGCCCATCCGGCCGCCGCTCGACGCCAGAGCATCGAGGCGCAGGCGCAGGTCGCCGGATTTCTGGCCCAGCACCATGCGGTCGCGCAGGTAGTCGAAGGCGAGCTCCTTGTTGGTGCAGTAGGTGATGTCGCAATCGTAGGCAGCCTGCCGGTCGGCCAGTTCCATGCCCTCGACCACCGTGCCCACGGTCAGGCCCACGGCCTTGTAGAGCGGCAGGATCAGCTCGGCGTCGCGCCGCGCGAGATAGTCGTTGACGGTGACGACATGCACCGGCGTCCCCGCCAGCGCCACGGCCGCGGCGGCGAGACCGGCGGTGAGCGTCTTGCCCTCGCCTGTCGCCATTTCGGCGATCATGCCCGAGAGGATGGCGTAGGCGCCGACCAGTTGCACGTCGTGGTGCCGCTTGCCGCCGAGGGTACGGCCCGACACCTCGCGCAGGTGGGCGAAGCAGCGGGCGATGGCGGCC
>JAEYYP010000333.1 GCA_023428425.1 Pseudomonadota bacterium
GGGTGGCGCTGCGAGAAGCCGCCGATATCGCGTCGGCAGCAGGGCCCTGGCTGCAGATCCAGGCCCGGATGATCGCTCCCGAGGCGACTGGCGCGGTCATGCTGCGCGACGCCGACGGCCAGCTGAAGCCAGCAGCGACCTTGCCCGCCGATCGGCCGGCCGATCCGGCGCTGCTGCGCCTCGCCGACATGGCAATCCGGCAGGGCCGCGGCGTTGTCGGCCTGACGCGCGGTGGCGATGGCGCGGTGGCTTATCCGCTGGTCATGCGCGACGGGGTGGCGGGTGCCGCCGTGATCTCCTACGCCGGTGAGCCGACGCGCGCCATGCGCCTGCTGCAATGGGGTATCGCGCAACTGCGCGACCTGGCGGCCCGGCGCGCGGTTCACTCAGGCGAAGCCGATCGCGCCCGCAGTGCCGCCGTGCTCGAACTGCTGTCGGTTACCCTCGACGAGGAGCGTTTCACCGCCTCGGCGCTGGCCGCCGCCACCCATCTGGCGCTCGCCTTCAACTGCGACCGCGTCGCCATCGGCACGGTCCGGCGCGGCCACACCAAGGTTGCCGCCATTTCGCACAGCGCCACCTTCGGCAAGCAGATGCTGCTGGTCGCGAAGCTTTCGGCCGCCATGGACGAGGCGATCGACCAGCGCGCCACCATCCTGTACCCGGCGCCCGATGCCGATGCGCCGCTCGCTACCCGCGCCCACGCCGAACTGGTAGCCGAAGCCAGTCCGCGCCTCTGCACCATCCCGATGTTGGTGCGCGACAAGTTCTTCGGCGCCGTGGTGTTCGAGCGCCCGGCCGATCGGTCGTTCACCCCCGAGGATGTCGAAATCCTCAGCGCTGCCGTCGCCGCCCTCGGCCCGCTGCTCGAGGAACGCCGGCTCAATGACCGGTGGATTGGCTTCAAGCTCGGCGACAGTTTCACCGGCGTGCTGCGCCGCCTGTTCGGGCCGGGCCATGCCGGCCTCAAGACGACGGCCGCCAGCATCCTCGCCATCGCCGCTTTCCTCAGCTTCGCCACGGGCACCTACGAGGTGAGCGCCAAGGCGGGGCTCGAGGGGCTGGTGCGCCGCGCCGTGGTGGCGCCGCTCGATGGCTACATCAAGCTCGCCAACGCCCGGGCCGGCGACAGGGTAGGGGAGGGCGAGGTGATCGCCGCTCTCGAAGATAGCGACCTCACGCTCGAGCGCCTGCGGTGGACCACCGAGCGGCAGCAGCGCCAGATCGAGTACGATCGCGCCTTCGCCGCCCGCGACCGCTCGGCGCTTGCCACCAGCCGCTCGCAGATCGACGAGGCCGACGCGCAGATCAAGCTCGTCGACGAGCAGTTGAGCCGCCTGCAGCTCAAGGCGCCCTTCGATGCGCTGGTTACGGCCGGCGACCTCAGCCAGTCGATCGGCGCCGTGGTGAGCCGCGGCACCACGCTGTTCGAGCTGGCACCGCTCGATGCGTATCGGGTCACGCTGGCTGTCGATCAGAGCCAGATCGGCGATGTCGAACTGGGGCAGACCGGGTCGGCGCTCTTCGCCGCCGTGCCCGACGAGCCGTTCGCTTTCGTCGTCGACAAGATCACCCCAGTCGCCGAGGCGCGTGAGGGCCACACCGTGTTCCGGGTCGAGGGCAAGCTGACGGGCGCGCCCGAGCGCCTGCGGCCGGGCATGGACGGCGTCGCCAAGATCGAAGTCGAGCAGCGCCTGCTCGTCTGGATCTGGGCCCGTTCCTTCCTCGATTGGGCCCGCATCGCCTCGTGGCAGTGGCTGCGCTGACCGGCCATGGCGAAATCGCCCTTTTCGCAGAACTGGTATCGCGTCGCCGACCTGACGCCGCGGCTGCGCTCGCACGCTACCATTCATCGCCAGCGTTTCCGTGGCGACACCTGGTACATCCTGCAGGACAACCAGTCCGGCCGGTACCACCGCATTTCGCCTTCCGCCAACCTGATGCTCAACCTGATGGATGGGCGCCGCACCGTGCGCGACATCTGGCAGGCCGTCGCTGACAAAGCCAAGGACGAGCCGCCGACCCAGGACGAGACGATCCAGCTGCTCGGCCAGCTTCACGCCGCCGACCTGCTCACCGGCGAGACCCCGCCCGACATCGCTGAACTGGCCGAGCGCGCCCGCGAGACTGCCGACCGCGCGCTGATGCAGAAGCTGCGCAATCCGCTCGCCCTGCGCATGCCCCTCTTCGATCCGGACCGGATGCTGACCGCGCTAGTCCCGCTGTTCCGGCTCGTCTACACGGTCCCCGGCTTCCTCATCTGGCTCGGCGTCGTCATCGCCGGTGTGGTGCTGGCGGTGATGCACTGGCAGGAATTGACATCCGACGTCGTGACCCAGGCGCTGTCGGCGCAGAACCTCCTCATCCTCGCCGCCGTCTATCCGCTCATCAAGCTGGTGCACGAACTCGGCCACGCCTCCGCCACCAAGGTATGGGGCGGGCAACTGCACGAGTTCGGCATCATGCTGCTGGTACTGATCCCGGTGCCCTATGTCGATGCGTCGGCCTCGGCCGCGTTCCAGCAGAAGTGGAAGCGCCTCGTCGTCTCGGGCGCCGGCATCATGGTCGAACTGCTGCTGGCCGCGATCGCCATGATCGTCTGGGTCAACGCGGAGCCCGGCCTTGTCCGCGCCATCGCCTTCAACGTCATGCTGATCGGTGGCCTCTCGACCCTGCTGTTCAACGGTAATCCGCTGCTGCGTTTCGACGGCTACTACATCTTCGCCGACCTGATCGAGATTCCCAATCTCGGCACGCGCTCGAACAAGTACTTCTTCCACGTCGTGCAGAAATACCTGTTCGGCGTCGAGGACCAGGATAGTCCGGTCACCCACCCGTCCGAGCGCAAATGGCTGTTCGGCTATGCCGTGCTCGCCGCCATCTACCGCGTCGGCGTGTCGCTCGGCATTGCCAGCTTCGTGGCGACGCAGCTGTTCTTCGTCGGCATCGCGATCGCCATCTACACCCTGTTCCAGAGCTTCATCCTGCCCGCGTTCAAGGGGCTGTCCTTCGTGTTCTCGAACGGCAAGCTGAATGGCCACCGCACCCGCTCGGTGCTGGTGACGACGGGTTTCATCGGCTTCGTCTTCGCCGTCTTGTTCGCCATCCCGCTGCCCTATGCCACCGTGGCGCAGGGCGTCGTCTGGGTGCCCGAGGACTCGCTCGTCCGCTCCGGCACCGATGGCGTGGTGCAGCGCGTCGCGGCCCTCGACGGCGATGCCGTGCTGCCCGGCACGCCGCTGGTGCGGCTCGACGACCCCATCATCGACGCGCAGGTGAGCGTGCTCGAGGCCCAGCGGGGCGAGTACGCCGCCCAGCTCGATGCGGTGCGCGCCATCGATCCGGTGCAGGTGCGCCTCATCGAGGGACAGCTCAATCACATCGAGGGCCGGCTCGAAGCCTTCGCCGAGCGCAAGGCCAATCTCGACATCACCGCCCCGACCGATGGCCGCCTGCTGCTGCAGGACGGCGACGACCTCGTCGGCCGCTACGTCCGTCGCGGCGACCTCGTCGGCTATGTGGTCGGCGCCGACGCCCCGGTGCTGCGCGTCGTGGTTCCGCAGGCGCAGATCGACGTGGTGCGCGCCCGTCGCGGACCCATCGACATCCGCTTCGCCGGCGACCTCGCCACTATCCGCCCCGCCGAAATCCTGCGCGAGGCCCCGGCGGCACAGCGCAACATTCCCTCGGCAACACTCACCACCGAGGGTGGTGGCGAAATCCTCATCGATCCGCGCGACCCGAACCGCTCCAAGGCGCTCGAAGGCCTGTTCTTCGTCGATCTGCGCATCACCGATGGCAAGCCGGTGGACCGGCTCGGCGAGCGCGTTTTCGTGCGTTTCGATCACGGCAGCGAGCCGATCGCCTTCCGCCTGGTGCGCGCCTTGCGCCAGATTTTCCTCTCACGCTTCGGGCTCTGACCATGCGCCGCCTGCTGCCGCTCCTCGCTCTTCTCGCCACGCCGACACTGGCTCAGGAGTCGTTCGACTGCGTCATCGATCCTTCGGCGACGCTCAAGCTGGGCAGCCCGGTATCAGGCCTGCTCGCCGAGGTGCTGGTCGATCGCGGCGATTTCGTCACCGCCGGACAGGAGGTGGCGCGGCTCGAATCCGGCATCGATGCCGCCACCGTCGAACTCGACGTGCTGCAGGCTGAATCCACCGAGCAATTGAACTCGGCGCAGACCAAGCTCGATCTCGCCCAAAGCCGCCTCGCTCGCACCAAGGCGCTGGCCGAGCGTGGCGTTGCCACCAACGAGCAGGTCGAGCTGCAATCGGCCGAAGTGCAGGTCGCCGAGCGCGAGCGCGACCTCGAGGTGCAGAAGCGCAAGCTCGCCGGCCTCGAGCTCGATCGCTCCCGAGCGCAGTTGGCGCGCCGCACCATCCGCGCGCCGATCTCGGGCTACATCGCGGCCCGCGGCCTCAGCGCTGGCGAGTATGTCGACCAGAACGCCGCCATCGTCACCCTGGTGGCGCTCGATCCGTTGCGGGTGGAAACCTTCCTGCCGGTGGCCTTCTGGCAGAAGGTGCAGCCTGGCATGGTAGCGCAGGTCAGCATCGCCGAGCCTGTCGCCGGTCAGCACCCGGCCACCGTCACCGTGGTCGATCGCGTCTTCGATGCGGCGAGCGGCACGTTCGGCGTCCGCCTCGACCTCAGCAACCCCGATGGCGCGCTGCCCGCCGGCCAACGCTGCACCGTCGCCTTCGACCTCGCGGCCGCGCAGTGAGCATAGCCCACGCACCCGCCTTCTTTACCCTCCCCCTTGCGGGGAGGGTAGCGCAGCTTGGCCGCTTTGCCGGCCTAGCGAAGCTGGGGAGGGGGTATGCAGTTGCCCAGAAGCGGGTCTCGGCGCCTACCCCCCTCCTGGTTGCGCTAGGCGCTGAAGCGCCAAGCTTCACCACCTCCCCCCCAAGCGGGGCGGTGGGCCTCGTGTTGCAGTCATCGATGGGCCGGACCTCATGACCCCCGCCCCCGAAGACGCCTTCCTCGCGTCCTTCATCGGCAGCGCCGCGCTGGCGCTCGCCCTGCGCTCCGGCCTGATCGACAAGCTGGGGCAGGGGCCGCAAAACCTCGCCGCGCTCGCCGCCACGGCGACGCTCGATCCGCGTGGCGTCGAACTGCTCGCGGGCCTGCTCGAAAGCGCCGGTGTGCTGACGTTGCGCGATGGCAAGCTGGCCCTCACCGCCGAGTTCGCGAAAGTCCTGCCGCGCCGCGCCGCGCTCGAGAGCAAGCTGGCATTCCTCGACCTCGCCGCGCGCGACGTGCTCGATCGTCTGCCGGAGATGCTGTTCGACACCGGCGCCTATGTCGGCTCCGGGCGGGTGTTCGAGCTCTTCCGCTACGACCGTGCCGCCACCACAAAGCCCGCGGACCTCGCCGCCACCAGCCGCTGGCTCGACTACACCACGGCGCTCACCGAGCACGAGGGACCGCTGCTGGCCCCGCTCATGCCCCTCGCAGGCACGGCGCGCCTCCTCGATATCGGTGGCAACTCCGGCGCCTTCGCGCGCGCCCTCTGTGCCGTCAACCCTCAACTGCGTGCCACCGTCCTCGACCTGCCCGCCGTCACCGAACTCGGCCGCCGCTATCTGCGCGGCAGGCCCGAGGCCTCCCGCATCGATTTCGTCACCGCCGACGCCCGGCGCGATCCGCTACCGGCCGGCTACGACGCCATCAGCTTCAAGTCGGTGCTGCACGACTGGCCCGAGCCCGATATACGCCAACTGGTGGAACGGGCTCGCGACGCCCTGCAATCGGGTGGTCGCCTGTTCGTCGTCGAGCGGGGCGCATTCGCGCCCGGGTCTGCGCCGCTGCCTTACGTTGCTGCGGCCAATCTCGTCTTCGCCCGCTTCTACCGCCCGCCCTCGGCCTATGCTGAACTGCTGGCCGAGCTGGGATTCGGGGACATCAGCGTGCAGACCGTCGAGATCGAGATGCCCTTCCATGTCATTGCGGGGACGAAGCCGTGAGCGCCCGCATCATCGCCATCTCCGCCCCGCCCGGTGGCGGCAAGTCGACGATCGCCGCAGCCTTGGCCGAACGCCTCGGCGCTGCCTTGGTCGAGTACGACGCCTACGACAAGCTCACCGAGCGCACACCCGAAGAAATCGCCGCCTGGCTCGCCGCTGGTGGCGCCTATGACGGGGTCGACGTGACCGACCTCGTCGCCGACCTCGAAGCCCTGCGCGATGGCGGCACCATCCGCGACCGGCGCACCGGTGAAGAGCTTGCCGCCCGCGCTCTCATCGTCCTCGAGACGCCGTTCGGCCGCGCTCATCCCGCCATGGCGCCGCTGATCGAGACCTCGCTCTTTCTCGATACGCCTCCCGATGTGGCGCTGGCCCGCAAGGTGCGCGAGTTCGTCGCCCAGAACCTCGCCGATCCGGGCCCCGGCGGCCACAAGCGCTTCCTCGTCTGGCTCGAACGGTACCTGCGCAACTACGAGGCGGTGACCCGGCCCGCCATCGCCATCCAGCGCCAGCGCGTGCTGCCGCTCGCCGACCTCGTCATCCCCGCCGCCGACGCCGAGCGCGAGGCCATCGTCGAGCAGGCCGTGGACTTCCTCGTCCGCCGTGCCGCGCGGAAGGCGAAGCCGAGGAAGGGCGCGGAATGAACGAGCCCCTCCGCTCCATCGTCATCGTCGGCGGCGGCTCGGCCGGCTGGATCGCCGCGACCTACCTGGCCCGGATGCTTCGCCGCCAGCGGATAAGGATCACGCTGGTCGAGAGCCCGGACATCGGCACCATCGGGGTCGGCGAGGCGACCATCCCATCCATGGTGCGCTTCGTCCGCGCCACCGGGCTCGACGAGGCCGAGTTCATGCGGCGCGTCTCGGGCAGCTACAAGCTCGCCATCCGCTTCACTGACTGGATCGAGCCGGGCCACGAGTACTGGCACCCATTCGGCATGGCCGGGCAGCGACTGGGCGGCAACGACGCCTTCCACTACTGGTTCGCTCGCAGACAGGCCGGCATCGATGGCGGCCCCTATGCCGGGCTTGCGGTGCAGCAGCACCTCGCCGCCGCCCACCGCGCGCCGCGCCCGCTCGACCGGTCGTCCCCGATCATCGAGCAAGGCACCTATGCCTACCACCTCGATGCCGGGGCATTGGCCCTCTACCTGCGCGAGATCGCTACCGGCGAAGGCGTGACGCACCTGTTCGGCCAGGTGTCCAATGTCGAACTCGCGCCCGATGGCTCGATCGCAGCCATCGATATCGGGGGCGAGCGCAGGCTGACCGCCGACCTGTATGTCGATTGCACCGGCTTCCGCGGCGTGCTTTCGGAGCAGGCGCTCAAGGACCCGTGGATCGACTGGAACCACCAGCTGCTCAACGATCGCGCCGTCGCCATGCCGGTGACGCGGGGCGAAGATGTGCCGCCCTATACCCACGCCACCGCCATGCCCGATGCCGGCTGGGTGTGGCAGATCGCGCTCAGTTCGCGGACCGGCATGGGCTACGTCTATTCGAGCGCCCATGTCGACGACGACAAGGCGACCGAAACGCTTATCGCCCAGGCCGGTTTGAAGCGCCGCCGCACCGCCGACCCGCGGTTGCTGCGCATGCGAATCGGCCACCGCACGGAGTTCTGGAAGAAGAACTGCATCGCCATAGGGCTGGCCGGCGGCTTCGTCGAACCGATCGAATCCACCGGGCTGCACGCGACACTGCGCGGCGTCGAACTGCTGTTCGAGTATCTGCCGACCAGCGACACGCTTCCCGCCCTGCGCGACGCCTACAACCGGCGCATGACGCGGCTATGGGACGAAATCCGCGATTTCATTATCCTCCACTACTGGGTCAACCGCCGCACCGAGCCGTTCTGGCGCGATGCGCGCAATGTGCCGCTGCCGACCAGCTTCGAGGACCTGCTGGCCCTGTACGACGAGTTCGGCCAGGTCGAGCCGGTGGATAGCTCGGTGTTTGCCGACACCAACCACTATTTCATCCTTGCCGGGGCGGGGCGCTATCCGCTCCGGGCCCATCCGCGGACCCTGCTTGCGCCGCCGGCCGAGCTCGACCGATACTTCGCCGACCTCGCACGCCAGAACGCCGCAATCACCCAATCCATGCCGACGTATGTGGAGTTGCTCAATGCCATCCACGCGCCGCAAGGCTGAGCCACCCGAGGCGCTGCTGCGCAGCTACGCCGAAGGCCTCGGCTTGCCCGTGATGGGCGAAAGCTCGGTGAAGCTGGTGCCGGGTGCTGCGCTGGCGGAGCGCTACCTGCTCTCGGTCCCGGCTCCGGACATCACTCCCCGGCAGGTGGCCGAACTGGTCCACCTCGCAGTCTCCGTCGGCCTCGAGCCGGAAATGGCGGATCGCGTCGCAACCGACTTGCCGCTTTCGACCAACCTGCATTTCGGCTTCGAGCGCGAGGGCGAGCAAACGACGCTGAAGCTCTACTGCGAGTTTCCGATCGAGCGTGGCTGGGATATCGCGCGGCGGGGCGGCCACCCCATGCTCGTCCACCGCGCCGTCAAGTGGGACCCGCGAGACGCCAATCGCGCCGCCGTCTCCCGCTATGTTGCCCACCCGGCGCGCAACGTCGCTGACACTGGCGATCGTATCCGCGAATTGCTGGGGCAGGGGGCGCCTGCCGACCTGGCCATCGGCCTGTTCAACCGCGCCGCCGGCCGCATCCCGGCGCAGGAGCGACTGTTCCTCGAAGTCGAGGAGGAGGGAAGCCCCCGCCGGTCGTTCGACCTGAAGCTCTACGATGCCCGCTTCACCACCGCCGATCTCGGCCCGGCGCTGCCCGGCCTCATCGCGTTCTTCGGCATCGAGGGTTTTCGCGTACCGGCCGCCGCACTGGGCCACATCGCGGGTGGTCGCGGCCGCGACGGCAAGCCGTTCCTGACCCTCTACTATGGTGGAGGCCAGGCATGAGCGGCGAAGCGTGGATGGAGCCGACACAACCCGGCGACCACTATGCCGACTACTGCCAGTGGCCCTACGATCCGCCGACCCCGACCGGCGGCAAGCTGCGCCAGTCGAGCCTGCTTTGGGCCGCGCTCGACGCGGCGGGTGCCCACCCCAACCTTGCCGCGGCCTGCCGCGAACTCCGCCGCGTGCTCGGCCCGTTTCGCACCGTCTACGGGGTGAAGCTGCAGGAGGGCCGCCTGAGCTTCGAGTTCTATTTCTACGACTACGCCCGCCTCGACCGCGACATGTCGATCCCGCAGGTCCTCGCTGCGCTCTCGCCCTATGTCCGCTGCGAGCTGCCTGAGGTGGAAGCCCGACCGTACTTCATGTTCTCGCTCGATCTCGATGACGCGATCGTCACGGGTGCAGCGCCGCTCGCCGAGATCGACCTCTACATCGGCAACCCTGGCAGCACCGTCTCGTCCGGCATCTGCTACGCGCACCGGACCGAAGGGCTCGAACTCAAGAACTTCTACTTCTTCTTCGATGCCCGCTCCGAGCAGCGCCACATCGCCGACAAGGTCGCGGCCAGTGCCCACCTCGATGCCGGCTTCGACCTCGATCAGATCCTGTGGCCGGAAATGGTGGATTGTGGTGTCATCGTCGTCGCCAACAAGCGACGGCACGATGGCATCTACTTCTCCCGAATTCGCTCGAACCAGCTCGGTCAGTTCTTCGCGCGTGCCGGCTGGCCGTCAGGGCTCCGCGAACTGCACGCGCTGCATGCACGCCGCTTTGACCACCTGCTGTTCGATATCGGCATCGACTATGCTGTCGAAGACGGCCGCGCCGTGATACTGAAGTCAGCCTTCTACGGCCTGCTGTGAGCGCTGCGCGTGACGAGATTTCTGCACGACCGCTACATCGAAATGACCATGGAGTTCCGCTGCAACCTGCGCTGCGTGCACTGCATGATCGAAGGCACGATGGATCGCCTGCGGCCGGAATCCGACGCCGCGTTTGAGCGCATCCTCCGGCAGAACGCCGAAACCAGCCAATATGACGGCCTGATCCTCACCGGCTCGGAGATCACCCTGCGCCGCGACCTCCCGGAGCTGGCGAAGCGCGCCCGCGCCCACGGCTTCAGCCATGTCCGCATCCAGACCCACGGCGTCCATCTCGCCGATCGGGGCTATGCGGATCGCCTGGTCGACGCGGGGATCGACGAGTATTTCGTCTCCGTCACCGCCCCCACTGCCGAGCTGCACGACCAGATCACCCAGGTCCCCGGCGCCTTCGACAAGATGATGGCGGGCTTCGACAATCTCGACCGCTACGACCACGTCGTCATTGTCACCAATACGGTGGTGACCGCGCTGAGCTACCGGCACCTGCGTGAAGTGGTGGATCGCCTCGCCCACCTCAGGCGCCTGATGCAGATGGAGTTCTGGGTCTACTGGCCGATGGCTGAGACCGACGAGAAGAACCTCATCGTCCGCCACTCGGAGTCGCTGCCCTACCTGCGCGACGCCATTCGCGCCGCCCGGGCGCTGGGCCGCGATATCGAGGTCAAGAACTTCCCGCACTGCCTGCTCGGCCCCGATGGCGACGCGCTCACCAACGACCAGCCGCAACTGATCATCGACCCCGCCTTCTGGTCCGAGTTCATGCGCAACGGCTTCCACCAGTGCGTTTACCGCGACCAGTGCGCCTCCAAGGCCTGCCTGGGTCTGAACACCGCCTACATCAACCGTTTCGGTTACGAGGAAGGCATCCTCGCCCCGATGCGCGAGCCGGAGCCGGTGTGATGAGCGGACAGGCCCGCCGCCGCGCCCCGGCCTTGCAGCTCTACCCCGAGCGGCCGGACAAGAAGGAAGGCAAGCTCGATGCCGCCCTCCACGCCATCGAGGCACAGGTCGTCGCGCCGCTGGCCAAGCGCCGCGGCCAGTCGCTGTTCCGGCTAGTGCCGATGGTACACGCCATCGCGCCCTCGCTGCTCGACATGCCGC
>JAEYYP010000018.1 GCA_023428425.1 Pseudomonadota bacterium
AGCCAAAGCAACGGGCCGGGCAATGAGCCCGGCCGCTGGTCGTCACTGGAGGAGGAGGTGCGCCTCAGGCAGCCATGCGGCGGCGCGTCGGCGCCGTGGCGGGCTCCTCGAGGTTGAACACGTCGACGATGCGGTCGAGGTCGTTGGCCTGGGCCTCGGTCTGCTCGATGGCAGCGTTTGTCTCCTCGACCAGCGCGGCGTTGTGCTGGGTCATCTCATCGAGCTGGCGGATGGCGGTATTCACCTCTTCGATCGAGGACGCCTGCTCGCGCGATTCACGGGCGATACCGTCCATCAATTCGTTGGACGAACGCGCTGCTTCGAGCATCGACTGCAGCCGCGCGGCAGCGTCTGCAACGAGCTTGCTGCCGGTCTTCACCTCGGTACCGGACTGGTCGATCAGCACCTTCACCTCACTCGACGCACTGGCGGCCGACTGGGCGAGGCGACGGACCTCGACGGCGACCACCGCAAAGCCCTTGCCGGCGTCACCGGCGCGCGCCGCTTCGACCGAAGCGTTCAGCGCCAACAGGTTGGTCTGGAAGGCGATGTCGTCGATCAGCCCGATGATGTTGGAGATCTTGGCCGAAGACTGGGTGATGCGCTCCATCGCGGTGGTCGCCTCGCCCATTACCTTGCCGCCCTCTTCGGCGGTACGGGTGACGTTGCCGGAGGCACTGCTGGCCTCGCGCGCCCGCTCGGCGTTCTGCAGCACGGTGGTGGCGAGCTGCTCCATCGCGGCGGAGGTTTCCTCGATGGTCGCGGCCTGCTTGGTGGTGCGCTCGGAAAGGTCGTTGGCGCCCGACAGGATCTCGCCGGTCGCCGTCTTCAGCCCGCGAGAGGTTTCCTTGAGCTGGCCGACGATCTCGCTGAGCTTGTCGGCCACCGCGTTGGTGTCGTTCTTCAGCCGGGCGAAGGCGCCCTGGAAGTTGCCGGTGACGCGGTGGGTGAGGTCGGTCTGCGCCATGGCGGCGAGCACGGTGCCGGTTTCGCTGACGCCACGGTCCATGGTGTCCATCAGGCGGTTGACGCCGTCGGCGAGGCTGGTCAGTTCGCGGTCGTCGAACTGAGCGTCGATGCGGCGGCTGAGGTCACCGGCGACGCCGGCGGTCACCACTTCGGCGATCTTGCCCTGCAGTTCGGCCATGGCCATGGCGCCGGCCGAGGCGCGACGGGTGGTGGCTTCCTTCTCGGCCTCGAGGCTGGCGGCGCGGACGAGGCCATCCTTGAATATCTGCACGGCGCCTGCGATGCGGCCGACTTCGTCCTTGCGATCCTGGAACGGAATCTCCGCCTCCACGTCGCCGGCCGACAGCCGGTTCATCGAGTCCGTCATGGACCGGATCGGGCGGGCCACGGAGCGCAGCGAGAAGATGGCCGAGCCAACCAGCACCAGCAGCGCCACGATGCTGAGGATGTTGCCCAGCAGTCCAACACTGGCGATGGTGTCGTTGACGCGGGCCTGCGCCTCGGCCGTCCGCTGCGTCGACTTGGTCTGCGCGGCATCGATCAGGCCGGACACGTTCTCCTTGGCGGGGTCGATGAACTCCTGCTTGAACTGCTCCTCGGCGGCGAAATCCTGGCCCATGGCCATGTTTTCGGTGATGAGCTCGATCATGCCGTGGGCGCTCTGGGCGTATGTGCCGAACGCATCCTGGATGGCCTTCAGTTCGGCTGGGTCGCTGGCGATATCCATCGGCTGTTGCAGGGCGGCGCTGGCGTCGGCGAGTTGCTTGTCGATTTCCGCACCTGCAGTGTCCACGTCTTCGGGAGCTGCCTGCAATCGGCCATTGCGGACCGCGATTTCCATCTGCGCAACGGCGTCCTCGGCCTGCCCGATACTGTCGAGCAGCCGTTGCTCATTGGCCAGAGACGTCATGGCGGCAGAAATCGTCTGGTTGCCCGACCACTGGTTCACCATCAGCGCAACAATCAGGGCGCCCCCGATAGCAGACGTCAAGGTCAGCTTCGCGCCGATGGACAAATGTGCAAACGAAATCATCTCACAACCCCCTCGGCGCAATTAGTGCCGCCGAGAAATGGGTAAGCGACATTGCTTAAACCCCTGATAACCGCGCCGTGAGGTGCTAGTGGATTTTCCAATGCTGGTCATTGGCCGGACTGAACGTCGCACGCTATCCCGCCGCAGCCCGACGCCCGGCTCGACGCGGCCGCTGAGGCCGGCAGCCCCACAGAAGGTCTGTCGTGCTGGGACCAGCAGAGGCCCGGCGACGCAACCTCACGCCGAGATGGTTGTCCTCCCGCCCCGTGCGCATTAGCCTGAACTGATAGCAGACGCGGTTTCGGGATTGCGATGACGTAAACCCGAGATGCCGCCGTAGGGTCGGAAGGCGGAGCGTGGCCGACAGTAGGTTGAGAAGCATCATCGCGATGCTGCTAGTCGGGTGTGTCTGGCTGGCAGCGGTGCTGCTCGCGCCGACCAACCTGGTCGCGGCGCTCGCCATCGCGGTCGCGGGCCTTGCCGCGTTGACCTGGCTGGGCTGGCAGATGGCCCAGACCCAGGCGCGACTGACACAGCGCGAACTGCACCTGCAATCGATCCTCGACACGGTGCCCGACGCGACGGTGGTGATCGACGCCAGCGGCATCATGCAGTCGTTCAACACCTCGGCGGTGCGGCAGTTCGGCTACACGGCGGAGGAGGCAGTTGGCCGGAACGTCTCGATGCTGATGCCCACGCCCTACCGCGAGCAGCATGACGGCTACCTGGTGCGCTACCTGACGACCGGTGAAAAGCGAATCATCGGTATCGACCGGGTGGTGGTCGGCCGTCGCAAGGACGGCTCGACCTTTCCGATGAAGCTGGCGGTCGGGCAGGTGACGATCGGCGGACGGACCTTCTTCACCGGCTTCATCCGCGACCTGACCGAGCGCGAGGAGTCCCAGGCCAAGCTCGACCAGGCCAGCAACGAACTGATCCGGCTCGCCCGCGTCAACGAACTGGGCGAGATGGCCTCCACGCTGGCGCACGAACTGAACCAGCCGCTCTCGGCCATCGCCAACTACGTGCAGGGCTGCCGGCGCATGCTGGAGAAGCTCGACGACGAGTATTCCTCACGCATGCGCGGGGCGCTCGAGGAGACAGCGAAGCAGGCCCTGCGCGCCGGCGACATCATCCGGCACCTCCGCGAGTTCGTCACCCGCGGCGATACCGAGCGCAACCAGGAGGACATCAAGAAACTGATCGAGGAGGCAGGTGCCCTCGCGCTCGTCGGCTCGCGCGAACGCGGCATCAAGCCGGTGTTCGAGTTCGGACAGGACGATCACATGGTGATCGCCGACCGCGTGCAGATCCAGCAGGTGCTCATCAACCTGATGCGCAACGCCATGGAGGCGATGCGCGACAGCAAGGTGAAGCAGTTGACCGTCAGCACCAGTCCGGCCGAGGACGGCAGGCTGAAGGTCGAGGTGGCCGATACCGGCCCGGGCATCGCCGACGACATCGCGCCGCAGCTGTTCCAGCCATTTGTCACGTCCAAGGCCAATGGTATGGGGGTGGGGTTGTCAATTTCGAGGCGCATCATCGAGTCGCATGGCGGCGAGCTGGTGGTGCGGCGTAACGAGGCGGGTGGCGCGACATTCACCTTCACCCTGCCTTTGCTGACCGAGGCCGCCGTTGAGTACAGCTGACACCGTCGTTCACATCGTCGATGACGAGGAAGCCGTCCGCAACTCGCTGGCCTTCCTGCTGCAGACCTCGGGGTTTGCCGTGCGCGTGCACGAGTCGGCTACCGAGTTCCTCAAGCTTGCCCCGACCATCGCCAATGGCTGCCTGATCACCGACCTCAGGATGCCAGACATGGACGGCGTCGAGTTGCTGCGCCGCCTGCGCGAGGGCGGTGCCATGCTGCCGGCCATCGTCATCACTGGGCATGGCGACGTGCAGATGGCGGTGGAGGCGATGAAGTCCGGCGCGCTCGATTTCATCGAGAAGCCGTTCAGCGACGAGGTGATGCTCAGTTCGATCACCCGCGCCGTGAACCGCGCCGCCGAGCAGCACCAGCTGTCCGCGGTCGCCGAGCAGGTCCGCCAGCGGCTCGATACGCTTTCGGAGCGCGAGCGGCAGGTACTGGGCGGCGTCGTTGCCGGCCAGGCCAACAAGACCATCGCCTTCGACCTCGGCATCTCGCCGCGCACCGTCGAGGTCTATCGCGCCGGCCTCATGGCCAAGA
This sequence comes from Pseudomonadota bacterium, assembly GCA_023428425.1. GTDB lineage: Bacteria > Pseudomonadota > Alphaproteobacteria > Rhizobiales > Devosiaceae > Devosia_A. Next base: position 4,194 of record JAEYYP010000018.1, read on the forward strand.
TGCAGGCCAGGAGCCTCGCCGAACTGGTCCGCATGGTGATGGACGCGGGCATCGCGATCGAGGGGTAGCTTAGCTGCACTGATGCCTTTGGATCGTGAAGGCCGCTGGTTACCTTCCCCCTTGCGGGGAAGGTACCGAAGCTTGGGCGCGTCAGCGCCTTAGCGGAGGTAGGAAGGGGGTTTCGGCGAGGCTCGTGCACAAATGCCGACCTCGGCAACACCCCCCTCCTAGCTCTGCTATGTCGCTGTCGCTCCTAGCGACGCTACCTCCCTCGCAAGGGCGGGAGGTAGCCAGTGGCCTATTCCGTCACATCCGATTCCCCTGCCTCGGGGAAGGGTGGCGGAGTTGGGGTGGGGGTACCCCCGATCGAGCCCGGTTGATCCAAATCAATAGGCCCGGCCTGCCTCCCCCCTAAGGCTCCCGTCAGAGAAGTCTCGAACGGGGGTCACTTTGCGCAATTCGGGCTGGATAATCACACTGGCGGCAGGAGCGTTGTTGACGCTCGTGCTGTCCGGGTTGGGGCAGGACACGCTGTTCCGCATACACATGGGCATCGTCACCGTGGCCCTGGGGCTGGGTGCCGTCATCCTGATGCGCCAGCCCGACCAGGCACGCATCCCGGCGGGGGTGGCCGAGGCCGACAAGGCGGGCTACTTCGACGCCCCAATCCGCATCGGTTCGATCCTCACCGTCTTCTGGGGCGTGGTCGGCATGCTGGTGGGCGTCGTCATCGCGCTACAGCTCGCCTGGCCCGATCTCAACTTCGAACCCTATCTCAACTTCGGGCGCCTGCGGCCGCTGCATACCTCGGCCGTGGTTTTCGCATTCGGCGGCACCGCGCTCATCACCACCAGTCTCTATGTCGTGCAGCGCACCTCGCGGGCGCGGCTGATCAGCGACAACCTCGCCTGGTTCGTGTTCTGGGGCTACCAGCTGTTCATCCTGATGGCCGCCACCGGCTATGTGCTGGGCAGCACGCAGAGCCGTGAATATGCCGAGCCCGAGTGGTACACCGACCTGTGGCTGACCATCGTCTGGGTCGCCTACCTGGTGCTGTTCCTCGGCACCATCTTCAAGCGCAAGGAACCCCACATCTACGTGGCCAACTGGTTCTACCTTGCCTTCATCGTCACCATCGCGATGCTGCATGTCGTCAAC
>JAEYYP010000068.1 GCA_023428425.1 Pseudomonadota bacterium
GAACACGCCGTGGATCATGGTGCCGCGCTCGCGGGCGCTCGGCTCGGTGCCGAGAGGCTCCTGCCGCCGCAGGCGCAGCACGTGCTTGGCGTAGATATCGTAGGGCGAGCGCATCAGGGGCTCGACCTCGGTGATCGACAGGCGGCGCGGACGGATCGTGGCGGGCGGGTTGGGTGAGGGACGCGGTGCCGGGCGCGGAATGCCGGCATGGTCGATCGCTTCCGCCTCGCGCAGCCATTGGCTCCCACGTGCGCGCAGGGCCTTGGCGTGGGTCTCGCCGATGAGGGCATCGAGCCGCTGGACGAGCGGCGAGGGCAGGGCGGGCGAGGTGCCGATGCGCTCGGCATAGGCGACGAGCACGCGGGCATTGCCCACCGCCATGGTGAAATCGTGCGCCGCCTGTCCCTGCCGGCGCTCGGGTGGTTCGAGCCCGATACCCAGCCGCATGCCCCGGCTGAGCCATGGCCCCGGATCGGCGACAGGCGGCCAGATGTCCTCGTTGACGCCGGCGAGGATCATCAGGTCGGGCGATTGCAGGCGGGCCTCGAGTTCGCCCCAGATGGCGATGTCGTCGCGCTCGGTGGGGAGGCCCGTAGCGGTGTGGCCGGCGAGAAGGGCCTTGAGCACGGAGTCGAGGAGCTGCGGCGGGCAGGGCGTTCCGACCGGGCCAAGGCTCGTGACCTCCTCGGCCCAGCGGCGGAACTCCGGCATGCCCGGCAAATCGGCGTCACCGACGAGGCCGTCCATCGCGGCGACCAGCGCCGCTGCGAGGTCGGCGGCGGTGAGACTGGGCGTGGAGACGAGGGTGGTGATGGGGGCGAGGGCAGCCCCGATCGCGGCGAGCAGCGCCTTCAACGGCTCCTTCCTGGTGAACTCCTTCAGCCCCTCGAGGCCGGCCACCTTCGGCCGTTCTCGCCGCAGGTGCCAGTCCAGGTCGTCTGTCCGACTCCGCACTTCAAAACGGTCCAGCCCGACACTCACCACAGCGTTGCGGAGCAGGGCGACCGTGTCGACGGCGGCGAAGTTGCTGGCGGCGACAGCGAGGACCTGGCGGGCGAGGCGTCCGGCGGCGGACTGGTACAGCGGGGTGCCGGCGGCATCATCGACATTGATGCCGTAGCGCTTGAGCTCGACCGAAATGCGCCGCGCCAGCGTCTGGTCGCGGGCGATGATGCCGACGGTACGCCCTTCGGCCAGCGTGGCGCGGGCGGCGAGCGCGATGGCCCGGGCTTCGGTATCGGCGTTCGGTGCGGCGAGGATGGCGGCATGCTCGAGCGCGGCAGCGACGTCGATGGTCTCGCGCATCCTGGCCCAGTCCGGGGTCTCGGACGCAGGGGCGAGCGCGGCGCGGACGAGGCGGGTTCGAGGATGGTCTCCTGCCAGTTCGGTGACATCTGAAACCGCGGCGCCAAGGCGGCGCAGCAGCTTCATCAGCACGAACTGCGGATGGCTCTCCGACGCCTCGCCCTTGAGCATCAGGTCGTGCTGCAGCGGGGCGAACGAGGTGTCGAGGCCGGGGAACACCACGGCGCCACGCGGCAGCTCGGCGATGGCAGCGAGAAGCCTGGCCGTAGCCGGGATCGAGCCGGTGGAGCCGGCGGCGATCACCGGGCGGTCGCCGTAGAGGTGGATCGCGGCCTCGGCCTGGCGGGCAAGGCGCTCGTTGCGGGCCTCGGCGGCATCGGTCTTGCCGATGGCGGCGAGGTGCTGCGGCCAGTAGGTGAGCGCGACGTCGAGGAATTTCAAGATCTGCTGCCAGTTGCCGGCGAGTTCCTCGGGCACCAGTTCGCGCAGCGCGGCGGGAGAGACGCCCTCGATCGTCAGGTCGTCGAACACCGTGCCCAGCGAATCGGCGAGCCAGAACACCTCCGATGCGCTCGGCGGCGTGGCGAAGCTGCCGGCCCGCTCGGCGAAGGCGCGTACGAGGCTGCTGAGCGCGAGCCGGCGCTCGAGCGGGCTCGCGGCGGGCGCGCTCGGTGGCATGTCGTAGGGCGGCAGGAAAGGCTCTTCCTCGGCCTGCTCGCCGCCGAAGGTGCGGATGTCGGGGAGCAGCACCGTACCGCCGAGCCTGTTCGCGAACTCCGCAGCCAGGGCGAGGCGCGAGCGGCGGGTCGGGAGAATGATGGTGACGTCCGAGAGCCAGAACGCCCCTTCGCGTTTCCACCCGCGCAGCAGCGTGCCGTCCAGCACCCGGTCGACAAGGGTCGCAAGGAACGGCGCGTGGGGGGCGATGGAGAAGAGCGAGTCGCGACGCATGGCGGGAGTTGAGCGGCTGGGGAGCCGTGTGTCCAGTGCGGGGGCAACGTCGTCATGCTACCACCAACAACCACAACGCTGTCATCCCCCAAGCGCGGTCGCTAGAACGCCCGCCCGTCGAAGAACCCGACCTCGGCCAACCGCCCAGACCCGTCGGGCGGGATGCTCAGCGAGACCTCCCCCGTCGCCCGGTTCAGGAAATCGTCGCCGCCACGCTGCGGCCACTCGCAGAGAACAATGGCCTCGGGGCGGTCGAACAGGCCGAGTTCGTCGACCTCGTGCGGATCGCGGATGCGGTAGAGGTCAGTGTGGAGGATGCTGCGACCATTGCCATCGTAGGGCTGGACCAGGGCGAAACTGGGCGAGGGGACATCCAGCGAGTGGTCCCCAATCAGCGTGCGGACGATGGTTCGCGCCAGTGCCGTCTTGCCGGCGCCCAGGTCGCCGTGGAGGAGGATCAGGTCGCCGGGCCTCAACGCTGCGGCGAGGCGCCGGCCGAGGGTGGCGGTGGCGTCGTCATCGGCGAGGAACAGTGGCTCCACAGATCACTCCGCCGCGCCGGCCATCGTCGCGTCACTGGGCAGGCTGACGATGATGCGGCTGCCGCGCGGGTCGCGCTTTTCGAGGCTGATCGTGCCGCCATGCAGATTGACGAAGGCGCGGACAATGGCGAGGCCGAGACCGGCGCCCCGCTGGCGGGCCGAGGCGGAGGCGCTGTCGCTGCCGAGCATCGCGGCGCGCATTTCATCGCTCATCGGCGCGCCATCATCCTCGACCACGAACTGGATGCGCCCGGTTCGTCCCGACACGCTGAGCTTGATCTCGCCGCCCGGCTCGGAGAAGCGCGCGGCGTTCGACAACAGGTTGTAGAGCACCTGCACGATGCGGGTGCCATCGGCGATGAACGGCGGGAGGTCGGGCTCGATGTCGATGCTGAGGTTGATCGACTGGGCCCCGTCGGTGGCCATCAGGCCGGCCCGGGCCTTCTCGACGAGCGCCGCGACATCCTGCGGCTCGGGGCGGAGTTCGGCGATGCCCGCATCGACGGTCTGGAGGTCGAGGATGTTGTCGATGAGCACGCCGAGGGTGACCGACGACGAGCGGATATAGTCGGTGTAGCTGCGCTGCTTCTCGTTCAATTCTCCCGCACTGCCCGACGCCAGCAGGTCGGCAAAGCCGATGATGTTGGTGAGCGGCGAGCGCAGTTCGTACGACACGTTCTGCACGAAGGCGTCCTTGAGCCGGTCGGCGGTGACCAGGGCGTCGTTCCGCTCCTTGAGGACGCGCTGGTAGTTGGCGCTCTCGGTGACGTCGAGAAAGGTCATCATGGTCTGCCCGTCGGGCAGCCGGGTTATGGCGTAGTCGATGAGTTTGCCGTCGGCGCGAGTGATGCGGCCCTGCTTGTCCGAGCGGGTGGGATTGAGGTCGATGATCGACTTCTTGAGGTCGCGCCAGATCGTCGCCCCGTCCTCGGGCAGCGCCTTCGCCGCAGCTTCACTGAGCTGGTCGATATGTGGGTTGGCGGCCAGCAGATTGGTCGGCAGCTTCCACAGGGTGGAGAGTCGCGGGTTGGAAAGCGTCAGCCGGCCATTGGTGCCGAACACCGCCACCGCTTCGGTCAGCGCGTTCAGCGTCGAGCGCTGCACGTCGAGCACGGCCTTGTGCTGGCTCTTGAGGATCAGCTGGTCGGTGATGTCCTCGAACACATAGATCACGCCCCCCTTGGGGCCAGCCGGTGCGGCGATGACCTGCACGGTACGGCCATCGGGCAGGTGCCAGGGCTCGAGTTCCTTGGGGACCTTGAGCTGGTAGGACGTCAGGTGGCGGGAGCGCCAGCCCTGGTAGTCGGGCTCGTTGGGCAGCTTGCCGTCGGTGCGCAGCTTGTCGAGGATCACCCGCTCGTCCATGCCGAGCGTGAGCCAGGTGCGGTCGAGCCCCCAGAGCGCGGTATAGGCCCGGTTGAACTGCACCAGTTCGCGGGCGGCGTTGAAGATGGCGATGGGCGTCGCGAGCGCATCGATGATGGCGGAGAGGTGGGCGAGGCTCGCGTCCTTTTCCGACGCCGCGGCGGCCGGGCGCGGCTGCAGGTAGCCGGCCGAGCCCCCCTCGAGCGGGAACTCCACCAGTTCGTGCGGGCCAAGTTCGCCGAGCGTGATCGGCGCGGCCTCGCGGCCGCCGTTGCGCTGCAGGGCCGTGAAATCGATGAGCAGGGCCGGTTCGGTGTCGGTGCTCTTCTTGCCGAGGGCGCGAGCGAGATCGTGATAGGCTTGGTTGACGAAGACCAGCCGGCCCTTGGCATCGCGCAGGAAGGCGGGACGCGCGAGGTTGCCGAGAACGGTGCGGGCGGTGGCCCGATCGGGAGCCGGCACCGGGTCGGGCACCGCGGTCACTTCGGGCGCCGGCGCGATGGCGGGACGGAGGCGCAGCGCGGTACCATTGCCGAGCAGTGAGCCGGCCGCACGCACCACCTTGCCCTCGCGGGTGCGCAGCGTCAGCTCGAACGAGCGGGCATTGACCCGCAGCCCCTCGATGGCGCGGGCCATGGCGTCGGCATCGCCCTCGACCAGCCAGGAATGGAAATCGAGCACCGCCTCGGGGCGGCGACCCGGCGGGAGCAGCACGGAGGCCTGACCGAGAAGACGCGG
>JAEYYP010000114.1 GCA_023428425.1 Pseudomonadota bacterium
CCGGCATCGATGTGCCGCATCGCGTCTTCGCCCACGGCTTCCTGACGTCGGAAGGCAAGAAGATGTCGAAGTCGGTCGGCAACATCGTCGACCCGCACGAGCAGCTCGACCTCTACGGCACCGATCCAGTCCGCTGGTACTGCCTGCGCGAGATCAGCTTCGGCCAGGACGGCGACTGGGGGAAGGAGAAGTTCATCAACCGCAACAACTCCGACCTCGCCAACAATTTCGGCAACCTGGCGCAGCGCTCGCTGTCGATGATCCAGAAGAACTTCTCGGGCATCCTGCCGATGGCGGCGCAGAACGAGGCTGACAAAGCCATCGTCGCCGAAGCCATCGCGGCCATCACCCGCATGAACGAAGCCATGCAGACCCAGCAGATCCACGAGGCCGCTGGCGAACTGACGACGCTGCTCAACGCCGCCAACCTCTACTTCGCCGACCAGGCGCCGTGGGGGCTGAAGGCCGACCTGCCCCGCATGGGAACCATCCTCTCGACGACCGCCGACGTGGTTCGCCGCGCCGCGATCGCCGCGCAGCCCTTCGTGCCGGAAGGCGCGGCGAAGTTCCTCGATGCGCTCGCCATCCCGGCCGACCAGCGCCTGCTCAGCCACGCCCTGGCGCCTGAGGGTATGCTGGGTGGCACCCCGCTGCCACCGCCCGAGCCGGTGTTCAAGAAGTTCGAGCACGCCAAGACGGCCTGACATGTACGTGCGCGTGGCCGACCCCTCATCCGGCTGCCGCCACCTTCTCCCACAAGGGGAGAAGGCGATGTTGCAGGCACGCCGTTCCCGTGAAGGGAAGCCGCCGAAGCTTCGCCTTCTCCCCTTGTGGGAGAAGGTGCCCGCAGGGCGGATGAGGGGTGGCGATGCGCGGCATCGCTTGTCGTTGCGAGGAACGACCTCATGCTGATCGACAGCCACTGCCATCTCGACTTCCCGGAGCTTGCCGCCGACCGCGCCGGGGTGCTGGCTCGGGCGAAGGCGGCCGGTATCGACGGCATGCTCACCATCTCGACCCGGGTGAAGCGCTTCGACGAGATCAAGGCCATCGCCGAAGCGCATCCCGCGGTCTGGTGTTCGGTCGGCACCCATCCGCACCAGGCTGACGAGGAACTCGACATCTTCGCCGAGGACCTGGTTCGGCTGAGTGCGCATCCCAGGTGCGTCGCCATCGGCGAGGCGGGCCTCGACTATTTCTACGACAACGCCCCCAAGGCCGCGCAAGCAGAGGGCCTGCGCCGCCACATCGCGGCAGCGCGCACGACACAGTTGCCGCTCGTGATCCATTCGCGCCAGTGCGATGCCGACATGGCGGCGATCCTGCGGGAGGAGGCGGGCACGGGGAGTTTTCCGTTCGTGCTCCACTGCTTCACCGCCGGCATGGACCTTGCGCGCACTGCGCTGGAACTCGGCGGCTACATCTCCTTTTCCGGAATCATCACCTTCAAGAACGCCGAGGAAATCCGCGAGGTCGCGAAGATGGTTCCGGCGGACCGCTACCTCGTCGAAACCGACGCGCCTTACCTCGCCCCGATCCCGCATCGCGGTTCGACCAACGAGCCGAGCTACGTCGCCCACACCGCGTCGAAGGTGGCCGAGGTTCGCAGCATCCCGATAAAGCAACTCGGTGCCGAGACCACCGACAACTTCTTCCGCCTCTTCTCCAAAGCCACCCAGGTCTAGCAAATGGCTCAAGCGCAGCGCATCGTCGCCACCATCATGGGCTGCGGCTCGTCGGGCGGCGTGCCACGGATCGGTGGGCATTGGGGGGTGTGCGATCCGGACAACCCGAAGAACCGCCGCAGCCGTTGCTCGCTGCTGATCGAGGGGTTTTCCCCCGGCTCCGATCACCCCACCCGCATCATCGTCGACACCGGCTGCGACCTGCGCGAGCAGCTGCTGAGCGCCGAAGTCGACCGCGTCGAGGCAGTGCTCTACACCCACGAGCATGCCGACCACACCCACGGCATCGACGACCTCCGTGTGCTGGCGCTGAACAACCGCCGGCGCGTCGATGTCTATTTCAGCCAGGAAGCGGCCAACCGCATCGTCCCGAGCTTCGCCTACTGCTTCACCGCGCCGCCGAACTCCGGCTATCCGCCCATCCTCAACCAGCACATCATCGAGGCCGGCGAGCCGCTCACGGTCGATGGACCCGGTGGCTCGATCACCGTGCACCCCTTCAGGCAGGACCATGGCGAGATCTTCTCGCTCGGCTTCCGCGTCCACAATTTCGCCTATAGCTGCGACCTGAGCGGCATCCCGCCCGAGTCCCACGAGGCCGTCTCCGGCCTCGACTGCTGGGTGCTCGACGCCCTGCGTCCGGCACCGCACCCCAGCCATCTCAGCCTGTCCGAAGCGCTGGAGCATGTCGAGCGCTACAAGCCCCGGCACGCCGTGCTGACCAACCTGCACATCGACCTCGACTACAACCAGACCGACGCCATGACCCCTGACCACGTGCGCCCGGCCTATGACGGGCTGCAGGTCGATGTCCTGGCGGGAGAAATCATCTCGCCGCGCTGAGGGGGCGCGACCCGTGACCCGCACGATCCATCTGATCTACAAGACCCATCTCGATATCGGTTTCACCGATCACGCCGCGAAGGTCCGCGCCCAGTATCACGAGCGCTTCATCCCGCAGGCGATCGAGACCGGCGAGCATTTCTTCGCCGAGGACCCCAATACCCCGAAATTCATCTGGACCACTGGCGCCTGGCTGATCTGGGACCACCTCAACTCCCAGTCGCCCGACCGGGTAGAGCGGCTTGAGCGCGCCATCGAGCGCGGCCTCATCACCTGGCACGCGCTACCCTACACGACTCATTCCGAGCTGATGTCGCCGAACGTGTTTCGTGCCGGGCTGAGTTATGGCCAGGAACTCGACAAGCGCTTCGGCCGCAGGAGCACGGCCGCGAAGATGACCGACGTCCCCGGCCACACCATCGGCATAGTCCCGCTGCTCGCCGAGGCCGGCGTCCACTTCCTCCACCTGGGCGTCAATGCGGCGTCACCGGTTCCCGACGTGCCCGAAGCCTTCCGCTGGCGTGCCCCGGACGGCAGCGAGATCGTCGTCCAGTACCAGAAGAGCTACGGCGAAACCGCCTTCCTGCCGGGCTTCGAGCAGGGCATCGGCTTCGCTCACACCAACGACAATGCCGGCCCGCAATCGGTGCCGCAGACTATCGACGTGCTGCGCGACCTCACCGGCGAATACCCTGGCCTGGACATCAAGGCGTCAACCCTCGACGCCTATGGCGAGATCCTCTGGGCCCGCCGCGACGAACTTCCCATCGTCGAGCTCGAACTCGGCGACAGCTGGATCTACGGCGTTGCCTCCGACCCCACCAAGGTCAAACGCTACCTCAGTTATCAGCGCCACCACGACAAGCTGGTGGCAGAGGGCAGGGGGCTCGCCTTCGGCCGCGGCCTCGGCATGGTCGCCGAACACACCTGGGGCGTCGACATCAAGCAGTACCTGCGTGACCGAAACGGCTTCGACCGCCCTGCCTTCGAAGCCGCTCGCGCCACCGATTACCGCTACCAGTTCACCGAAGCCTCCTGGCACGAGCAGAGCGCGTATCTCGACGCCGCGCTCGCCGAACTCGACCCCGCCGACCGCCCGGCCGATGAACCGACGCCCGCCGCCGACCTCAAAGGCTGGCAGGTCGAAACCGACCGTACCACCGGCGACATCGCCGCCATCACCAGCCCCTCCGGCCAGCAGCTCCGCGGTGAGAATGGCTGCCTCATGGGCTTCCGCTACGAGAGCTACGACGCCGCCGACATCGACCGCTGGCTCGATACCTACCTGACGGAGCGGCCCTACTGGGCACCGCTCGACCACGCCAAGCCCGGCCTGGAAAGCGCGAGGACATCCCGCTCGATAGTCCTCGCGCCCGAGGCCGACGGCACCATGGACCCGACCGCCCATGTAGAGCTGGGCGCGCCCGCCCGTATCAGTTGGTCTTTTCGAGGCCTCGACGCCAACCGCATCGAGATTTCCGTCACCCTGCACGACAAGCCCGCAAACCGCATGCCGGAAGCGAGCTTCGTCAGCTTCACCCCGGCCGGCCCCCACGCCTGGGACTTCCAGAGGACCGGCACGTGGATTCGTGCCAACAAGGTCGCCCCGCACGGCGGCGGACAGCTCCAGGCGGTCTCCGCCGTCCGCACGGCAGGCCTGAGCCTCACTCCACTCGACACCCCGCTGGTCGCGCCCGCTCACACCGATTTCGTGGCGTTCGACAGCCTGCCGCCCGACTACTCCGCGGGCCTGCGCTTCAACCTGCACAACAACAAGTGGGGCACAAATTTCCGCTTGTGGTGGGAAGCGGAAAGCTTCACCGCCCGGTACATTCTGGAGCTGACATGATCGAAGTCATCAATACCGGCATCGCCCCCTCCACCTCCCCGGTCAACGACGCGGTGAAGGCCGGCAACCACGTCTGGCTGGTGGTCATCGCAGAAGACCCGGTGTCCGGCGACATTCTCCAGGGCGACATGGAAGCGCAGGCGCGGCAGACGCTGAAGAACCTCGACCAGGCCGTCCGGGCCGCCGGCGGCACTCTCGCCAACATCGTACAGTGCCAGGTCTTCCTGACCGAGCGCAGCGACTTCAAGGCGATGAACAAGGTCTACGCCGAGTTCTTCCAGAAACCCTATCCGGTACGCGCCACTGTCGTGGTCAAGGAGCTGATCGCCGAAGGACTGCGGATTGAGATCACCGCCACGGCGGTCATCTAAGCCTCGGCATAGCGTCGCACCATCGCGTATTCCTCGTCGCTGAGCGGGATGCCGTTGGCCATCGCCTCGCGCCGATTGGCGTAGCGCCGGTCACCGGGCAGGCGCTCCTGCCCAGCGTCATGGATTTCCGCGATCAGCGCCTCGATCCGCTCGGCGAACTCCGTCACCGCGCCCCGGCCCGGATCGATGACGATATAGGTCTGCGCCGTATTCGGCGTGGCAGCTCCAGGATGCTGGCTGAAGTCGACCTCGTAGGAGAACCGCCCTCCGGCCAGGCCCGCCGCCATGATCTCCATCATCATGCCGATCGACGAGCCCTTGTAGCCGCCGAACGACAGCAGCGCGCCGCCATCCAGCACCGCCTTCGGATCAGTGGTCGGCTTCCCCTCCCGATCGACGCCCGACCCCGGCGGAAGCTGATGCCCCTCGCGGGCCGCGATCTGCACGTCGCCGTTGGACAGCGCGCTCGTGGCCTGGTCGATTACCAGCGGATCGCCATGCGATCGGGGCGCGGCGAACCCGAGCGGGTTCGTGCCATAGAGCTTCCGGCGCCCACCATGCGGCACGACGCTCGCCATCGAGTTGATCATCGCCATGGCAATGAACCCCTCGCGAGCGAACGGTTCCACATCCGGCCACACCGCGGAAAAGTGGTGCGCGTTCCGAACTGTCAGTATGGCAATCCCGTTGGCTCGCACCTTGGCCAGCAGGGCAGGGCGCGCCGCCTCCAGGACCGGCAAGGCGAACCCGTTGCGCCCATCACCGCGCAACATGCCCGGTGCGACGTCCTCGACGACCGGCTCCGCCTGGCCATCCACCCATCCGGCATCGAGTGAGTTCATGTAGGCCGGGATGCGGAACACGCCATGGCTCTTCGCCCCGTCCTGCTCCGCCGTCACCATGTTGCGGGCGATGATGCGTGCGACGTCGAGCGTGCAGCCATGCCGCTCAAACGCACGCGCCACAAGCGTCTCGAGCTCTGCAAACCCGATCCGCACGCTCATCCTATCTTCGGCCAGGTATCGGACAACCGGTAACCGGCCGGCCACGGATCGGCCGGATCGAGCATTTCGGTCCGCGTCCCGGTGATCCACGCCCTGCCGGTGATCGTCGGGATGATCGCCGGCCTTCCGGCCAGCACCGTGTCGCCGACGATCCGCCCGATGAACTCCGAGCCGATGATCGAGCGCGCCACGTAGCTTTCGCCCACCGCCATCTCGCCCCTCGCCCGCAGCACCGCCATCCGTGCCGAAGCGCCGGTCCCGGTGGGCGAGCGGTCGATCTTTCCGGGCTGGATCGCCACGGCATTCGCCGCCGTCACCACCCCATCGTCCCGCCGCTCGATCGGGGCGGCGATCTGGCAGAACGAGAAGTGGGTCCAGTCGGGATTGGTCGGGTGCGAAAAGCCCAGTTGCTCATTGGCCGCCCGGGTTATGCGGATGCCCGTCTCGGCCAGTTCCCGCGCCTCATCCGGCGCCACCTTGAAGCCGAGGGCATGGGCATCGACAATGACGAAGCTGTCGCCGCCATAGGCGGTATCCACAACCAGCGTCCCGACGCCCTCCACCTCCAGCGTGGCGCCCAGCCGGTCGGCGAAGCTCGGCACGTTGGTGACGGTGATCGACTGCGCCTTGCCATCGGCGCAGCGCGCCACCACCTCGACCAGCCCGCCCGGCGCTTCAAGCACCAGCCGCGTCTCGGGTTCGGTCATAGGGATGATGCCGGTATCGAGCAGTACCGTCGCCACGCAGATTGAATTCGAGCCCGACATCGGCGGCGTGTCCTCGGGCTCCATGATGATGAAGCCCATCTGCGCCCTGGGGTCCTTCGGCGGCACCAGCAGGTTCACGTGCCGGAAAACCCCGCCTCGCGGTTCGTTCAGCAGGAAGGTCCGCAGCGCTTGATCACGGGCGATGAACCGAGACTGCTCCCAGAGCGTCTCGCCCGGCGGCGGCGCCACGCCACCGACGATCACATCGCCAACCTCGCCCTCGGCATGGCAGCCGACGATCTGGATGGCCTTGGTGGTTTTCATGCCAGCACGAGCCGGGACGGCCCCCTCCCTGCCTCTCCCATGAAAGGGGAGGTGAAGACGGCGTTCGCTGACGCGGAGTGTTCCACCTTCTGCACCTCCCCCCTTGTGGGGGAGGCAGGGAGAGGGCCGTCCCGGTTAGTCATCGTCATTGGATCACCAACTCGGTCTGCCCCAGCACATCCCAGAGCGGGGTGATTCCGAGTCCCGGCGTATCCGGAGTCGTCATTGTCCCGTTCACTCGCTTGGGCGCGCCCTCCGCGATGTCCACCGTGCCGTAGGAGTTGAAATCCGTCGCCGTGAAGCAGAAGCGCTCCGGCGTAGAGCGGGCGAGGTGGGCGATCGTTGCTGTCACGATGTCACCGCCCCAGGTATCCTCGATGGTCATGGGGATGCCGTGCGCCACGCAGAGATCGCGCATCAGCTTGGCCTTGGTCAGACCGCCCACCTTCGAAATCTTGAGGTTGATGACGTCGAACGCATCCTCGGCAATGCCGCGCAGCAGATCGTTCACCGAGCCGATGTTTTCGTCCATCACGAAGGGCAGAGAGGTGCGCCGGCGGATCGACACGCTCTCCTCGTAGGTCATGCACGGCTGCTCGATATAGACGTCGAGGTCGCCCACCGCGCCCACGACACGCGCCGCGTCTGCCATGGTCCAGCCGGTATTGGCGTCCGCCACCAGGATATCGGTCGGCTTCAGGATTTGGCGGCAGGCGCGGACGCGGGCGATATCGTCGCTCGGCTCGCCGCCCACCTTGAGCTGGAATTTTGTATAGCCCTCGGCCCGGTAGCCGGCGATCTTCTCGGCCATCACAGCCGAATCCTCCTGGCTGATCGCTCTGTAGAGCGCGATCTTCTCCTGCTCGGCACCGCCCAACAGCTTGTAGACCGGCAGCCCCGCCACCTTGCCAAGAATGTCCCAGCAGGCAATGTCGATCGGCGCCTTGGCGTAGGGATGGCCGCGCAGCACTGCGTCCATGCGTCGGTTGAGCGGTCCGAGGTCGGTCGGGTCCATGCCGATCAGCTTCGGTCCGAACTCGGCGATGCCGGCCCGCACGCCCTTGGCGTAGGAGGGCAGGTAGGCCGAGCCGAGCGGGCAGCACTCGGCATAGCCGGTGATCCCCTCGTCGGTCTCCACCGCCACGACGGTGGAGTCGAACACCTCCATGAAGTTGCCGCCCGACCAGTTGTAGCGGCCCTCCCGGAGCGGGAGGTCGACCTGCCAGGCCTTGATGGCGGTGATTTTCATGGAAGTCTCCGAGGGTCAGACCAGCGAGAAACCGTGTGCGAACGGGTCGCGGTCATCGATGAAGATGGTGTTGATGCCCGTCTGCCGGGCCCAGCCGGCAATTGAGGGCACGATGCCGTCGTAGTTGCCGACCTTCACGGCGCGCTCGACCCGGCCGTTGAACACCGAGCCGATGATCGACTCGTGGTCGAAGGCGTCGCCGACCTTCAGCTTGCCGCGGCCATACCACTGCGCCATGCGCGCCGACGTACCAGTGCCGCAGGGCGAACGGTCGATCGCCTTGTCGCCGTAGAACACCGCGTTGCGGGCCGTATTCTTCGGATCGGTCGGCTTTCCCGTCCACAGGATGTGGGTGCAGCCGCGGATGTTGGCGTTCTCCGGGTGGATGAACTCGTAGCGCTCGTTCATCGCCTTGCGCAGGGCGGGGGACCAGCGCAGCAGGTCGCCCACCGTGTAGTCGGCGATGTCGGTGAACTGCTCCTGGGCATCGACGATGCAGTAGAAATTCCCGCCATAGGCGACGTCGACCTTGAGCTTGCCGAGCCCCGGTGCATCGATCTCGAGATCGGTCGAGTGGAGGAAACTCGCGACGTTGGTGAGCCGCACCCGGTCGACGTACTCCCCATCCATCGTGTACTCGGCCACCACCTTGCCGGCCGGCACGTCGAGGTTGACGATACCCGGCGTCTTCGGCGTCATCAGCCCGTTCTCGATCGCCATCGTGACCGTGCCGATGGTGCCGTGGCCGCACATGTAGAGGCAGCCCGACGTTTCGATGAACAGGATGGCGATGTCGCAATCCTCGCGCGTCGGCGGATAGAGGATCGAACCGCTCATCACGTCATGCCCCCGCGGCTCGAACATCAGGCCCTTGCGGATCCAGTCGTGGTTGGCGAGGAAGTCGGCCCGCCGCTCCATCATCGTCGCGCCCTTGAGCAGCGGCCCACCGCCCGAAACCAGCCGTACCGGATTGCCGCAAGTGTGCCCGTCGATGCAGGAAAACGTGTGTCGTGCCATAGTCAGAACCGCTGAGGAGAGAATGGTTTGATATCGATCGACGGAGTCGCGCCGGTGATGATGTCAGTCACCAGTCGACCCGCCGCCGCCGATTGCGTCAGGCCGAGATGCCCGTGCCCGAAGGCGTAGACAATGCGAGGGCTGGGCCGCGAGCGCCCTATTGCCGGCAGACTGTCGGGCAGCGACGGACGGAACCCCATCCACTGCTTGCCACCCGTGGTCTTCAGCCCCGGCATCAGCCGAGCCGCCTTGGTCAGCATCGCATCGGCGCGCTTGAAGTTGGGCGGCAGCTTCAGGCCGCCCAGTTCTACCGCACCGCCCACGCGTACCCCATGCGACAGTGGCGTGACCACGAAGCCGTGCCCACCGAACACCAGCTGCCGCCGCAGGTCGAACGCGCCTGCGGGCAGAGTGGTATTGTAACCGCGCTCCGTCTCAAGCGGGATCAGGTCGCCGAGCGGCGCCGTCAGCGCGCGCGACCACGCACCGCCCGCCACCACCACGTGCGCCGCCAGCAGCGACGATCCGTCGGCAAAGGTGATCGTCACGCCTGCCTCGAGCGGATCTAGCCGCGTCACCTCACCCTTGCGGAACTGCGCACCGCGCCCCATCGCCGCTTGGGCCACCGCTGTGGTGTAGTCGTAGGGGTCGGCCACCGTCTGCCACTTGGGGATGAACGTCGCCGCGATGACGCTCGCCGCCAGGCCCGGTTGCAGTTCGGCCAGTTCCGCCCCGCGCACCAACCGATGCTCGATCCCCTCGGCCGACTTGGCCGCAAGTTCATGCTGCGCCGCCCGGATTTCCGCCTCGCTCTCGTAGAGCTCCAGCACGCCATCCGAGCGCACCAGGTGTCCCAGCCCGGCGGACGCCACCAGCGAGTCCGTTTCCCGCCGCGCCAGCCGCATCATCTCGGCCTGCGCCTTGATGCCTGCCTCCACCTTGTCAGGCCAGCCGGCGCGCCAGAACCGATAGAGCCACGGCGCCAGCTGCGGCAGGTACTCCGGCCGCACCGTGAACGGCCCCAGCGGATCGCTCAGCCAGCGCGGCAGCTTCTTCATCACGTCCTTGGTGGCGAGCGGCATGATGTCGGAGAAGGCGAACGCGCCGGCATTGCCGCGGCTCGTTTCCTCGGCCACGCCCTTGCGGTCGATCAGCAGCACGCTGCGACCGGCCTCGGTGAGCTTGAACGTCGAGGCGACGCCGATGATGCCGGCGCCGATCACGGCGATGTCGATGGTCGTCTGGGTGGTCATGAGTCTCAGGTGCCGAGGTAGGCTTGCACGATGGCGGGATTGGAGCGCAGCTCCGCCGCGGGGCCGGATAGCCGGATCACTCCTGTTTCCAGCACATAGCCGAAATGGGCGAGCTTGAGAGCCAGCCGCGCGTTCTGTTCCACCAAGAGGATCGTCGTTCCGGCCTCGTTGAGGCGCTTCACGATCAGCATCGTTTCGAGCACCAGCTTGGGCGCAAGCCCCATCGACGGCTCGTCGAGCAGCAGGATCTTCGGCCCGTGCATCAGCGCCCGGCCGATCGCGAGCATCTGCTGCTCGCCGCCCGACAGCAGCGATCCGTCCGAGTTGGCGCGGGTCTTGAGGATCGGGAACTGCGCGAACACTTCCTCGAGCCGCTGCTTCCGCAGCGCGGCACTCTTGACGGTGTAGGCACCGAGCTCGAGGTTCTCCCGCACGCTCAGGCCCTTCAGCACATGCCGCCCCTCGGGCACATGCACCAGCCCGGCCTGCGCAATGGTGTGGGCATCCCACTGCGTGATGTCCTCGCCGGCAAAGCGCACCTTGCCGCTCTGCGCCCGCACCAGCCCCGAGATCACCTTCAGCGTCGTGGTCTTGCCCGCGCCATTGGCGCCGAGCAACGTGACGATCTGGCCGCGGCCGACCTTTAGGTCGATCCCTTTCAAGGCCTCGATGCGGCCATAGCCCGCTGACAGGCCCTGGAGTTCGAGCACAGTTTCGGAGGCGTCAGAGACCAAGGCTCGCCTCCCCGTCTTCCACGCCGAGATAGGCCTCGATCACCCGGGGGTTGGCCTGAATCTCCTTGGGCGCCCCTTCGGCGATCATCACGCCATGGTCGAGCACGCTGATCCGCTCGGATACCCGCATCACGAGCCCGGTATCGTGTTCGATCAGCAGTACGGCGATCCCCCGCTCGTCGCGAATCCGGCCGATGAGCCCGATCAGGTCCTCCTTCTCGCCGGCAGTCAGCCCGGCGGCCGGCTCGTCGAGCAAGAGCAGCTTGGGCTTTGTCGCCAGCGCACGCGCGATCTCGACACGGCGCTGCCAGCCATAGGGCAGGGTGGTGGCATCCCGGTCCCATCCTTCGGCAATGCCGACGAAGGTGAGACACTCCTCGGCGAACGCCTTGATCTCCGCCTCCTCTCGCCTCTGTCGCGGCAGGCGAAGAATGGCGTCGATGACACCGGCCGAGGTCCGACAATGCATGCCCGACATGACGTTCTCGAGCACGCTCATCTCGCGGAACAGCCGCACGTTCTGGAAAGTGCGGGCGATGCCCGACTGCGTAACGCGGTGCGGCTTCATCCGCAGCGTCTCGGTGTCGCCGAGCCGGATGGACCCGGCTTGCGGCTTGTAAAATCCGGTGATGCAGTTGAAGAGGGACGTCTTGCCCGCTCCGTTGGGTCCAATGAGCGAGGCTATCGCACCCTCGGACACCCCGAAGTTCACCTTCTGCAGCACCTTCGATCCGGCGAAGCTGAGGCTGACATCCTGAACCTGGAGCAGTGTCATCGCTTGCTCCCTGTCGATGATTTCGCCGGCCAGATGCCGGATGGGCGGAACAGCATGATCAGCAGCAGCCCCACGGCGAAGATGAACAGCCGCAGGTCACCAAAGTCGCGCAGCAGTTCGGGGGCGAGGATGACAATGAAGGCCCCGAGGATCACGCCCGGTATCTTGCCCATGCCGCCCAGGATGACGGCCATCAGGATCAGCACGGACTGCTGGAACGAGAAGCTGTTGGGCGAGATGGCGCCGAGATTGGCGGCAAAGAAGGCGCCGCCGATCGCGCCGTATACGGCCCCGACGACATAGGCGGCGAGCTTCACCTTCACCCGGTCGATGCCCATGGCCTCGGCCGCATCCTCGTCGTGTCGGACATAGAGCCAGGCCCGCCCGAGACGGGAGTTCGCAAGTCGCACCGAGCCGATCACCGCGAGGATCGCGAGCACGCAGAACACGTAGTAGAAGTCGAGCGGCGTCCGGATGTGCCAACCGAACAGCCATGGCGACTCGATGCCGGAGAGTCCCGACGCGCCACCGGTTTCGCGCAGATTGCGAGCCCCGAGCCGGACGATCTCGCCGAAGCCCAGCGACACGATGGCGAGGTAATCCGAGCGCAGGCGCAGCGTCGGGGTGCCGATGATGACGCCGGCGATCATGGCGAAGAACACGGCGAGCGGCAGCGCCAGCCAGAAGTTCAGGCCGAAGTTCAGCGTGGCGATACCCACCGTATAGGCACCGACGGCGAAGAAGGCCGCGAAGCCGAGGTCGAGCAGTCCAGCATAGCCGACCACGATGTTGAGGCCCAGTGCCAGCACCACGTAGAGCAGCGCGTTGGTGAGGATCACGGTAGCATACTGGCCGAATACCAGAGGCGCGACGATCATGGCGAGCAGCAGCACCGCGATCGCTACCTGGCGCTTCAGCGGCGTGTCGAGGATCGCGGTCAGTCCGCCCCAGGCGCTCGATCGGCTCGGAATGTCGGGCATCACATGCGCTCCTGTTCAGGCTTGCCGAGCAGGCCGGTCGGCTTGAACACCAGCACCAGGATCAGCACCGAGAAACTGAACACGTCCTTCCACTCGCTGCCCACGCCGGGGAGCTGGGTTCCGAAGCTTTCGAGCATACCGAGGATCAGGCCGCCGAGCATGGCGCCGGGGATCGATCCGATCCCGCCGATCACCGCAGCGGTGAAGGCCTTGAGGCCGATCAGGAAGCCCATGAAGTACCACAGCGAGCCATAGTAGGCGCCCGCCATCGTGCCGGCCGCTGCGGCAAGGCCGGTGCCGAGGAAGAATGTGCCGGCGATCACGCGGTTGACGTTGATGCCCATCAGCCGGCTCATGTCCTTGTCGACCGACACGGCGCGCATGGCGCGGCCATACTGGGTGCGCGACACGAACAGCTCCAGCGCGGCCATGAGGGCGATCGACACGCCCACGAGGATGATCTGGTTGTAGCTGATGAAGAGGTTGCCGAGGTTGATGCCGCCGAAGCCGAGGGCGGCGCCGAACGGCACATACTGTCCCTTGGTGATCGTCAGCATGCCGTTCTGCAGCACCAGCGATACCGCAAGCGCGGTGATCAGGATCGAGAGGCGCGGCGCGGACAGCATCGGGGCGTAGGCGACTCGCTCGATCACCACCCCGAGGATACCCACCGCGATCATGGCAAACACCATCGACACGGCGACACCGAACCAGCCGGGGCCCAGGAACGGGGCAAGGAAGCT
>JAEYYP010000341.1 GCA_023428425.1 Pseudomonadota bacterium
CCCGCCGCGCCCCAACCCCTGGCGCGGCCCCGGGGCCGCGCCCGCCACAGGAGCGTCTGCCGCGGTGAGATGTTACCAGTTGCTCTGGGTGATCGTGGCGCTGTTGCCGTTGCCAACCTGCCCGACCGCTGCCCAGTTGCCGCTATCCAGCTGATCGACACTCGAGGCATTGCCGTTGCCGAACTGGTTCACCGACGCATTGTTGTTGGTGCCGTTCTGGTTGACGCCGGAGCGGTTGAACGTCCCGACCTGCAGGGTGTTGGCGGTGTTGTTGGCGCCGACCTGATCAGTGCGCGAACCATTGAAGGCGCCGACCTGCGTGGTGTTCGCTTCATGGTTGAAGCCAACCTGGTCGGTCTGCGAGCCGTTGAGCAGCCCGACCTGAGTGGTCGTCGCATCGTGGCCCACGCCGAGCTGCGAGGTGACCGAGCCGTTCAGCAGGCCGACCTGGTCGGTGTCCGCCTCGTTGAAGGCGCCGCCCTGGAAGGTGGCGGAGCCGTTCAGGGCTCCCACCTGGCGGGTACCGGCGCGGTTGTTGTCGCCGCCCTGCAGGGTGATCTGACCGTTGAGCACGCCGAGCTGGAAGGTCTCGGAGCGGTTGCCCTCGCCGAACTGACCGGTGACGGAGCCGTTGAGGAAGCCCAGCTGGATCGTATCCTGCGAGTTGCCGCCGACCTGGAACACGACGTTGCCGTTGGCCCAGCCCACCTGCAGCGTCCCGGAGGCGTTGCCGTTGCCAGAACCGCCACGCTGGTAGGTGTACGAGTAGTTCTCGCCGCCGATCTGCGCCGTCCACGCAGTGTTGCTGTTGATCGGACCGGTCGGCACCGGGAACGAGCAGGCCGACACCGGCCATCCGCAGACCTGCATCATGACATAGTTGCCGGTCGTCGCCTGATCCGTAGTCTGCTGGTTGTTGTTGCCGTCCTGCAGGATCGTGGCGGTGTTCACGGTGTAGAAATCGGCCCGCTGACGGACGGTGGCCAGGTTGTTGTTCCCACCCTGAGTGCTGGCAACGACATTGGCCGATGTCAGCTCTCCGTAGGGATTGGGCGCGTCGAGCTGGCTGCCCGTGACCTGGTTGTTGTTGCCGAACTGGCCGAACAGCCCAACGTTGAAAGCCTGGGCCGGGGAGGCCAGGAACGCCAGCGCGGTGCCGGCGAGCAGAAGCGAACGCATGTAATCCCTCCATGAGCAAAGACGAAAACTCAGCTCCGGAAGTCGTCCGGTTCGCTGTTGATAACATCCAAGCTCAACTGGAAGTGGAACGCCAAAAGTCTATCGTATTCAGAGTCCGCTATATAACATAATTAACGGGACACATTAACCAGGGATCGGCTGTTTTTGCAGATAAACATGGTATGCATGCACCATGGGCTGGTGCACTCGGCATTGGTGGCAGGACGATTGATGTGCAGCCAGGTACGTCTGTCGACTGCGCAGTGGTCGGAGCGGTTGCAGCAGGTGCCATCCATGCCGGTTTCCCGGCCTGCTTAGCTCTGAATATGTAGAAAAATCAGAGGGATGGTCCATCGACCCAGGCGCGAAATCCGCCGAGCGAGCCGCTTCGCTGTCTGGTCAGCGTCGCCAGTGTCCTGGGATGTTGACTGCGCGATCGGGCTCCGGGCGGTAACCATCATTATGGTATATACATTGCTAACGAGCACGCATCCGGATTACCTGTTGCGCATCGGAGCGGTTTGGACGGGCAAGTCCACCGCTCGGAAGGACTATCCGGTGTTCCTGTGGAGGGGCCCGCCGGACGGGAGTGATCAATATCGTGGCCGGTGCGTATCGCCGGGCTACGCGCGTGCCGTATGCGGCGGGTGGCGCGCGTCAGTGAGTGAGTGCTGACGATGGGATATTCGCAGAACAGCCTGACCAGCTGCATCTATGATATGGCGCTGGGGCGCTCGAGTTGGGATAGTATCCTCGACATCCTGGCGGCGAGCTTTCCGGGCTGCCTGATCACCGTGTCTGGGGACAACGTGTCGAGCGGCGCCAACCTGGCCTTCGCCCAGCGCGGCCTGGCTCCGGCGGCGGCGGCCAGCTACATTTCCACCTATTCAAGTCTGAACCCCACGGTGACCCTGGGAAACGAGCTGTCGCTCTACCAGGTGTTCCACGATGACGCGCTCATCGATCGGAACGAGGCGGGGCAAGGCCGCTTCCATCGCGAGTGGCTGAGCCGCCAGGGCGACTTCGCCGCGTCGACCGGCGTGGTGGTGCTGCGCGAGGGCTCCCGGCAACTGGTGATCGAAATCCGTTACTCTCACCTGCGGCAGGCCGAACTCCGCCCGCGCATCGCCGCGGTACTGGGCGACGCAGCCCAGCACTTCGGCCGGGCATTCGAGATCGCCGGCCGCACTCGCTTTGCCGATGGTCGCGGCTACCTCGAGGGTGTCGTGGCCGACCTGCCGTTCACCGTGTTTTTCGTCGATGGCGACCTGCGCATCCACTACGCCAACTACCAGGCCGAAACCCTGCGCCGCCAGCATGTCGGCCCGTTTTCGAGCGCCGACGGCGTGCTCCGCGCCACCGACGAGGCGGCCGACGCGCAGCTCCGCCAGCTGGTCGCCAAGGTCATTTCCGCCAAGCGCACGCCCACCTCGGTGCTGCAGCTCAGCCGCCCCGACAGTGAGGAGCGCCACTTTGCCATCGCCCGGCTCGCCACTCGCGCCGGCCAGAACTACCAGCTGCATGACGCCGTGCTCGACACCGGCCCGCTGGTGATGCTGGTGGTGCATGGCAGCCTGGAGGTGAGCTCGCTGCCCACCGACCTCCTCTGGCGCTCGTTCTCGCTCACCGATTCCGAGGCGCGCCTCGCCGAGGCGCTGCTCAACGGCGCCACGCTCGCCGACTTTGCCAAGGAGCGCGAGGTCTCCAAGCAGACCCTGCGCAACCAGCTGGTCGGCGTCATGCGGAAGACCGGCACGCGGCGGCAGTCCGAACTCGTCTCGCTGCTCACCCGCCTGGCCCTCACCTGCCTGTAGCCGAGTAGCGGCGCATACCAGGTTCTGCCTGATCGGCGATCGGCAGAACAGCTTTGCGCCGAGCAGCCATTCGGCGCACGCATCTTGCCTTTTTTCGGCGGCTGGTGACTGATGGGCTCATGAGAGTCCTGATCCTCGGCGGCGGCGTTATCGGCACCACTTCGGCTTATTGCCTGGCCGAGGCAGGCCATGAGGTAACGGTGCTGGAGCGACAGCCCGGAGCCGGGCTCGAGACGAGCTTCGCCAACGCCGGCGAACTCTCCTACGGTTACGCGTCGCCCTGGGCCGGCCCCGGTATCCCGGCCAAGGCGATCAAGTGGCTGCTGATGACCGACGGGCCATTGGTGCTGCGCCCAAAGCTCGATCCGAAGATGTGGTTGTGGGGTATGCAGTTGCTGGCCAACTGCACCCACGCTGCCTACGCCCGCAACAAGGGCCGCATGGTGCGGCTCGCGGACTATTCCGATGCTCAGATGCCGGCGCTGCGGGCGTTGCCTGGCCTCGCCTTCGATGGTCGGGAGCAGGGGACGCTGCAGCTCTTCCGCCAGCAGAAGCAGCTCGACCACGCCGCTGACGACATCGCAGTGCTCGAACAATATGGCGTGCGCTACGAGGTGCTCGACCCGAAGGGCTGCATCGCGGCCGAACCCGGCCTCGCCACGGCCACGGTGCCCTTCGTGGGTGGATTGCGCCTGCCCGACGACGATACCGGCGATTGCCAGATGTTCACCGAGGGCATGTCGCGGATCGCCACCGCGAAGGGTGTCGCCTTCCGCTTCGGCACCACGATCCGCGCCATCGAGAAGTCCGGCGGCGCCATCACCGGCGTCGAGACCGACAAGGGTCGCTTCACCGCTGACGCCTATGTGCTGGCGCTCGGCAGCTATTCGCCGCGCCTTGCCCGCGACCTCGGCCTGACGCTGCCGATCTATCCGATCAAGGGCTATTCGCTGACGGTGCCCATCACCGACGAGACGGTGGCGCCGCTTTCGACCATCATGGACGAGACCTACAAGGTGGCGACCACCCGACTGGGCGATCGTATCCGCGTCGGCGGCACCGCGGAGATTGCCGGCTACGACCTGACGCTGCACCCGTCGCGTCGCGGCCCGCTCGATCGCTCGCTGCGCGAACTGTTCCCCAGGGCAGGTGACGCGGCGCGGGCCAGCTACTGGTGCGGCCTGAGGCCGATGACGCCCGATGGCACGCCGATCCTCGGCAAGGCTCTCTCCAACCTCTGGCTCAACACGGGCCACGGTACCCTGGGCTGGACCATGGCGGCCGGCTCCGGCCGCGTTCTCGCCGATCTCGTCTCGGGCCGGGAGCCCGAGATCGATACCTCCGACCTGGGGCTGAGCCGCTACTCGGCCTGAGCCTCGATAGGGTGGATGGCGCCACGCCTGACGCGCGTCTGGCCGTGCGTGGTCTTTGCCCAGGCGAACGGGCTGACCACGAGTTCCCAGGCGGCCATCAGCATCGCCACCCCATGCAGCAGCCAGTAGAACGGCAGCAGCACCTGGGCGGCAAGCAGATCCAGCCGCCTCAGCCGGTCGAGCCCGGCGATCACCAGCAGCACGGGACCCAGGTAGCCGAGCACGAAGATGCCCATCGTCAGCATCGAGCTCCATCCGAAGCTCTCGGGCAACTGCAACGTGACGAGCGACGCGAGGAACGAGAGGAGGAACGCGGTGTGAAGTGGCGCCGAGAAGATCATGCTGCCGACATAGATATGCAGGCCGATGAAGGCCGGCCAGCCGAGGTCGCGCAACAGGCTGAGCCAGTGGCGATCGTGCACGATCAGCGTCTGCATCCACCCCTTCATCCAGCGGCTGCGCTGCTTGAGCCAGGCGCCGAGGCGGATCGGTGCCTCCTCGCTCGTGCGGCTGGCGATCGTCGCAGTCTTGAGCTTCAGTCGCGCCAACCGCACCCCGAGGTCCGCATCTTCGGTGACGTTGAATGCGTCCCAGCCGCCGACCTTCCGCAGGGTGTCGGTGCGGAAGTGGTTGCTGGTGCCGCCCAGCGGCATGGGCAGATCGAGCCGGGCGAGTAGGGGCAGCATGAGGCCGAACTGCCCCGCATACTCGCCGGCAAACAGCGCCGCCAGCGCGCTCTCGCTCGCATTGTCGATCACCAGCTCCGCCCCCTGGAGGCACATCAGCTCTGGACAGGCGGCAAAGGTGCTGGCCGCGAGCCGGAGCTGCCGGGGCTCTGGAATGTCCTCGGCGTCGTAGACGACGATATGCTCGCCGAGCACCAGGGGCAGGGCGTAGTTGAGGGCCTTGGGCTTGGTGCGCGGCATGGCGTCGGGCACCAGAACCAGCTCGAAGCGCGGGTCGGCGAGCTCGCGTTGCACCGCCTCGACGGTGGACAGGCTGCGGTTCTCGACCACGAACAGCACGTCGAGCCTCTCGGGCGGATAGTCCATGCGCCTCAGCGCCTCGGCCAGCTGGCCCACCATGTGGGCCTCGTCGCGAAGGGGGACCAGCACGGTGTAGACGGGCAGGTCGCTGTCGTCGAGGAGCGGTATCGGCGGCGTGTCAGGCGGTCGGCTCACGGCGGCAGCCATTCGAAGGAGGGCCGGGATCAGAAGAAGGATGCCGACGAGCGGCAGGAAGAGCGCGGCGTTTAACCACGGCGCCAGTATTGCCCCCACGAGCAGCACCGCCACTATCAGCACGAAGCCGATCCGCGCCGACCTCGGGGCATCGGCCTGCCCGGCGGCCCGTGGCCAGCGCCGCAGCAGCCGGTGACGTGCCGCATCCATCATCGGCCCTTCCGCCAGCGCCGCCAGTTCGGCCCGAATGGCCGAGTGCGGCACGATGGCGATCATGCGGCGCAGATCGGGACGGATTTCATGCAGCAGCTTGAGATTGAGCAGCTTCTCGAAGCGAGGGGCAGAGTAGACGATCTCGCGATCGAGAAGAGGAACCTGGATCGAGCGGGCTTCGCCGAGACCCTCGATGCGCTCGACCCTCCGCCGGCCTGATGTCGTTGCAGGCACCGCCGGAAAGAATTCGAGCCCGGCCCAGGCCGCAGCACGCTCCATCACCACTGTCTCGCCGAGGTTGAAACGATGCGCGCAATAGTCCAGCGGATCGACTTCCAGCGTCAGCGCTGTTTCGAGGTGCGCCAAAGCCTCCTGGTCGGTCTCGATATACTCGCCAAGTACTGCCCGAAGGAGAGCCCCCGCCTCCGACATGCGATCTCGCCAGTATTACGTGGTAAATTATCAATTAACTCGATTAAGCAATCATAATACGAAATCAGTCAAGGGCGCTTCGTGTGGTGTTTGTACTGGCTACATCTCCGCCCCTCGCCAACCGGCGCAAATTCGGCGATAAGCCGGGCAAGACCCGCCCCGGGAGAGCCTATGCGCGCCATCGTTCTCGCCCTATCGCTGCTGCTCGCCGCCCCGCTCGCTGCGTTCGCCCAGGCGTTGCCCTATCACGTCGATCCGGGCGCCCGCGATGTGGTGCCCAACCTCGCCGTGGTGCCAGCCATCCGCTTCCTCACCACCGCCGACTACCCGCCCTTCAACTTCCGCGACGACAAGGGTGAACTGGTCGGCTTCAACGTCGATCTTGCCCGCGCGCTCTGTGCCGAGCTGAAGATTGCCTGCACCGTGCAGGCCTGGCCGTGGGAGCAGGCGACCCGGGCGCTCGAGGACAACCAGGGCGATGCGCTGATCGCCGGCCTCGCAGTCACGCCGGAAAACGGCGAGCTGTTCGACTTCTCCTCGATCTACCTGATGCTGCCTGGACGTTTCGTGACCCCGGTCGCGGCGGCGCAGGATTTCGATCCGCAGGGGCTCGACGGGCGCAAGGTAGCGGTCCGCCAGGGGTCGACACACGAAGAGTTCATGCGCCGCTACCTGCCCGGCGCCAGCCTTGTCAGGTTCGAAAGCGAGTTCGACGCGCTCGCGGCGTTGGAAAAGGGCGAGGTCGATGCCTGGTTCGGCGACGCCCTGCGCGCCTCATTCTGGCTCAACACTCATATCGGCTGCTGCGACTTCGCTGGCGAGCCTTACTTCCGGCCCGACCTGTTCGGTGAGGGCCTCGCCGTCGCGTTCACGCCGGGACATGACGCCGTACGGCAGGCCATCGACTACGGCCTGACGCGCCTCAAGCGCTCCGGCGTCTACGACGAACTCTACCTGCGCTGGTTCCCGGTCAGCTTCTACTGATCCGTCCGGTGAGCTTCTACTGAAGGCTGCGCATACGGGCTCGGGCGCTGGCTTCGATCGCTCCGGTGACGAGGCTGCTCACCTGCAGTCGGTCGCGGACCATCTCGAGCAGCACCAGCTCTTCCTGCGGCAACTGCACGTCGAGCACCGCGATCTCCACCGCCAGCGCATAGGCAGTGTCGTGCAGGCGCTCGGGAATGGCCGCCACCGCTGCGTCGAGTACCCCTTCGAGCCCGTCCGAATTGGTCTTGTCTACCGCTTCGTTGGCCACGGCGCTCAGTCGATCCATATCGAACCCGTCGAACACCGGCGAGCGCACCACCTGGTCGGCAATGGCGTCCAGCTCGTTCTGCGAAATGCCCTCATCCGACGAGGCGGTGACCACCATGATGTGGATGAGCGCGTCCTGAACTGAGAGTGCCATGTTGTCCCCGGGGCAATGCAAAGTCCCGCATAACTAGGCACCGCACCGCCGCTTGGCAACCATGCAGGGTCTCGATTGCTTGACGTGACCTTGCGCGCTGGTGCATTGAGCCGCATTCCCTGTATCGCCATCTGAGGCAGCCCCGTGCCCGCGCCCCTTCCGACCCTTGATCCCGCCTTCTTCGACGCCGCGCACACCGCTCGCGCCTGGCCCTTCGAGGAAGCCCGGAAACTGGTCGCCCGCGTGCAGAAGCGTGGGCTGACCGAAGTGCTGTTCGAGACCGGCTACGGCCCCTCGGGCCTGCCGCATATCGGCACCTTCGGCGAAGTCGCGCGCACCACCATGGTCCGCACCGCCTTCCGTCTGCTCACGCGCGACGAGATCCCCACCCGGCTGCTCTGCTTCTCGGACGACATGGACGGCATGCGCAAGATTCCGGAAAACGTGCCGGATCGCTCCGCGCTCGAGCCCTATGTCCAGATGCCGCTGACATCCGTGCCGAACCCCTTTGGCGGCGATTACAAGAGCTTCGGCGAGCACAACAACGCCATGCTCCGTCGCTTCCTCGACACATTCGGCTTCAACTACGAGTTTGCGAGCGCCACCGAGTACTACAAGTCCGGCCGCTTCGACGACGTGCTGATCCGCGCCGCCGAGCGCTACGACCAGATCATGGCCGTGATGCTCCCGTCCCTTGGTGAAGAGCGCCAAGCGACTTACTCGCCCTTCCTCCCGATCTCGCCCACCTCCGGCCGCGTGCTCTACGTGCCGATGAAGGCCGTCGACGCCAAGGCCGGCACCGTCACCTTCGCGGATGAAGACGGGACCGATGTCACCCTGCCGGTCACCGGCGGCCACGTGAAGCTGCAGTGGAAGCCCGATTTCGGCATGCGCTGGGCGGCGCTGGGCGTCGATTTCGAGATGTTCGGCAAGGACCATCAGACCAACCAGCACATCTACGACAAGATCTGCGAGATCCTCGGCGGCGTCGCCCCCGAGCACTATGTCTACGAGCTCTTCCTCGACGATCTCGGCCAGAAGATTTCGAAGTCGAAGGGCAACGGCCTCACCATCGACGAGTGGCTGACCTACGCGTCGGAAGAGAGCCTCGCGCTCTACATGTTCCAGAAGCCCCGTGCCGCCAAGCGCCTCTACTTCGACGTTATCCCGCGCGCCGTCGACGAGTACTACCAGTACGTCGCGAGCTATAACGGGCAGGATGCGGCGGCAGCGCTCGAGAACCCGGCCTTCCACATCCATTCGGGCAAGGTGCCGGTCATCGACATGCCGATCACCTTCGGCCTGCTGCTGAACCTTGCCTCGGCTGCCAACGCGCACGAGAAGGCGGCGCTGTGGGCCTACATCAGCCGCCGCCTGCCGGGCACGACACCGATCACCAACCCCGAGCTCGACCGGCTCGCGGGCTATGCCGTGCGTTACTTCAACGACGAAGTGAAGCCCACCAAGACCTTCCGCGCCCCGACGGACAAGGAACGGGCAGCGCTTGCCGATCTCGCCGACCAACTGGCCGGCAAGGACGCCCTAGACGCCAAGGAACTGCAGGACATCGTCTACGCAGTCGGGAACGCCCACACGTTCGATCCCCTGCGCGACTGGTTCGGCGCGATCTACCAGGTGCTGCTGGGTGCGGATCAGGGGCCGAGGTTCGGCAGCTTCATCGCGCTCTATGGCGTGGACGAGACGCGCAAGCTGATCGCCGATGCGCTGGCCGGGAAGCTGGTTACGGCTGTGGCGTGATCTGAGGGCGGACGTGCCGGCGTCTTGCCTGTGCCGCCCCCTTCACCATGCTCCGCATGGTCCCCTTCCCCCGTTGTCACGGGGGAAGACCCAGTCGCCCTCGGCGTCTCAGAGCCTGCATGGGCCGGCACCGTAGCATCCCGACCCCACCACGGGTGCACCACGAACACGACCGCTGCTACCGGGAGGAAGCACGACTTCGACATCGCTCATCCGCTTCTCTCCGCGACGGGTGCTGGCTATTGGCTGGCCCAGACGATTCGGCCCATGCCCTCGATATCCTGCACCTCGATGGTGCGCGGCGGGTGGGCCGGGTTGAGCGAGTGGAGTTCCACCGTTCTGGGCGTCTGCCGGTACAGCACTTTCACCAGCACTTCCCCGCTGCGGGTGCGCACAACCACGCGGTCGCCGCGCCGCATCTGCGCCGTGGGTGATACCACCACCACGTCGCCATCGCGATAGAGCGGCAGCATGGAATCGCCGGAAACCTCGAGGGCGTAGGTGCCGTCTTCCTGCGAGGACGGCAGCTCCACGACGTCCCAACCCTGACCGGCCGGAAACCCCGCCGAATCGAAGAAGCCGCCCGAGCCGGCCTGCGCGAGGCCGCGCAGCGGCACGACCGGGCGTGCGATCTCCGGCCCCCGCATCTGCACGAAGGCGCCACCACCGGAGAGGAACGCATCGAAGCTTTCGCCCGTGGCTTCGAGCACCTTGGCGATGCTCTCGGTGGAAGGCCAGCGCTCGCGCCCGTCCTTGCTGATCCGCTTGGACTTGTTGAACGCCGTCGCGTCGAGCCCCGCGACGCGCGCCAATCCGGACGCGGAAAAGCCATGGCGCTCGGCGAGCGCGTCGATCGCGTTCCAGATGTCGACATGCGAGACCATTCGGGCGGTCCGTGCAGCGGGATGGATTTCCTCAATGGTGAGGAAACTTGTCCTATCTAGCGCCTGCCGCCCGCCGCTGTAAAGTCGCGGCCCGAACTTGTGATCGGCCGCGGCCTCCAATAGGTTCCGCCGCTATGGTCACCCCGATGCAACATCCAGAATTCGTCTACAAGGTCGTGAGCCGCGCGGTCTACGATGCGTCGATCGCCTCCGGCACGTTTGTCGGGCAACCGATCGACAAGGCCGACGGCTATATCCACCTCTCGACCGCAGCCCAGCTCCGTGAAACCATCCGGCTCTACTTCGCCGGGCTCGGCGACCAGATACTGTTCCAGCTCGCCTGCGCGCCGTTTGGCGACGCGATGAAGTGGGAGGCCTCGCGCAACGGCGAACTTTTCCCACACCTTCACGCCGAGCTGCCGATGAGCGCGCTCGGCCCGACTGCCCGTATAGACGTCGCCGCCGATGGCAGCGTCGATCTGCCGGACTGGGTGAAGTGATCCTCTCCCGGCTCTCCCCGCTGCTGCGCGTGCCGCTCGTTTCGGGCCTGACGCGCGAGGCGCTGCTGAAGATGGACCCCGAGATCGCCCACGGCGCGACCATTTCGGCCCTGCGCCTCGGCCTGGCTCCGGAGCAGGAGGGCGCCGATCCGCCCGAACTGCGCACCACGCTCTGCGGCCTCGACCTCAAGAACCCGGTCGGCATGGCCGCCGGCTTCGACAAGAATGCTGAGGTGCCCAAGCCGCTCGCCCGCATGGGCTTCGGCATGGTGGAAGTCGGCACGGTGACCCCGCGCCCGCAGTCCGGCAATCCCAAGCCGCGCCTCTTCCGGATCGCCGCCGGCGATGGCGTCATCAACCGCATGGGCTTCAACAACGAAGGCCATGAGGCGGCCTTCCGTCGTTTGAAGGGCGCGCATGTCGGCGCCATCCTCGGGGTCAATATCGGTGCCAACAAGGATTCCGAGGATTTCGTCGCCGACTACGTGGCGGGGGTGACCCGGTTCGCCGAAGTCGCCGACTACCTCACCGTCAACATCTCCTCGCCCAACACGCCCGGGCTACGCAACCTGCAGGCCGACGAGGCGCTCGAGCGACTGCTCGCCGCGGTTCTGAAGGCGCGCTCCAAGGCCTCCGTCCGGGTGCCCGTACTGCTGAAGATCGCGCCCGACCTCGACGAGAAAGCTCTCGACGGCATCGCCCGCGTGGTGCTGGCCACCGACCTCGACGGCCTGATCGTCTCCAACACGACGATCAGCCGTGACCCCGTGCAGGGCATGGAGAACGCCACCGAGACCGGCGGCCTCTCCGGCAAGCCGCTGTTCAACCTTTCCACCCGCAAGCTGGCGCAGGTCCGCCAGCGTGTCGGCAAGCTGCCGATCATCGGGGTGGGCGGCATCCACTCGGCCGAAAGCGCGGTAGCAAAGTTCGAGGCCGGCGCCGATGCCATCCAGCTCTACTCGGCGCTGGTGTTCGGCGGGCTCGATATGCTCGACCGGCTGAAACGAGGCCTCAGCGCTGCGGTGCGGAGCAGGGGGCTGACGTCCGTGTCGCAGCTGACGGGCAAGACGACGGAAGAGTGGGCGAGCGGACGAGCGCGCTTGTAGATGTTCGCGCAGGCCTGGTGCCTGTACCGCCCCCTCCACCACGCTACGCGTGGTCCCCCTTGTAACTTGATTGCCGCTTCGTCTGATAATGGTGTTGCGGTGTTGCGGGGCAGTTCGCGTCCCCCTGGGGCGGTCGAGCCCGTAAGGGAGCAAGGGGCGCCCCGCATCGATCCATCGAGCCCGAACAGTCGCCGGGGCCGCAGAGCGAGCCCGCTTAGGCAAGGAAGGGACAAGATGGAGATCACCGTAGGGATCGATGTGAGCAAGGCTCGACTGGATGTGTATGTGCATCCCGCTGGCGAGAGCTTTTCGGTGGGCAATCACGAAGCGGGCGTAGCCGAACTGGCTGAGCGGCTGGGCAAGGTCGCAGGGCTGGTCGCGATCGGCATCGAGGCGTCGGGCCGCTATGAGCGACTGGCGGTGGCGGAGCTGGCAGACCAGAGCTTGCCGGTTGTGGTGCTCAACCCGGCACAGGTGAGGAGCTTCGGGCGGGCCATCGGTCAACGTGCCAAGACCGATCCGATCGATGCCCGGCTCATTGCCCTGTTCATCGCGGCCGTCCGCCCAGAGGTTCGCACCATGGCGGATACGCAGACCCAGGAACTGGCCGCGCTCATGGCGAGGCGACGACAGGTCGTGGCCATGCTGGCGGCCGAGAAGGTGCGTCGGCAGCAGGCGGCTCCGGGCCTGGCACGGGTCTCCATAGCCCGCTCCATCACTTTCCTGGAGGATGAGCTCAAGAGCCTCGACCTTGAGATCGACAAGACCGTCCGCGGCACGCCGGTGTGGCGCGAGCGCGAAGATCTGCTGGCCTCCGTACCGGGCATCGGCAAGACCATTGCCCGCACACTCCTGGCCGAGCTGCCCGAGCTTGGTACGCTCAACCCAAAGCAGATCGCCGCTCTGGCCGGTCTGGCGCCCTATACCCGCCAGTCGGGCAAATGGAAGGGCAAGAGCTTCATCGGCGGCGGCGGCACCGCGGTGCGCACAGCCTTGTTCATGGGGGCCCTCGTCGCGGCTCGTCACAACCCGGTCCTCAAGGCGTTCCGAGACCGCCTCGTGGTCAACGGCAAACCGAAGCTCGTCGCAATCATCGCCACAGCGCGCAAGCTCCTCACAATCCTCAACGCCATACTCCGCGACCAAAAACCATGGACACCAGCTTGACCACCAAGACAGTCGCTCCCCCGCTTCGCAGGGGAGGATCCGGGTCGGGGTACCGACGTCGACAGTGTCTTCCCCCGTTTACGGGGGAAGGGGACCATCCGCAGGATGGTGAAGGGGGCGGCACCGGCACAACGCCAGCACGTCGCGAACCCTCATCCCTCCGTCACCATCTCGATCACCACATCGGCCCGCCCCTTGGATCGGCCGACGAGATCATAGTTGGCGAGGTCCACTCGCTCGATGTGCTCCCGGTTCCGCTCCTCGCTGAACAGGCCGTGCTCGGCGTGCCGCTTCATCAGGCGTGCGCGCACGGTTTCGCGTGGTACGTCGATGAAGGCGGCGAAATCGAGCAGCGGGCGCACCTGCCACCAGGGCGAGTTGGCGACGAGCAGGTAATTCCCCTCCGCCACCAGCACCTTGGCACCCGCCGGCACGGTGAACTGGTCCTCCACCACGTCCTCGATGGCGCGCGAGTAGCCCGGTCCGTTCACCGGCCCGGTCGCTACCTTCAGCCCCGCCAGGAACGCAGCGAACGCCTCGCCCTCGAACGTGTGCGGCATCCCCTTGTCCTTGTCCGTGCCGAGCGCCACCAGCCTGGCATGCCGCATGTGGAAACCATCCATCGGCACATAAGCTGCAATCCCCGGCGTCTTCGCATTGAGCGCCGCCACCAGTTCCGTCGCCAGCGTGGATTTTCCCACGCCCGGCCCACCGGCGAGCCCGATGACGACCCGCTCGTCGCCGATCCGCGCCTCCGCCTGCTCGACCAGAAACTGAAGCGCCTCCGCCGGCGTTAGGGCCAGCACCTCAGGCAGTGACTCAGACATGGCAAATCTCCCTCGCTCTGACCTAGAGCATTCAGTGCACCGGCGCCACGGGCGGCCTCTACCGCGAAGCGGGGGAGGGGCTTCGAACAGTGCCGTAGGCAAAATCGCTCCGGTGGAGCGATTTTAGGTGAGAAGGCCTCGAGAACTGCGCTCGAAAGGCCCGCCGTAGGCGGTGGAGGGGGCAGCCACGCGCTGGGGCTTGCCCGGCAGTCGCATCCTCCCCATACTGTGCACAAACCGGGAACGTAGCTTGCCCCTCCACCCCCAGATCGCCGATTGGTTTGCTTCCAAGGGCTGGGCTCCGCGCGCCCACCAGCTCGATGTGCTGGAAGCCACCGAGGCCGGGGCGTCGGCTTTGCTCATCGCCCCCACTGGTGCCGGCAAGACGCTCGCCGGCTTCCTGCCGACGATCAACGACCTGATCGAGAACCCGCGAAAAGGCCTCCACACCCTCTACCTCTCGCCGCTCAAGGCCCTCGCGGTCGACGTGCAGCGCAACCTCATGACGCCTGTCACCGAGATGAAGCTGCCGATCAAGGTCGAGGCGCGCACCGGCGACACCCCGGCCCACCGCCGCCAGCGCCAGCGCTATGACCCGCCCAACATCCTCCTCACCACGCCCGAACAGCTCGCTTTGCTGCTGAGCCACGGCGACGCCGACAGGATGTTCGGCAGCCTCAAGCGCATCGTCATCGACGAACTCCACGCCATGGTCACCAACAAGCGTGGCGAACTGCTGTCGCTCGGCCTCGCCCGCCTCGGCACGCTGGCGCCTCAGTTGCGGATCACCGCACTGAGCGCCACAGTCGCCCACCCCGAAATCCTGCGCGAGTGGATCGCCACCCCGGTCCCCAATGCCGAAGCGCGCCTGCTGATGGGGCAGGGCGGGGCGAAGCCCGATATCGCGATACTCGATACCGAGGAATACGTGCCCTGGGCAGGCCACTCCGCCGCCTACGCCATTCCCGACCTCTACCGGATCATCAAGGACCACAAGACGACCCTGCTCTTCGTCAACACGCGCTCGCAGGCCGAGTTGCTGTTCCAGTTGCTGTGGCAGAACAACAATGACGACCTGCCTATCGCCCTACATCACGGCTCGCTCGCGGTGGAGCAGCGTCGCAAGGTCGAGGCGGCGATGTCCGAGGGGCGCCTGCGCGCCGTCGTCTGCACCAGCACTCTCGATCTCGGCATCGACTGGGGCGACGTCGATCTCGTCGCCCAGATCGGCGCGCCCAAGGGCGCCTCCCGCATGCTCCAGCGTATCGGCCGCGCCAACCACCGGCTCGACGAACCGTCCAAGGCCCTGTTCGTCCCTTCCAACCGCTTCGAGGTCCTCGAATGCGAGGCGGCGCTCGAGGCGGTCGAGAACAACTGGCAGGACAGCGAGGATCCGGTCTCCGGCGGCCTCGACGTCCTCGCCCAGCACGTCCTTGGCACGGCCTGCGCCGATGCCTTCGATCCGGTGGCGCTGCACGACGAAATCCGCCGCGCCTGGCCCTATCGCAACCTCGACTGGGAAACCTTCGAGCGCGTCGTCGATTTCGTCGCCACCGGCGGCTACGCGCTGCGCGCCTACGAGCGCTATGCCAAGCTGAGGAAGATGGACGACGGTCGCTTCCGCATCGCCCATCCCGGCATCGCCCAGCAATACCGCCTGAACATCGGGACCATCGTCGAGGAGGCGATGGTCAAGGTGCGGCTGATCCGGTCGAAGGGCTTCAAGACCGGCGCTTCCACCGGCCCGATCAGCCGTGGCGGCCGGGTGCTTGGCGAGATGGAGGAGTACTTCTTCACCACGCTCACCCGTGGCGACACCTTTCTCTTCGGCTCCGAAGTCGTCGCCTACGAGGGCATGTACGAGAACGAGGCCTACGTCTCCCGATCGCAGGGCAAGGACCCGAAAATCCCCTCGTACATGGGCGGCAAATTCCCGCTCTCTACCTTCCTTGCCGAGGGCGTGCGGAAGCTGCTCGCCCACCCCGACGACTGGAACCAGTTGCCCGACCAGGTCGCCGACTGGCTCCGCCTCCAGCGCGATGTGTCGCTGCTGCCCCAGCCCGACAGCCTGCTGGTCGAGACCTTCCCCCGTGGCAGCCAGAACTTCCTCGTCTGCTACCCCTTCGAGGGTCGCCTCGCGCACCAGACCCTCGGCATGCTGCTGACCCGCCGCCTCGAACGCGCCCGCGCCCGCCCGCTCGGCTTCGTCGCCTCCGACTACTCGCTCGCCATCTGGGGCCTCGGCGACTATTCGGCCCTCATCCGCACCGGCCGCCTCTCGCTCGACGACCTCTTCGACGAAGACATGCTCGGCGACGATCTCGAAGCCTGGCTCGACGAGAGCGCCCTCATGCGCCGCACCTTCCGGAACTGCGCCATCATCGCCGGCCTTATCGAGCGCCGCCATGTCGGGCAAAAAGAAAAGACCGGCCGCCAGATCACCGTCTCGTCCGACATCATCTACGACGTGCTGTACCAGCACGAGCCCGCCCACATCCTCATCCAGGCCACTCGGCACGATGCGGCGCGCGGCCTGCTCGACATCGAGCGGCTCGGCCACATGCTCGCCCGGATCAGGCATCACATCGTGCACAAGCCTCTCGACCGAATCTCCCCATTGGCGGTACCGATTCTGCTCGATATCGGCAAAGAGGCCGTCTTCGGCGAGGCTCGCGAAAGCGCCATGGCCGACGCCGCCGACGAACTCATCAAAGAGGCGATGGGTCAGGTTTGAAGACGAATACGGCGCTAGCCGACGACAACGAAGAAGCCCCCGTGCTGCTCACCTTCTGTGGCCACCAGTTCGAGGCCCTGCCTTCGGGCGCCCTCTACTGGCGCGCCGAAAACGCCCTGCTGGTCGCCGACCTCCACCTTGAGAAGCTGAGCTCGTTCGCCAAACGCGGCAGCCTGCTGCCACCCTACGACACCGGCATGACCTTGCGCCGGCTCGAACGCGACCTCGAGGTGACAGGCGCCGCTGAAGTCATCGCGCTGGGCGACAGCTTCCATCGCGACGAAGGCAGCACCACGCTCCTGCCCGCCGATCGCCTGCGCCTCGCGGCGCTGATGGGCCGCGCCCACTGGAGCTGGATTTCGGGTAACCACGACCCAGCGCCCCACCGCCTCGGCGGCACCTGTGCCACCATCGTCGAGCGCGCCGGCCTCACCCTCGTCCATGAGCCGAAGCGCAACCAGCAGGGCGTCATCGCCGGCCACCTGCATCCGTCCGCGCACATTGCCATGAACGGTCGCTCGGTGCGTCGCCCTTGCTTCGTGCACGATAACCGGACCTTCGTGATGCCGGCCTACGGAGCCTCGACGGGCACCCTCAACATCCTCGCCCCCGCCTTCGCCGGCCTCCTTCACTGGCCGACACTGGAAGTCGCGATGATCGGCAAGGGCCGGGTCTATCCCGTGAGCCCGAAACGGCTGATCACCGGGGCGGAGTGGTAGGCGCTGATCAGCGCCGGAACACCACGCCACCCAGCCACCCCGTGAACAGCGCCAGCACCACGCAGACCAGCCCGTAGAGCAGCGGCTGCTGGCGCGATGCCAGGCCTAGGAAACGCTCGAAGCCGATCTTGCGCACCGAAAAGCCGTTCGACTTCTGCGCGACGATCTCGCCATCCTTGAACAGGTAGGTGCGGGCGAGATAGGGCCCGGGTGGCGCGTCGGAAGGCAGGGCGACCTGAGCGAAATAGAACGTGTCCGAGCGGAAGATCACGCCCTGCTCGTTGAGCTTGAAGTGACCCTTGCGCTCCATCAGTTTCACCAGTTCGCCGCGGAACAACTGCGACTGGGGGTAGGGCGCATCGGTCTTGCCGATAGAAGGGCTGTCGAGCGGAATGGCCGTCTCGGCGAGCGTGATCGGGTTGGTGATGGTGTCGAGCCGCGCATCGCTCAGGATCTGGTAGAACGAGGGGAACTCCTCGTAGACCGCCTGCTCGGTATTGATCCAGATGCCGAACTGGTTGGTCATCTTGCGCGCCACCCGCCGCTGCAGCGGCCCGGTCACCGTCACCACGATGTGGAACGGGCCTTCGACGAACCGCTGCTCCGACCCCGCCTCGGGCGCGATCGTGCCGAACAATGTCAGGGTCTGCCCCGCGAAGCTCGAGGTGATCGCCACCTCCTCGCTGCTCACCTGCGTCACCAGTTGCTCCGCCGAAGCGGGCAGCGTCATGGCGCCGAACAGGAGGGCAAGAAGCAGCCGCCTCATATCGCCCCTCCGATCCCCATCACCGCCATCGAGAACGGATTGGAGGGTGGAATGATGAGGCTGACCCCGAAGCGGATCGCCACCGCCAGCACCAGCAGTGCCAGCAGGGCGCGCAACTGCTCGCCGCGCAGGTATTTGCCCGCCGAAGCACCGAACTGTGCCCCGATCGTACCGCCCACCATCAGGCAGAAGGCGAGGAGGATATCGACGCTCTGGCTGGTGACGGCGTGGAGGACGGTGGTCGCGGCCATCATCGCCACCACCTGCAGCAGCGAGGTGCCGATCACCATGTTGCCCGGTACGCGCAGCAGATAGACCAGCGCCGGCACGAGGATGAAGCCGCCGCCAATGCCGAGCAGCGCGCCGACGATGCCGATGCAGAAGCCGAGCAGCAGCACCGGCACCACCGAGATGTAGAGACGCGACTTCTTGAATCGTACGCGGAAGGGCAGGCCGTGGAACCAGTTGTGCTGGTTGGGCAGCTTCTCGCGCACCACAATGCCGGCGCGACGCTTCATGATGGAGCGCACCGCCTCGATCATCATCAGCGTACCGACGAACCCCAGCAGGATCAGGAAGCCCAGCGAGATGAAGAGGTCGAGCTGGCCCAGAGCCCTGAGCACACCGAAGATCCACACTCCGACGAACGAGCCGAGGATACTGGCGAGCACCAGGTAAATGGACAGGTGCAGGTCGATCTGACCGCGCCGGTAGTAGCTGAGCGCGCCGGAGGTCGAGGCGGCCACCACCTGGCCGGTCACCGAAGCCACGGCCACCGACGATGGAACGCCCGAAAAGATCAGCAACGGCGTCAGCAGGAAGCCGCCGCCGACGCCGAACAGTCCTGACAGGAATCCGACCGCTCCCCCGATCCCCACAAGGAAGAACAGGTTCATCGAAAGCTCGGCGATCGGCAGATAGATCTGCACGGGTGGCGTCCACTTGGCGCTGGGGCATTCTCGGCCTAGCGCTCGGCGGAGACGAAAATGCGACAGTTTTCGCGAATTGCCGTGAGCTTAAGCGGCAAAATGCAAAGAGCAGGTTAGTGACTTCACAATTCGCGGAAAAATCAGC
This sequence comes from Pseudomonadota bacterium, assembly GCA_023428425.1. Taxonomy (GTDB): domain Bacteria; phylum Pseudomonadota; class Alphaproteobacteria; order Rhizobiales; family Devosiaceae; genus Devosia_A. The sequence continues at coordinate 19,136 of JAEYYP010000341.1, forward strand.
AACGCCAGAGGCTTAACTCGACCGATTTACTGGTGATTGAAAGGGGTTGGTCTGGGGCAGTTGATGGAGCGCGCGCCCACCTCCCGCCCTTGCGGGGGAGGTAGCGTAGCTTGGCGGCAAAGCCGCCTAGTGGAGCTAGGAGGGGGGTATGCAGGACGCTGGTGGGTGGCCGATACCCCCTCCCTAGCTTCGCTAACTCGCTTCGCTCACAAGCTTCGCTACCCGCCCCGCAAGGGGGCGGGTGGGCGTGTGCGGGAGGCAAGCGGCCCAAAAAGGAACGCATACAGGCTGAAAGAGCCTCAGTGGTCGTGCGGAGATAGCAGTTCGGCGAACTGGCCTTCCTCGATCCGGCTCGCCGCGATCACCGCCTGGGTGCGGCTGTCGACGTCGAGTTTCTGGAGGATCGCGGAGACATGCGCTTTCACCGTCGCCTCCGAGATCGAGAGCTCGTAGGCGATCTGCTTGTTCATCAGCCCGTCGCTGAGCATCATCAGCACACGGATCTGCTGCGGCGTCAGCGTCGCGAGCCGCTGCATCAGCGCCGACTGCGCATCCTCGGCCGGCAGTTCCATGCCGTCGGGCACGTAGACCTCGCCCGAGAGCACCATCTCGATGGCGCGGCGGATATCGGTCGGCCCCACCGACTTGTGCAGGTAGCCAGCGGCCCCGAGCTCGAAGGCGCGGCGCACCACGGTGCCCTCGTCGACGGCCGAAATGATCATCACCGGGATTTCGGGATACTGGGCGCGCAGCAGCAGCAGGCCCGAGAAGCCGCGCGAACCGGGCATGTTGAGGTCCAGCAGCACCAGGTCGCACTCGCGATCCGCCTCGAGCGCCGTGGTCAGCGTTGCGATGTCGCCCGCCTCCTCGACCGTGATCGAGGGATCGCCGCCGGCCAGCGTCTGCTTCAACGCGGCGCGGAACAGCGGGTGATCGTCTACGATGATGATGCGCCGTCTGGTCATGGGCTTGGGCAGCTCTCCTCTGCGGGCCTTGGTAACAAGCGGGTTCCCACTTTTATATCCCACTAAAGACGGGCGGCGAGCCACGAAAACTTAACGCGATCACCAGCTTCGTTGCAAAATGCATCGCTGCTTAACCCGATCTTTACCATGTTTTCCCAAAAGTGGAGGACAGGCCATGGCCCTAACTGGGTGATCGGCCGGCACTTTTCTCAGGGAAGCGTCCCTGAAACCTCTCCGGGAACCGTCAATGGTCCGCGCCAACCCCCAGTACGATCAGCAAGCCGATGCCGGCGAATGGCAGGACCTGCGGAGCGAGCTGGTGGCCCTGCTCGATCAGGTCGAGACCCAGGTGGCCCGCACCCAGCCCGAGCCCGGCTACCAGGGGCTGACCGAGCGCATGCGCGACCTGCGCCACCAGGTCACCGAGATCGAGCCCGAGACGCGTCATCGCGAGGCCCTGCGCTCGGTGCAGCGCGCCGTCTCCCGCTTCTCAGAACGTGACGAGGTGGCAGCCGCCCCCGTCGCGCCCAATCCGCGCGACACGCTCGAATCCGCCATCCAGCAGATCCGCTCCCGTCACTTCGCACCCCCACCGCAGGTGGTCCCGCCGCTCGCCCCGGCGCGTTCCCCCGAGATGCCACGCTTCGACGAACTGGCCGAGGCGGTGGGCAGCATCTCGGCCCGCCTCGAGCGCTTCGAGGGTGAACTGCGCTCACAGGCCCGTGGCCAGACTGCCAACGTCAAGGAAATCGCCGACCAGGTCGGGCAACTGAGCCAGGTAGTCGAGCTGCTGGCCGGCGCCGTAGGTGAAACCGGGCAGGTGAAGCGGCTCGAAGGCCAGATCGCCGGCCTGGCCAAGCTGGTCGCGCGCGAGCCGCAGATCGACGTGACGGCGATCAATCGCCGCCTCGACGATGTCAGCCAGACTGTCGCGAAGCTCGCCGAGCTGCAGAAGGCCTACGCCGACCGTTCCGACACCTCCGGCCTCACCCAGCGCCTCGACGACGTGACCGCCACCGTCGGCCGCCTCGCCGACCTGCAGGTCCAGCTGACCGAGAAGACCGACACGGCGGGACTCAACCGCCGCCTCGACGATGTCACGGCCACGGTGAGCCGCCTCGCCGACCTGCAGGTGAAGCTGGTCGATCGCGCAGACACGTCCGGCCTGACCCGGCGTCTCGACGATGTCACCGCGACCGTCGGCAAGCTCGCCGACCTTCAGGTCCAGCTCGTCGACAAGACCGACAATACCGGCCTCAGCCGTCGTCTCGACGACGTCACCGCCACGGTAGGCCGCCTTGCCGATCTCCAGGTGCAGGTCGCCAACCGCGCCGATGCGCCCCCGCCCGGCCTGCGCGACGCCATGAAGGCCATCGAGGACGGCGTGCGCGCGATCTATGATCGCGTCGACGGCATCGAGCGGCAGATGGCCATGCCGCCGGCCGAACTCGAGAAGATCACCGACGAACTGCAGCGCTTCGCCGCCGCCATGAAGGGCCCGCAGCAGCCGCAGGGCCTGATCGAACTCGTCGACGCGCTCAACCAGCGCATCTCCGACATCGAAGTGCGCGGCCCCGCCGCCGCCAAGGTGCTCAAGGCCGATGTCGATGCGATGCGCTCGGCCGTGGTGGAGGCGATCGAACCCCGCTTTGCCGCCATCGAGAGCCAGCTCGAGGTCATCTCCGACAAGGTCGCCAATCCGCCGGAACTCAATGTCGGCCAGCTCGAGGCGCAGGTACGCCAGCTCGTGGCGCGCATGGACCAGACAGGCGAGCAGCTCACCGGCCTCGCCAAGCTCTACAGCGCCCCCAATGAGCTCGCGACCGATCTCGAAGCCCTCGCCGACAAGGTGGCTCAGCGCACCAGCGCCGCCCTTGCCGACCGCGAGCCGCGCGCCGGAATGGGCGAGGCGGACTATGCCGAGCTGGAGAAACGCCTCGGCCGCGTGATGGAGCGTGTTGCCGCCGACCGGCCCGCCGACGACGGCTCGTCCCTCGAGGCCACCATCCGCGAGGTCAATGATCGTCTGGCCCGGCTGGAGCAATCGGTAGCCCGCCCGGAGCCACTGCCGCTCGCCGTGGAGCCGGCCTTCCCGGCCCGCGCGGTGACCCCGGTGCCGGAGCCGGCAGCGCTCGCACTGCCGCCCGAGCCAGATCTGGAAGTCTCCGCGGATTCAGAGCCGGCCGTCGCGGCGGAGCCTGAGGCGTCGGCCGACCCGATCGCGCCGCTGCTGGCGGAGATCGAGCGCGACGACCCGTCCATCGCCGTGTCCCCGACGCTGGAGTACGAGCCCGAACCCGTGCTCTCCGCCCCGCCGCGGGTTGCCGACGCCATGCCGGCCAACCCGGCCGACGAGGGCGCGCTTTTCGACAAGCCCTTCGCCGACCCCACTCCGCTGCAGCGGGCACTGGAGGCCAAGAACGGTCCGCGTCGCCGTCACCCCGGCATGGTTGTCGAG
>JAEYYP010000191.1 GCA_023428425.1 Pseudomonadota bacterium
ACGGGAGAGGATGGGCGTTCTGTCCACCGCGCGGCCCACGAGTCTCCTTCTCCCGCCTGCGGGGGAAGGTGCCCGGCAGGGCGGAAGGGGGGAGCAACACGCGCTGTGGCCACCAGCAAGGCGGCAAAAGCCCCGAAGATCAGCAGCACATGGGCATTCGCATAGCCGAGCGCCGGGCTCAGGACGAGGGTGGCGAGGACAACCGCCAGACCGAGCAAGCGTCCGGCGGTTGCGAGCATCAGGTCCTCAGGGTGGCGCCGGTGGCCTTGGCGACGGCTGCGACGACGGCTGAGGCCACCTTCTCGATTTCCTCGTCGGTGAGGGTCTTGTCGACCGGCTGCAGCGTGACGGCGATGCCGACCGACTTCTTCCCCTCGCCGACCCCCTTGCCCTCGAACACGTCGAAGACATCGACGCCGGTGATCAGCGCCTTGTCGGCATTCTTCGCCGCGCGCAGCATCTTGTCGGCGGCAACGTCGCGATCGACCACGAAGGCGAAGTCGCGGCTGACCGGCTGGAGGTCCGAAAGCTTCAGCGCCGGCTTGGCGCGGGTCGCCTTCCTGCGCGGCTCGGGGATGGCGTCGAGATCGAGCTCGAAGGCAGCGACAGGTCCGGTGAGGTCGTAGGCCGCGAGCTCGTTCGGATGCAGTTCGCCGAACCAGCCGATGATCACTTTCGGACCGAGCTGGATGCGGCCGCCACGGCCCGGATGGCTCCAGGGCGCGGGCTCGGCGACGAGCTGCAGCTTGTCGATGTCGTGGCCCATGGCATCGAGCAGGGCGGCGATATCGGCCTTGGCGTCGAACACCGATACCTTGCCGGCGCCCTGCCAGTGGCGCGTGGCGCCCAGGCGGATGCCGGTGGCATAGGTGCGCTGGCCCTCGGGCAGGACCGAGTGGAATACCTGGCCGACTTCGAACAGCTTCAGGTCGGCAAAGCCGCGATTGGTGTTGCGCTGGGCCGCCGAAAGCAGGCCGGGAAGCAGCGACGGCCGCATGTCGGTCAGCTCCGAAGCGATTGGGTTCGCGAGCTTCAATTCGGGCGCGCCGCCACCGAACCGCCCCGCTTCCGCCGCCGGGATGAACGACCAGGTCACTGCCTCGTCGAGGCCACGGGCCGCGAGCGTGCGGCGGGCGAGGCGGCGGCGGTTTTGCAGCGTGGTGAGCATGCGCGGGGCGACATGGTTGAGCCGCGGCAGCGGATCGACCGGCACGTTGTCGACGCCGACCATGCGCATCACTTCCTCGGCGAGGTCGGCCTTCATGGTGACGTCGGGACGCCAGGACGGGACAGCCACCGTGCGGGTGTTGCCGGCGCCGTCCAGCTTGAAGCCGAGGCGGGCGAGGATAGCCTCGATCTCTTCGGCCGAGGTGCGAAGGCCGGTGAGGCGTTCGACTTCGGACAGCGGGAATTCAACGACCGTGTTGGGGAACACGTCTTCGCCCGAGATCACCGGCTCCATCGCCTCGCCGCCGACCAGCTCGAGCATCAGCCGGGTGGCGAGTTCGAGGCCGGGTTCGGTCAGCGCCGGGTCGACATTGCGTTCGAGCCGGTAGCGGGCGTCGGACACGATGCCGGTCTTGCGGCCGGTCTGGGCGATGAGGTCGGGGTCCCAGCTGGCGCATTCCATCAGCACGTTGACGGTGCTGTCGGTGGTGCCCGAGCGGATGCCGCCCATGACGCCGCCGAGACAGAGCGGGCCGAGATCGTCGGCGATGACGGTCATCGTCTCGTCGAGGGTGTACACCTTGTTGTCGAGCGCATCGAATTCCTCGCCGGGCTTCGCATTGCGCAGCACTGCCTGCCCGACGATCTTGTCGGCGTCGTAGGCGTGGAGCGGCCGGCCCCAGCCGAGCGACACGAGGTTGGTGATATCGACCACGGCGTTGATCGGACGGAGGCCGACGGCGCGCAGCCGCTGCTGCAGCCAGTCGGGCGACGGGCCGTTCTTGATGCCCTTGAACAGGCGGCCGGCGAACTTGCGGATGGCCTTGGGTTCGCCAGCGGCGAAATTGTGCGGCAGGGCCGGGATGGGCGACGGGCCCTTCGAGGGCACCGGCGACATATCGGTCTGCTTCAGCGTGCCCAGCCCGAACGCCGCGAGATCGCGCGCCACGCCGTAGACGCCAGTGGCGTCGCCGCGATTGGGGGTGATCGAGATGTCGATCACCGTGTTTCCGAGCCTGGCGTACTCGACATAGGCGACGCCGATGGGCGCATCGGCGGGGAGCTCGATGATGCCGTCATGGTCGTTGCTGAGTTCGAGCTCGGCGGCCGAGCAGAGCATGCCGTCCGACTTCTCGCCGCGGATGACGACGCCGGCCTTGAGGGTGAAATCCTTGCCCGGGATGTAGGTGCCGGGGGCGGCGAACACCGACTTGAGGCCGGTTCGCGCGTTGGGCGCGCCACAGACGACGTCGATCAGGCTGCCGGTGCCGGCATCGACCTTGCAGAGGTTGAGGTGGTCGGAGTTCGGATGCGGCTTCGCCTCGACGATATGAGCGACCACGAAGGGCTTCAGCTTCTCGGCCGGATCGACGATCTCCTCGACCTCGAGGCCGATCATGGTCAGCGCCTTGCCGACCTCCTCGGCCGAGGCGGTGGTGTCGAGATGCTCCTTGAGCCAATCGAGGGTGAACTTCATGGCGTAACTCGCGGTTGGAAGTAGCAGATGCCCGTCAGCGCGACATTGGTGCCGAGCGCGACGAAGCTGGTGGGGTTGGTTTCCTGGTTCGGCCCGAGCGCGATGCGCAGTACCAGGCTGAAATCGGCATTGTGGGCGACGAGCTGGTCGACGCCGCCCGGACGGTACGCGATCTCGAGCGGGAGGCCATTATGCTTGCTCTCGGCGTCCTCGAACTCCCAGAGGAGGTTCTGGTCGGTAATGACGTCGAGCTCCCATTCCCCGCCTTCGAGGCTTTCCGTCTCGCCGGCGCGCGGGCCCGACCAGTAGCGGATCTCGCGCACGAAGCATGCGAAGGTGCCGTCCGGTGCGCCATGCGGCAGCAGCCGGCGGCCCACGGGGGTCGCCTTGGCCATCTTCATGAATGCGAGGACGTCGAAGCCGCGCATGGCGGCATCAGCTCGACAGCCCGCCGAACAGGGTCGGCAGGTCGAGGGGGCGGAAGCCGTAATGGTCGAGCCAGCGCTTGTCGGCGTCGAAGAAGGCGCGGAGGTCGTTCATGCCGTATTTCAGCATGGCGATGCGATCGATGCCCATGCCCCAGGCAAAGCCCTGGTAGACGTCGGGGTCGAGGCCACAGTTCCTGAGCACGTTGGGATGCACCATGCCGCAGCCGAGGATTTCGAGCCAGTCGCTGCCCTCGCCGATCTTCACTTCGGAGCCCGAGCGATCGCACTGCACGTCGACTTCCATCGACGGCTCGGTGAAGGGGAAGAAGCTGGGGCGGAAACGCAGCGTGACGTTGTCGACCTCGAAGAAGGCCTTGAGGAACTCTTCCAGCACCCAGCGCAACTGGCCGATGTGGCTCGACTTGTCGATAACGAGGCCTTCGACCTGGTGGAACATCGGCGTGTGCGTCTGGTCGCTGTGGTGGCGATAGGTGCGGCCCGGCATCACCACGCGGATCGGCGGATCGATTGCCGGGGTGAGGTAAGGCGCGGCCGGCTTCTCGTTCGATTTCAGCATGGTGCGGATCTGCACCGGCGAGGTGTGGGTGCGGAGCACACGCTTGATGCCATCGGGCGAGGGCGCCATGAAGAAGGTGTCGTGCATCTCGCGCGCCGGATGCCCCTCTGGGAAGTTCAGCGCGGTAAAATTGTACCAGTCGGTCTCGATGTCCGGCCCTTCGGCGATCGAAAAGCCCATGTCTGAGAAGATGGCGGTGATCTCGTCGATCACCTGGCTGACCGGATGGATGCGGCCTTCGGCAGTGGGCGCGGGCTTGAGCGGCAGGGTGATGTCGAGGCGCTCGGCGGCGAGGCGGGCATCGAGGGCGGACTTCGCCAACTCGGCGGCCTTGGCTTCGATCAGCGCGGTGACTTCGATCTTCAGCCCGTTGATGGCCGCTCCAGCCGACTTGCGTTCCTCGGGGGCGATCGAGCCGAGCGTCGCGAGGAGCGCGGAGACCGACCCCTTCTTGCCCAGCGCGCCGACGCGCACGGCCTCGATGGCGGCTTCGTCGGAGGCGGCGGATGTGGCAGCGCTGATTTCGGCGCGAAGGGAGGCGATCTGGGCGTCGAGGGACATATCTGGCGTTCCGGATTTTACTGCGAGGGCCAAAAGAAAAAGCCCCGCGCCATCCCCGGGTTCGGGGCGGCGCAAGGCTTAGCGTGTGGCCTCGGAAAAGGCTAGCTGCGTAACTGGTGGTTAGGCCGAGATACGGGCGTGGGTCGTGGTCTCGAGGGATTCGAGATAACCCAGTGCCTTCTTGGCCTGCGCAACCAGCACGGCGAACGCTGCGGGCTCGGTGATCGCGAGATCGGAGAGCACCTTGCGGTCGACGGCAATCTCAGCCTTCGCGAGGCCGTCGATAAATCGACCGTAGGTCAGGCCGTGATCGCGGACCGCGGCGTTGATGCGCTGGATCCACAGGGCGCGGAAGTTGCGCTTCTTGGCGCGGCGATCGCGGTAGGCGTACTGGCCGGCCTTGTCGACGGCGGCCTTGGCAGTACGGATGGTGTTCTTGCGGCGACCGTAAAAACCGGAGGCGGCCTTCAGAACCTTCTTGTGACGGGCGTGGGCGGTAACGCCTCTTTTGACGCGGCTCATCGTGCTCTCTCCTTAGCGGTTATACGGCATGTACCACTTGACCAGACCTTCATCGCCCTTCTTGAGGATCTTGGTCCCCCGGTGAGAGCGGATGTAGTCTGCATCGTGGCTGAGGAGACGGTGACGCTTGCCTGCGACACCGGCCTTGACGCGGCCGGACGCAGTCATCTTGAAGCGCTTCTTGGCGCCAGACTTGGTCTTCATTTTGGGCATTTTGCTTACCTGGTCTTGAGGCGGCTCCTGTCGGAGCCAGCATTCTGGGCCGCCACGGCATGCCTTTCGGCCGGGCGGTCCGTCGGAAGGCGGCTCTATACGGGGAAAGGCGGGGGTGCGCAAGTGGGCGCGTCACCTGCTGTCACGATAGCGTTACGGCGCCGCGCTTTGCTGCCCGACGAGGACTTGTTAGGGTCTTCCGGAGGGGGCGTAAATGACAGTAACGCGTACACACAAAGCCTATATGCGCGGAGCCATATGGGTGATTGCGCTGCTCGGGCTGGTGCTGCTGCCTGGCTTTCGCACCACTGAAGCCGACCCCGAGCGCGTAGAGGTTTCGAGCCGCTAGCCCCTGTTGGGGTGGGTGCGCCTCAGTTCAGTGGCGATCGCCTCCATCAGCACGGACACCCGGCGCGTTACCCGGCGCGAAGGGTGCAGCAGGTGGATGGGTAGCGTCATTGTCTCCCAATCGGACATGACGCGGATGAGCCTGCCTGAGGCGAGGTCGTCGGCCACGAGGTCCAGCGGCAGGTAGGCGATGCCGGCGTGTTCGAGCAGCGCAGCGCGCAACGCCTCGCCGTTGTCGATCTGCAGGCCACCCTGCACCTCCGCCACTTCGCGGCGTCCGTCACGGCTGAACGGCCAGCGGTTGCGCGGGCTCATGTTGAGGTTGATCAGGCAGCGCGCCTCCGCGAGCTCGGCCGGCGTCCGCGGCATGCCGTGCTGCTCGATATGCACCGGGCTCGCGACGAGCACCAGCCGATAGGTGCCGACATGGCGGGCGATCATCGCCGAGTTCTGCAGTTCGCCCACGCGCACCGAGAAATCGAGCCCCTCGGATATCAGGTCCATGCGGCGATCGGTGAGGACCATCTCGACCGTCACCGCCGGGTGCTGCGCCTGGAACCGCGCGGCGATCGCAGCGAGGCAGAAGACGCCCAGCGTCGCCGGACCGGTCATGCGGATGCGGCCTTCGAGAAGCCCGGGGGTCGAGCGCATGGAATCGTCGAGGTCGCGCGCCGCGTCGAGAACCGCTTCGGCGCGTGCGAGGAACGCCTCGCCCGCTTCGGTCAGCCGCTGCGCCCGGGTCGTCCGCTCGATGAGGCGGGCACCATAACTGGTCTCCAGCGCCTGGATACGACGGCCGACCATGGCCGGCGTGATGCCGAGCACGCGCGCGGCGGCGGCAAAGCTGCCGGTTCGCACGGCGGTGGCGAAGGTTTCGAGGCTTTCGAGATCGACCATTCGATACCTCAGTGTGATTGTGAAACGCCTACGCCGACAATTCTGCGATCAGTTGTATCGGTCTACATCACTCTCACCACGAACACCAACGGAGTGAGAAACATGACCACCATCGCAATCCTCGGCCAGGGCAACATGGGCAAGGGCCTCGCTGCCCGCCTCGCAGGCAAGGCGACGCTGAAGCTCGGCGCCCGCGCGCCGCAGGCCGGCCAGTTCGGCTATGCCGAGGCGGTGAACGGCGCCGACATCGTCGTCCTCGCGCTGCCCTACGATGCGGCGATCGAAGCCGCCCGGACGCTCGACCTGAACGGCAAGACCGTCATCGACATGACCAACCCGATCACTGCCGATTTCTCGGGCCTAAAGCTGGGCCACACCACGTCGGCCGCCGAGGAACTGCAGCAGGCGGCTCCCGGCGCAAAAGTGGTGAAGGCGTTCAACACGATCTTTGCCGGCCTCTTCGCCGCGCCGCGCGCCGTGACGGCCGAGGTCCCCGTCTTCGTGGCCGGCAATGACGAGGCTGCGGTGACCGCTGTTTCAGAGCTGGTGCAGGCCGCCGGGTTCGCCGTCGAGAAGACGGGTGCGCTCGATGCCGCTCGCCTGATCGAGCCGGTCGGCATGCTCAACATCCGCCTGGGCTACGGCCTCGGGCAGGGGACCTCGATCGCCCCGACCTGGCTGCGCGTCGCGGCGTGAGACGAGGCCCCGGCCCGTGACGGTGACGTCGCGGGCCATCACGCCCGGTTGGCGGCGACCAGTTCGCTGAGACCGTCGATCAGTTGCGCAGCCTCTGTGCGACTGAGGCTGGCCATCGCAGCGCGGTCGGCATCGGCGACGGCGCGGATGGCGTCGGGCAGGACCGCGCGGGCGCGTTCGCTCAGGTAGAGGCCTTGGGCACGACCCTTTAGCGTGCTTTTTTCGATCCAACCCTCTTCGGCCAAGGCCGCAAGGGTTCGCGCCACGCCGGGTTGTTCGAGCTCCAGTCGGGTCGCCAGCTCCGCCTGGGTCAGGCCCTCGCGCTCGCCGATTTCGCACAGCGCCGTGAACTGCGCCGGGTGCAGCCCGAGGGGTGCAAGGCTCTCGCGTACACCGTTGGCCAGCCGCCGTGTCAGCTGGCTGGCGACATGGAACAGTGTCTCCTTGTGATCGAACATCGGTCTTCTCCCAACGCCGCCGGCAGAGCCGTCAGGCGGTTGCACATATTCATAGCAGGAGGGGTTTAAGCGGAGCTTGCGGCGGGCAGGCAAGCTCAGGTGATGATTTCCGACCAGCTGCGGGTGGCGCGTGTTGCCGTGGCGGCGGCGGCGATCGCCATCTTCTCGTTGGTGGTCATTTCGGCAGACACCACGTTGTTGGCATTCGAGGGGTCGAGGATCGCCCGGCCGACGAACAACTGCTCGAAATAGCCCAAGGCGGCCCACACATTGTCGGCGAGTTCGCCGAGCGGCCGGCGGCGCAGCGCCGCGATCGTCGACAGCTCCAGGTAGAAGCTCGGGAAATCGAGGCCGTGCTGGTCACGCCAGAGCTTCAGCACGCGGATCTCCTCGCGCCGGCCACTTTCGATCAAGTCGAGCACGTGATGATTGAGGTTGGTCTTCATCGCCGTGTTGCGACGGGTCGAGACAATCTCCTGGATGTCGTTGTGCAGCGACTCGCGCTTCGCCGGTACGATGTCGACTGTCGCGCCGTCGAGACGGAGGCCAATGGAGACCGCGCGGCGCTCGAGATTGAACCCGTTGCGCCCGAGATGCTGCCAGAGAGACTCGTAGATCTGTCGCGTCAGGAATGGAGTCTGCGGGCTCAGTGAAACGACGAAGTCTATACTGATACCGGACTGGTTGGCCGTGCCCTTCTCGAATGCGCCCGTGGGGTAAACTTCCAGCAGGTATCGTCCCGCCCAGGCTTCGCAAAGTGACAGAACCTGCGCCTCGAGACCGCGCAACGGCGCATTTGCTGCGGTATCCACGGCCTCTCGCTGCAGAATGGCGCGAAGGTAGTCAGAAGGCGACACGGAACCCACCACGTAACTCATGATGAAGTTTTACTTAATTGCATGGATTGACGCCAGTATCATGCCAGTGACGTCGGTCTTGATGGTTAGGCGTTAAAGTTAATCTGTCTTGCAAAGTCTCGGGGCGCGGGCAGGGAGCGACTGGCACGCCGAGCAAGACCGGTGGCGTGCCGCGCGCTGTGGGCAACAACGCTTCAAACGCTTGTAACTTATGTTATATCCGCCTGGTTGCGGCGGTGGATAAAAACCCTCGGAGGGCTTTACGCATGCTCGCAACGATCGCCATGCGGCTGTGGTTCTTCATTCTGGTCGCCACGGCGCTGCTGCTTCCCCTCGCCGCTGCGATGGGCAAGCTCTGACTTGCCACCGGCGTCCACCACAGTCCCCGGAAAAGCAAAAGGCCCCCCGAACGGGAGGCCTTTTTCGCATCAGCAGATTGGTGCCCTGGAGAGGACTCGAACCTCCACGTCGTTAAACACACGGACCTGAACCGTGCGCGTCTACCAATTCCGCCACCAGGGCAAACCGATGGGCGCCGCTACGTAGGTGAAGGGGCAGGGCGTGTCAACGGGGGATCGGCGGTGCCGTGCACGATTTGCGACGGTGGCACGCTCAGGCCGAGCCGATCAGGATGCCGGCGGCGAAGACCAGGGAGCCCCCCAGCACCACCTGCAGCACGGCGCGCCAGAACGGCGTCTGCATGTAGCGCTGCTGGATGAAGGCGATGGCCCAGAGTTCGACGATCACCACCGCGATCGCTACGCCGGTGGCGATCCAGAAATCGTGGATCAGGTAGGGCAGCGCGTGTCCCAGACCGCCGACGGCGGTCATGATACCCGCGGCGAGGCCCCGCTTGATGGGCGAGCCGCGCCCGGTGAGCTTGCCATCGTCCGACGCGGCCTCGGTGAAGCCCATCGAGATACCGGCGCCCACCGCGGCAGCAAGGCCGACGAGAAAGGTCGACCAGGTATCGCCTGTGGCGAAGGCCGCGGCGAACACGGGCGCCAGGGTGGAGACCGATCCGTCCATCAGCCCGGCGAGGCCAGGCTGCACATAGGTCAGCAGGAACTGGCGATGTTCCTCCGACTTCTCTGCCGCCTTCTCCTCGGGGCCGAGCGCCTGCGCCTCGAGCCGGTCGGCGAGGTCGGCGTGCTTGCGTTCGTCGACGGCCAGGTCGCCCAGGAGGCGGCGAATCGCGACATCCGTGGCGCGGTGCGCAGCGGCCTCGTAAAAGTGGCTCGCGCCGGTTTCCATTTCCCACGCCAGTTGGCGCACCGCCTCGAGGGTGAGGGTTTCGGTCAGCCAGATCGGCTTGCGCGTGATGTAGCCGCGCACATGTTCGCGCCGGATCGGCACGAGGCGGGTGCCGAACTTCTCGGTGTAGAGGTCCAGCAGGCGCTTGCGGTGCCCATCCTCCTCGACGGCCATGCCCTCGAAGACCTTGGCCGTGGCCGGGTAGCGGTCAGCAAGGCGGGTGGCGATCTCGGCATAGATGGCGCCGTCCTCCTCCTCCGCCGCGACCGCCAGCGACAGGATCTCGCGCTCGTCGAGCGAATCGAAATCGCGCCGGCCTTGGTTCAGAAATCTAGACAGCATGATCACTTATCCCATTCAGATTAGAATAATTCTAATCTGTGTAGCTGATGCCGGCAAGCCTGTCTGCATGCCGGGTTCCGCCACGCGAAATCGCCGCGATAATCCTGACATCCTCTGGCAGGGTACTTGCGCTAGAACGTTGCCATGCGTGCAAGTCGCCTCCTCACCATCCTGATGATTCTGCAGACCCGCGGGCGCACCAGTGCCGAAACGCTGGCCGAACAGCTCGAGGTTTCGGTGCGCACCGTGTATCGCGACATCGACCAGCTGAGCGCCGCCGGTGTTCCGGTCTATGCCGAGACCGGGCGCAACGGCGGCTTCGCCCTGCTCGATGGCTGGAAGACGCGGCTCAACGGACTGACGGCGCCCGAGGCCCGGGCCCTGTTCTTTTCGGGGCTGCCGGGGCCAGCCGGCGAACTCGGTCTCGGCGACGAGGCGGCGGCGGCCGAGTTGAAGCTGCTGGCAGCGCTGCCCGCCGACTGGCAGGCCGAGGCGCGGCGCATGAGTTCGTGCTTTCACCTCGATCCGCGCGGCTGGTTCCAGCCCGGACACAAGCCGGAATTCCTCAAGCTGGTGGCCGAGGCCGTCTGGAGCGAGACGAGGCTCTCGATCCGCTACCAGAGCTGGAAGGAGATCCGCGACCGGGTGATCGACCCACTCGGCCTCGTACTCAAGGGCGGTATCTGGTACGTGGTGGCGCAGCGCGACGGCAACCCGCGCACCTACAAACTCTCCCAGATCCTGACGCTGCAGCTGACCTCCGAGACCTTCTCGCGGCCCAGGGATTTCGACCTGCCGCGCTACTGGGAGGAATCGACCCGCCAGTTCGAGCGCGACATCTACATCGGCACGGCGCGGGTGCGGGCCAACCCGGTGGGGCGTCGCAAACTGCGGGACCTGAGCGATACGCTGAAACGAACGATCGAGGCGCTCGACCTCGTGACGGACGCCGAGGGTTGGGCCGAATTCGACATTCCAGTCGAAGAGCCGGCCTGGGCCAGCCACGAGCTGATCAAGGTCGGAGACGATGTGGAGGTTCTGGGGCCGCCGGAACTCAGGGCACGGGTGATCGAGAGCGTGACGAAGATGGCCCGCCGTTACGGGCTGGTCGACAAGTAGTACCACCGCGGCTTTGACATCCTCCGCCCGGCTAAGTAACCAATCGGTTCGGAGGAAACGATCATGGCACTACTCGACGACGACCGGCTGTTCGATGCCGAGCCCAAGGCCCGCGGGATCGCGCGGTCGCTTTATGCCGGGGTCAGGGACCTGCCGCTGGTTTCGCCGCACGGCCATACCGAGCCGCGCTGGTATGCCGAGAACGAGAGATTCCCCGACCCGGCGCAACTGCTGATCGTCCCCGATCACTACGTGTTCCGCATGCTGTTCAGCCAGGGCATCCGGCTCGAGGACCTGGGCGTGCCGACGACCGATGGTTCGGCTGTCGAGACGGATGGGCGCAAGATCTGGCGGCTGTTCGCGCAGCATTACTACCTCTTCCGCGGCACGCCGACCCGGATGTGGCTCGACCACACCTTCGCGACGCTGTTCGGCATCGCCGAGCGGCTGAACGAGCAGAACGCCGATGCGATCTACGACCGGATCGCCGCCCAGCTCGAAACCGATGCGTTCCGGCCGCGAGCCCTGTTCGAGCGCTTCAACCTCGAAGTCATCTCCACTACCGACGCGGCGAACGACGACCTCAAGTGGCACAGGATGATCCGCGAGAGCGGCTGGAAGGGCCGCGTTGTACCCGCCTACCGGCCGGATTCGGTCGTCGACCCCGACTTTGCCGGGTTTGGCGCGAATCTGGACACGTTGGGGCAGATCACCGGCGAGAATACCGGGCACTTTGCCGGTTACCTCGCGGCGCACCGCAAGCGCCGCGCCTATTTCAAGGAGTTCGGCGCGACCTCGTCGGATCATGGCCACCCCACGGCTGAGACGGCTAACCTCAGTCCCAAGGAAGCAGGAGCCCTGTTCGACAAGGTGCGGACGGGCAAGGCCGATGGGCGCGACAAGGCGCTGTTCCGCGCCCAGATGCTTACCGAGATGGCGCGCATGTCGGTCGATGACGGGCTGGTGCTGCAAATCCACCCGGGCGCGTTCCGCAACCATTCGCCTGGCATGCTGGCGAAGTTCGGCCGCGACAAGGGCTTCGACATCCCCACCCGCACAGACTACGTGAGCGCGCTGAAGCCTCTGCTCGATGCGGTCGGCACCGAGCCGGGGCTCTCGATCATTCTCTTCACGCTAGATGAATCGAGCTACGCGCGCGAACTGGCCCCGCTGGCGGGAGTGTACCCCTCGCTGCGGCTCGGGCCGCCCTGGTGGTTCCACGACAGCCCCGAGGGCATGCGCCGGTTCCGCGAGATGGCAACCGAGACGGCGGGCTTCTACAACACCGTCGGTTTCAACGACGACACCCGCGCCTTCCCCTCGATACCCGCCCGCCACGACGTGGCCCGCCGCATCGACTGCGCCTTCCTCGCCCGCCACGACACCGAGCACCGGCTCGACGAGGAGGAGGCGCACGAAGTCGCCCGTGACCTCGCCTACAACCTCGTCAGGAAGGCTTACAAGCTATGAGCATGCCCAGGGTTTTCGCGCAGCCGACCGACGGCAAGGTCACTCAGCTCGATGGCTCCACCCGTCGGGTGATTCTCGACCTGCCGGACCTGATGCTGGTGGAGTTTACCTTCGTTGCGGGAGGGATCGGCGCGCTTCACTCGCATCCGCACCTGCAAACGAGCTACGTCGCGGAGGGCACTTTCGAGGTGACTATCGACGGGGTGACCGAGACTATTGGAGCCGGGGGTGCGTATATCGTGCCGTCAGGGCTCGTGCATGGGGTGAAAGCACTCACAGCCGGCAAGCTCATCGATAGCTTTACGCCGCGTCGCGACGATTTTATGTAAATGCGAGGTAATATTCACCGTTGAATCCACAGGTTTCAACGGCCGGTGGATTTGTGATCGAGCCGAACCAATTGTGATTGATCCGGATATTGGCTTACTCCGTTACGGTTGCGAACTTACGTAGCAGCCGAGTCCCGGGAGTTGGCCGATTGACTGAACACTATCGCGGCCACCGCATCCCGCTCACCCGGACCCGATGCTGGGATGCCGTCATCGTCGAGGTCGCAACGGGCATTGTGATGCCGACCAAGGCGACCGCCCAGCTCAGCGAAGGGCAGTTCGTCGCCGTGGCTCGGGCATGCGAACTGATCGATCTCTACATTGACGGGACGCCTCTCGAGCGTTGGCACGCCGCCTGAGTCCAACGCAAGTGCGTAAAACACCCTCATGCGGCGTTTACCGTCTGCTCAAGTGTGAGCGGCGGGAATGTGCGTGTTAACGAATGTTAATTGTTCGCGCGCCTAGACCGCTACCGAACGGCCCGCGGAGGGCCGATAGCCAGGAGGCTGTTCGTGGTTCGCGTCATTCAGGTTGTCGCTGCTCTCTTGCTGCTCGTGATCGCCCTGCCGGCAAGTGCCTTCGCCGACGATTGGCTGGTGACCAAGCTGCGCGGCGAAGTGCTGCAACTGGTGGGCGACGACTGGGCACCGCTCGGACGCGGCGATGTCGTTCCAGACGAGCGCGCAATCCGCACCCTCGCCAATGGCAGGGCCATGCTGCAGCGAGGCGGCGAAACCATCGAGATCTCCGCTAATACCCAGATCCGTATCTTCGACAAGGCCGGTGGCAAGCGCTTCACGACGGTGCAGCAGCATTTCGGCACTGTCGCGATCGAGGCCGAGGTCAAGAACGTCAGGCATTTTGCGGTGCAGACTCCCTACCTCGCCGCGGTGGTCAAGGGCACCCGCTTCGAGGTGAAGACGACATCGAAGCAATCGCAGGTGAAAGTCCGACGCGGCCTTGTCGCTGTCGAAGACGAGCGCAGCGGGCTCAATACCCTGATTGCAGCAGGCCAGTCTGCTACAGTCGCCCAAGGCGGTGCGTTCACTGTCGGTGGCAGCGGGTCCGCGGCGAAGATTCTCAGCGAGGCGGGCGAACTCGTGTTGCCGGATGACGCCGCCCAGGGAAAGGCGACAGCGCCCGGACAGCTGAAGAAGCTCGGCGAGGACGTCAAGGTGAAGACAAACAATGGCAAGGGTTCCGCAGGCGCTTCCGTCGAGGTTGAGGTTGGTGTCGGCGGGGCTGGGGTCACCGTCACCGTTCCGGGCGTCGCCGGGGCGTCCGTCGGCAATGGCAACAGCAACGGCAACGGCGGCGGCAATGGAAACGGCGGCGGCAACGGCAACGGCGGCGGCAACGGAAACGGAAACGGCAATTCCGGCTCGGGCCTAAGCCTGGGCGTGAACCTGCTCTAGCGTAAGAGCCTGGCTCTGCTTGCGGCGGGCCACGAGCATGCGGATCTCCGCGCCGGTCATCGGCCTGCCGAACAGGTAACCCTGACCGATATCGCAGCCCAGTCCTGCAAGCAGGGCGCATTGCTCGTCGGTCTCGATCCCCTCGGCCACGGTTGCCTTGCCCAGCTTGCGGGCCAGCTCGATGATGGATTGCACCACGTCGGCCTGGGCTGCGTCGCTCGTCAGCGTACGCACGAAACTCTGGTCGATCTTCAGCTTGTCGAAGGCAAAAGTGCTGAGGTAGCTCAGCGCCGAGTAGCCGGAGCCAAAGTCGTCGATGGCAATGCCGACGCCGCGCTGGCGCAAGGTATCGACCATCTGCTCGATCCGGCCACTGCGATCGACCAGCAGGCTCTCCGTGATCTCGATCTCGAGGCGCCTGGCCGGCAACCCGGAGATGGCGAGCGCCGCTTCGACGGTGGTTCCAACATCGGTGAGCTGGACCTGCGCGGGCGAGACGTTCACCGACAGCGTGCCCGGCCAATCCCAGGCCGCCACCTCGCGACAGGCCTCCAGCAGCACGAAGGCGCCGAGCGGGACAATAAGCCCCGATTCCTCGGCCAGCGGAATGAAGTCGGCCGGTGACACCGCGCCAAGTTCGGCATCCTGCCAGCGCACCAGAGCCTCGACCCCGACGATCTCGGCATCCGACAGGCGAATCTGCGGCTGATACACGACGCGCAGCGCACCCGACGCGAGTGCCTTGCGCAGCCCCGCATCCATCCGGCGTCGCCGGTCGATGCCGGTGTCGAGCTCGCGCGAAAACTGTACCGGCGTCCGGCTGCCCAGCGACAGCGCCTCGGCCAGAGCCAGTTCGGCGCGCCCGATCAGCACCTCCGCCGACTCCTCTCCCCGCGCCGCTCCAGTCGCCAGGTCGCCGTGCACGATATGCCCGTCGACGGCCAGTTCCGGCTCGACCGCCGAGCGGATGCGCAGCGCCAGCCGCTCCACCTCGAGATCGGCCAGCCGCCGCGGAACGGCGAGGGCGAAGCGGTCCTCGCCGATCAGGGCGAGCGTTCCGAGGTCCAGTCCGTCAAGCCGCTCGGCGAACAGCTTCAGGGTGCGATCATGAACTTCCTGCCCGAGTGCGCCACGCACGAGGTCGAGTCGCAAGAGCTGGATCGCGACAATGGTGTGAGGGTGGGTCTGCCAGCGCAGCGCTTCGAGCAGGCCCTGCCGCGACAGCAAGCCGGTGGTGGCATCGTGCTGCGCAAGATAGGCGAGGCGCGCCTGCGCCCGCTGCCGGGCGCCATACTCGGCGAGGAAGGCGTAGACGGTGTGAAGGGTCAGGAAGGCGAGGAGCGTGACATGGAATGCAGCGGTGTCGACCAGGACGCCGAAGACACCGTAGGCCCCGAGGCCACCCAGTTCCATCGTCAGCATCCCCGCCGCCGTCGCGGCGGCCGCCACGGGCGGTGTGGCCCGATGGCCGAGCGGCGCGAGGATTGCGGCAACGGCGAGCGCCGCGACGAGCGCGGCCCAGGCACCCCAGCTCGCGAGGGTGCGGCCGGACTTCAGCGTCTCTGTGGCCATCGCCTGGATCAGCGGACCGGGGACGAAACCGAAGCGCGGTACGGCGAAAATGTCGCGCAGTTCCAGCGCGCCGGCGCCGACGATCACCTGCTTGCCGGCGATTTGATCCACCTCGACGGTGCCGTTCAGCAGCGCAGCAACTGAAATGCGATCGATCGTCCGCAGGTCGATGCCATAGTCGATCAGCACTGGATCCGGTCCCGGCACGCTCGAAAGCGCCACCGGCATCGCGGGAATGGTGCCTGCGCTCGTCGCGAGGCCAGATGGCACGCTCACCACCAACCCCTGGCGGTCCGTGCTCACGTTGACGAGCACTGGCGTCGCTTCAGCCAGGAAGCGCTGCAGCGGCATGCTGAGCGCCAGCCGCCCGCTCGCGCCGCTCGCTTGTTCGAAGCTCGCGAGATAGGTGAAGCCACCGGCTCGCTGGAGCGCCGCCTCGAATGCCGCGTCGCCGTCCTCGCTCGAACGCGACGAGAAGTCGATGTCGAAGGCGACGTCGGCAGCGCCGAGCGCCATGAGCTTGTCGAGGATCTCGCCGTGCTGCTGGCGCGGCCACGGCCACACGCCGATCTGGGCGAGGCTCTGGCTGTCGATCTCGACGAACACGACTTCGCCGCTGGCCGGCTGACTGAGAACGGCGAAGCGCGCATCGGCGAGAAGCCGGTCGAGCGATGCAAACGCGCCGAGCCCGCCGACGAGAAACACCAGCACGGCGGCGGCAACCGCCACCAGCAACCGGATCAGACCAATCACGCCAAAATGCCCCTGTGGGAGGACAAATGTAGCGCAGGGCTGATTAAGGCTTAGCGAAACCGTCGTGCCGCATCGAGCGCGAGGCCGAGACCGACGCTGCCGAAAGCGTCGGTCTCGACGGCCTTGGCCGCCGGGAATAGTGCGCGCAGCACACTGGCCACCGCCGGTACTCTGGTGGAGCCGCCAGTGAGGATCAGCGTGCCGATGGCGGCAGTGGAGACCCCGGCCGCTCCCACGGTGCCCTCGATGGTCCGCGCGATCGCATCGGTCGCCCCAGCGATGGCCTGGTGCAGATCATCGAGCGCAACGATGCTGTCGAGGGCCACGTCGCGGGTGAAGAAGCGGAACTCGGTCTGCGGCGCCTCGCTGAGGGCGATCTTGGCTTCCTCGACCCGGCTCGCCAGCCTGTGCCCCTGCCGGTCCTCCACGATGGCCAGCATCATTGCCGCCAGTTCGGGGAATTTCGCCTCGCGAACGGTGGAGCGGAGTTCCGCGATCGATCTGGCGTTGTACAGCCGATTGATGCGGTGCCAGGTGGCGAGATCGTAGTAGGGCGCCGAGGGCAGCGGCCGCTTGCCGTCGGCCGTCTCGGTGCCGTAGCCGATCAGCGGCATGATCTTCTTGAGCGACAGCAGCCGGTCGAAATCGGTTCCGCCGAGGTGGACGCCAGCCGTGGCGAGGATATCGGCCTTGCGATCGCTGGAGCGGGCTCGCTCCGGCGAGACCCGGATGACGGTGAAATCCGACGTACCGCCGCCGATATCGGCCACCAGCGCAAGTTCCTCGCCCGTCACCTGCTGCTCGTAGTCGAGCGCGGCGGCGATGGGCTCGAACTGGAATTCGACATGCCTGTAGCCCTGCGCGCGGACGGCCGCTTCGAGCTGCCGCTGCGCCAACGCATCGGCCGCGTCGTCGTCGTCCACGAAGCGAACCGGCCTGCCGCAGACGACCTGGTCGACCGCCTCGCCCAGCCCTGCCTCGGCCCTCGCCTTGAGTTCGGCGACGAAGAAGCCGAGAATGTCGGAAAAGGCCAGCGCCTCGCGCTTGACCCGGGTGGTGTCGGCGAAGAGGGCAGTGCCGAGCACGCTCTTGATCGAGCGCATCAGCCGTCCGTCGCCGCCCGCCACATACTCGTTCATCGCCTGCCGACCGAAGAACACCGTGTCGGCCTCGAACGAGAAGAAGATGGCCGAGGGGATCGTCGGCTTGCCGTCCTCGAGCGGCAGCAACCGGGCCGGGGCGTTGCCGCCCGCCACCGCGAAGGTGGAGTTGGAAGTGCCGAAATCCATGCCGCAATGATGTCGCGTCATCGTCTGTCTCGCTGATCGAAGGGCGGAAACGACAGCGGCCGCCCGGTCGGGACGGCCGCGTCGCATTTTATGGGAGCGGGCCTTCTAGGGATCGCTCCGATGCCCGTCAATACC
>JAEYYP010000250.1 GCA_023428425.1 Pseudomonadota bacterium
CCGTATAGCTGGCCACCGGCTTGTCCATGTCGAACAGGCCGGAGTTGCGGTAGATCTCCCACCACCATGACTCGACCGCGAAGTCCTTCGGCAGCAGCGCGCCGGCGTTGAGCGACTTCGTCTCGTCTATGACCGCAGCCATGTTCATGGCGGCAACCTGCCCGATGCCTTCGCAGTCGGGGCACATGCCGCGCGGATCGTTGTAGCTGTAGAGCCCCGGCGGGCCGAGCCGGGGCGTTCCGAGCCGGGAGAACAGCACCCTCAGCATCTGCGCCGTGTCGGTGACAGTGGCGACGGTCGAGCGCGAGTTGCCGCCGAGACGCTGCTGGTCGACGACGATGGCTGCCGAGATGTTCTCGAGCAGGTCGGCGTCGGGCTGACCGTAATGCGGCATGAACTGCTGGACGAAGGCCGGATAGGTCTCGTTGATGAGCCGCTGGCTCTCGGCGGCAATGGTGCCGAAGACGAGCGAGCTCTTGCCCGAGCCGGAAACGCCGGTGAACACGGTGATCTTGCGCTTGGGAATATCGAGCGAGACGTTCTTGAGATTGTTCTCGCGCGCGCCGCGGATCCGGATCGAGCCGTACATGTCGTCCATCGCTGCCGTGTTTTACCGATCGGTTGAATACCGGGAGGAGCCAGGCAAGGTCAACCCCGCTCGCGACTCTCCTCCATCACACCGTTATGTCGTGTCAGCAGCCCCGGCTTCGACGCCACGTTGACGGAAAGGCGCCGAGCGCCTAATTCCGGCGGATGAAACGCGACAATCGTGACAGTCACAAGCCGACGGGGCCCAGCCAGCGCATGCTGCGCGTGGGCGAACTCGTCCGCCATGCCCTCTCCGCCGTATTCGCCCGCGGCGAGATCGAGGATCCCCTGCTCGAAGGCAAGGTCATCACCGTACCCGAAGTGCGAATGACGCCCGACCTCAAGCTCGCCAACGCCTACGTGATGCCGCTCGGCGGCGAGGGTGCCGAGGACGTGGTGGCCGCCCTCAACCGGCACCACAAGTTCATCCGCGGCCGGATCGCGCCCGAACTCGACCTGAAGTTCGCGCCGGACCTCCGCTTCTACGTCGACAACACGTTCGAGGAGTTCGGCAAGATCGATGCGATCCTGCGCTCCGATCGGGTGCAGCGCGACCTCGCGCATGACGACGACGAAGACGAAAAAGGCTCGGACTGACCGTGAGCAACGAAAAGCGGGTGAAGCGGGACGTCTCAGGCTGGATCGTCCTGAACAAGCCCTATGACATGACGTCGACCCAGGCGGTCGGGAAAGTGCGTTGGCTGCTCGGCGCCAAGAAGGCGGGCCATGCCGGCACGCTCGACCCGCTGGCGACCGGCGTGCTGCCGATCGCGCTGGGCGAGGCGACCAAGACCGTGCCTATCGTGCAGGATGGCACCAAGGTCTACCGTTTCACCATCAAGTGGGGCGAGGAAACCTCTACCGACGACGCCGAGGGCGAGGTGACCGAGCGCTCGGACGTGCGGCCCGACGAGGTGGTGATCCGCGCCGCACTGCCGGGCTTCACCGGCGAGATCATGCAGACGCCGCCGGCCTTCTCGGCGATCAAGATCGACGGCGAGCGCGCCTATGACCTGGCGCGTGCCGGCGAGACGGTCGTGCTGGAACCGCGCCCGGTGTTCATCGAGGCACTCGAACTCGTCGTCCACCACGGCGACCGCTCCGAACTCGAGATGACCTGCGAGAAGGGCACCTATGTGCGGGCGCTGGCCCGCGACCTCGCGCGGGCGCTCGGCACGCGGGGGCACGTGGTGGCGCTTCACCGCGCCCAGGTCGGCCCGTTCCGCGACACGGATGCTGTCGGCATAGAAGATATTGAACGAAATCCCGATGGCGCGGTTATGCCTGTGGCGAGCGGCCTGAGCGGGCTTCCTGAAGTACGGCTGAACGGTCAACAGGCGCAGGTGCTGCGCCATGGCAACCCCGTGCTTCTGACCGGGGCATCCGCGCCGGTGCGGCTCGAAAGTGCGTGGGCCAGCGAGTCTGGCGCCCCGGTCGCGCTGGGCTATGTCGAAGCGGGACACTTCCACCCGCAGCGGGTCATCCTGGGCAGCAACTGAAAAAGTTGAGTCGCGAAGGAACCAAATCGCTTGCGCTTCGTTTGTGCAGGCCACAGGTTTTGTTCGGGGCGTAGTAGATGTATCTTGGGGTTATCGATGGCTGACGGAACCGTGGCCACCGAGCCCAGGAAAAGATCACGAAGCCGTGTGGCCCGGCCGATCGCGGTCTATCTGTTCGTCCTGGCGCTGGTTGCGCTGGTTCCCGCCTTTATCTTTTCCGCCATCCTGCTGCAGCGAAACAACGAGGCGCAGGAACGTGTCGTCGAGACGCTGATTACCGGCACGGCACGCTCCATCGTCCAGTCGGTGGATCGCGAGATCAACGCCAACATCACCACGCTCAAGGTGCTCTCCGCCAATCCGGCATTGCTCCGCGGCGACATGGAGGCCTTTCACCGGCAGGTGACCGATGCCCTCGCCAACACCGGGTCATACATCTTCGTGCTCGACGAAGAGATGCATACGATCATGACCAGCCGACGGGCCTATGTATCCGGTCAGCAGGGGCTTTCCGCCGATGCGGATACAGGCCGTGCGGCCCTCGCCAGCGAGCTGCCCATCGCCTCGAACATGATCAAGGGCGCGATCTCGCAGGAATTCGTGGTCAACGTGCTGCTCGGCGTCCGCGGTACGGCGCTGGGCGACGTCGTTCTGGGGTTCAACCGGGCGGCGAGCCAGTTGGCGCCCGTGCTGCTCGCCAACCGGCTCCCGGATGGCTGGAAC
>JAEYYP010000284.1 GCA_023428425.1 Pseudomonadota bacterium
GCGCGCCGTGACGCGCGCCCCAGTCTTGCAACGGCTTACTGAGCGTTGGTCGGCTGCAGGCCGGTGATGACGAGCATACCGGTGTGAGCCCAGAACGCACCATTCACGCCCGGGCCGACATTCGTCGACGACGGCCAGTTGGTCCAGTAGTGGTTGTTGTAGGCGATGCGGTGCAGCCACTGGATGACCGGGATATCGATCGTGTCGCGCCAGTAGATGCCCAGAGCCTTGGCGGCACCTTCCTGGAACTTCGGATCGTCCGACGAGAGCGGAGCGATTTCGTCCAGGATGGCGTCGTACTCGTCATTCTTGTAGCGCGAGAACCGGTTGTTGCCGGCGCCCGTGCCGATAGCCTGCGAGTAGCGGCCGTGGAACAGGTTCAGAGCCTCGAACGGATCGTAGAGCGAAGCGCCGTGGCCGAACATGTAGAAGCCGGCCTTGCCGTCCACCATGTTCTGGTAGGCGTCGGTGCCGAAGTTCACGTTGGCATCGAAACCGGCCTGGCGGAGCATTTCAGCCAGAACGGGGGCGATGTCGCCGTGGATGGTCTCGAAGGCCTGGATGGTGGCGTCGAAGGTCTTGCCGTCCTTCTCCCACAGGCCGTCGCCGTTCATGGTCCAGCCGGCCTCGGTCATCAGGCGAGCCGACTCTTCCGGATCGAACTTGCCGGGCTCGTACTTGGCTTCCTCGGCCTTGACGGCTTCGGAGTCAGCAAACGCCTGGAGGTTCGGGTAGAGCGGGAACGGATAGATGGTGGCAATCTCCGCGCCTTCATACAGGATCTCGTTGATGAGATCGCGGTTGATGGCGAGGCTGACGGCCTTGCGGACGTTCGGGTCGCTGTAGGGCTCGAGCTGGGTGTTGGTCCAGAGCGAGTTCGGCCACCAGTCGAGGTAGCCGTACGGCGATTCCGAACCGGTCCAGGACTGAACTTCCGGGTTCTGCGCCAGGATGTTGCCGATGATCTGCGCACGCATGTCGACCGCGGAGTCGAACTCGTTGTTCACGATGCGCTGGGCAACCGTGTCGATCGGCTGGTTCAGGATGTTGACGATGACGACGCGCTTGACCTTCGGCTGCTCGATACGGCCGGCCGTAACGGCCCACCAGTCGTCGCGGACGTTGAAGATCTTCTGGTTCACGTTCCAGGCGCCGATGTCGTACGGACCCGAGTGCGGGATCTCGTCACGGCCCGGAGCCTTGGTCGGGTCGGCCTGGGCCGACAGGTAGGCGGCGGGAACGATCGGGATACCGGTATCGAACTTCTCGGTCAGCACTTCGAACTTGAAGCGCGGCGAGGGAGCCTTGAACTTCACCTGGACGGTGAGGTCGTCGACTGCCGTCACACTTTCCACCTGGTCGGCGAACTGGGCGTGGTAGGGCAGCGTGTTGTACTGGATCTGGCCGTCGAAGGTGTACTTGACGTCGGCGGAGGTGACGGGGGTGCCGTCAGACCACTTGGCGTCCTTGTTCAGCTTGATCTCGAGGGAGGTGAACGTGTCGTCCGTGTACTCCATCGAATCGGCAAGCCACGGAATGTACTCGTTCTTGTAGATGCCGAAGTACATCAGCGGCTCCCACATCAGGTTGTTGCCTTCCTGATGGGTGTAGCCGGGCAGAACCCAGGGGTTGGTGGTGCCGATGGACGTGCCGCCGGCAACGCCCCAGCCGAGCACGACCGTTTCGTTGCGCGGAACGTCCGCGAGCGGCGACGCCGGAACGATGTCGCTGGCGACCACCGCATCCTGCGCGTAGCCGACTGTCGGCGCCGCAAAGGCCGCGATCGCCATCACGGCGGCTGCGGCCAGTTTCAGTTGCTTCATTGACATATCCTCCCATGTCACATGGATCGTTCGTGATGCCGGTGCGGCGGGAGGGGAGGTTCATCCCTGGCCCCCAATCGTCAGGCGACAAGCCCGCCGCGTCGTCATCACTCCCAAAGAAGAGCTCGCTCTTCGCGCTACCCTTCACTCACAGGCGCAAGCCCGTGTTCCTCATCGACCGCTCTTTCGGCCGTTTGTGTTCAAAGTGCCCCTGGCTTTCGCCAAAACCATCCGCCGATATGCTGGTCACCGCTGCTGCACGGCGCCGCCTGAACGGCTAACTCGTTGAAAATACTTGGTAAAAACCCGTGCACAGACCCCGCCTTTCCGGGTCAGGCCAGCTCCTCCAAGCAGATCGCTCCTCCCAGAGCGCTCTGTTTTTTCGTTGTTTCTCCAACGCTTGCACGTGTTTTGAGCGGAGTCAACGACCGACAATACACTATCTGTATCGTTTTCGTACATTCTTGGCGATTGCGTCGCTTCCGGCGGCGGGGGCTTTCCAAGTCCGGCGCGAACATGCTGATCTCGCGCGCCTGCAAGCCGGCACCAATACCGGCAAGGCGCAAAACAGGGAGGTGCGGCATGGCCACCAGCGATTTCTACGAAGTGCTCGACCCGCGGTTCGGGCGGTTGTTCAACGGCAACGCCCAGGTCGACAAGCTGTTCACCGGCTGCCGCTGGGCCGAGGGTCCGGCCTATTTTGCCGCAGGGCAATACCTCGTCTGGTCCGACATTCCCAACGACCGGATGATGCGCTACGACGAGACCGATGGCTCCGTCTCCGTGTTCCGTCATCCGGCCGGCAACACCAATGGCCACACCGTGGACCGGAAGGGGCGACTCGTGTCGTGCGAGCATGGCGGTCGTCGGGTGAGCCGCACCGAGCATGACGGTACCGTCGTCATAATCGCCGACCGCTTCGACGGCAAGCGCCTCAACTCGCCCAACGACGTGGTCGTGAAGTCCGACGATTCGATCTGGTTCACCGACCCCACCTACGGCATCGATTCCGACTACGAGGGCAACAAGGCCGAGAGCGAGATCGGCGCCTGCAACGTCTACCGGGTCGATCCGGCTACCGGCGCTGTCACCGCCGTGGTCACCGACATGGTGCGGCCCAACGGCCTCGCCTTCTCGCGCGACGAGAAGCAGCTCTATGTCGCCGATACCGGCCTCACCCACGGCGCGGCGCATGCCAGGCACATCAAGGTCTACGATGTCGGCGCCGATGGCACGCTGTCGGGCGGCCGCGAGTTCGCAGCCTGCACCGCGGGGCTGTTCGACGGCTTCCGCCTCGACAGCGATGGCCGCATCTGGACCAGCGCCGGGGACGGAGTTCACTGCTACGATCCCGACGGCACGCTGATCGGCAAGGTGAAGGTGCCGGAGGTCGTCGCCAATGTCTGCTTCGGCGGCCCCAAGCGCAACATCCTCTACATCTGCGGCACCACCTCCCTCTATTCGGTGCGGCTGATGGTGAGCGGCCACCGGACGTACTGAGGGTAGTTCCGGCCGGGAGCGCGCTGCCGGTCCTGGAGTTTCCCGTGAGCCACGCCCTGGCAATGCATCTGACGTGTCATCCCTGCGAAAGCAGGGACCCAGCTCCAACACGGCGCAGGTGACAAAGTGGGTCGCTTGCACAGGGATGACAGCGTCGGGGAAAACTACAATCCCCAGAGCGACTTACGGACTTCTCCCCGCTCCCCGACCCTATGCGATTCTCCCGCTGTCACCTGCAGGGCGGGCGCTCGCGACGAACGGACGGCAGGGGATATCGAGGGCCGGGGAAGTCGTTCCCCGGCGGGCCGCGGTGTAGAGCAACCGGCCGTCGGGAGGCCGAGTTCTGCCGGACTATCGGGCAGGCTACCGGGAGATCCGACGCGACCGTTCCCTTTGCATCCCCGTCTAACCAGACCTCGATAGACCGGCGGGGCGAAAGTCTCGCTCACGTTGCGGACTACCGCGCCTTGGGGCTCAGCCCCGCCGGTCCCCGCCCATCCATCAACCCGAGGCCGCAAGGCCGTCTGGGGCGTCGGCGCGTCAGTAGGTCAGCGTGCGGTGCAGCACGCCCTTGAGGTGGCGGTCGAGGGCGTCGATGGCGCCGTCGATGTCGCCTGCTGCCAGCCCGTCGATGATGTCGAGGTGCTCGCGCATCGAGGTGATGGTGTGGATGGGGCCGACCGCATCGAGATTGTGCAGGCGGATCAGATACATCTTCTGGATCAGCCGGGCGTAGATCATGCTCAGGTGATTGTTGCCGTAGGCCGAGATGAAGCTCTCGTGGAACTCCCGCTCCAGCTGCTTTACCGGGATGCGATAGGTGTTAAGGTCGTTGACCTCGCGAACGAACGCCATGATGCGCTCGTGGTCCCGGCGCATGCGCTCGATCCAGTCGGGCGGCATGGTGGTGGCGAACTTCCTCAGCCCCTCCTTCTCGAGCAGGCCGCGGAACTGGAACGTGTTCCCGACGAAGTTCATGTCGGGGTAGAAGATGGTGATCCCCACCTTTCGCCGAACCGTGATCATCCCCTCGGCTTCGAGCAGCGTCGTGGTCTCGCGCATCGGCGACAAGGACAGCCCGAGGGTTGCGCCGAGCTCTTCCTGCTTTAGCGTCTGGCCCAGCCGGAGCCGCCCCTCGATCAGCGCCTCGAAGAAGGCGTGATACCCCGCATTATCGATTCCGCCGTCCACAGGCTCCCCCATCTGGCTATGCCATCCGACCAAAGGTGGCACTCGCGGAGCGTTGACATCGATTAATCGCAGCCTATACGCTCATAAACAAGCAGATTAAATATATTTAATTCGCCGACCGCGATACTCGTGGGGAACGGCGAGCGACGGGACGAGGAAGAACCAGCCGCATGGCAGCTGGCTTCGACGTATCCGCTCCGGCGGCCACAACGGCAGCAGGGCGATTGGTTTCTCAGGGAGGGAACTCAATGACCGACAGCAATCCAAAGAACTGGTCGCGCCGCCGCGTGCTCGCGACCGCCGCCTCCGGTGCGGCGCTCGCCGCCGCCTCGGGCTTCCCGATGCCGGCGATCGCGCAGGGCAAGAAGCTCACCTACTGGGGCGGGCTGATCTTCTCCGATGACGCCAACAAGCTCTTGACCGACACCATCAACGCCTGGGGCGCCGCCAACGGCGTCGAAACCGAGGTGGTGATGATCAACCAGAACGAGACCACCCAGAAGGTCTCGGCCGCGGTCTCGTCCAACACCATGCCGGACGCCATGGACACGGGCCTCGGCCTGCTGCGCCTGCTCGGCCGGCAGAACGTGTTCTCCGATGTCGGAGCCCTCTACGCGAAGGTCGGCGAAGCGCAGGGGGGCTGGTTCTCCGGCCCCGATACGGCAACAGACCTGACCGCTGACGGTGGCGTGGCGCGCATTGGCATCCCGTTCGGCGTCAACGGCAACCTGCTGCTGCGCCGCAAGGACCTGCTGGAGCCCGCCGGCTTCACCGAGCCGCCCAAGACCTGGGAAGAGCTGAAGGCGCAGGCCGAAGCGGTCAACAAGGCGCCGGTCTCCGGCCTCGGCCTCGCCCTCTCCAACGTCGGCGACGCCAACCTGCAGGTCGCGGTGCTGCAGTCCTATGGCGGCCGGATCGCCGACGATGCCGGCAAGACCGTCACCCTCGACACCCCCGAGACCCGCGAGTGGCTCGCCTGGGTCAAGGATGCGTGGGACAAGAAGCTGTTCTCGCCGGGCAACACCACCTGGGACGGCGCCGGCGACAACCAGGCCTATCTCTCGGGCCAGGCCGCCTTCATCGCCAATACCGGCTCGGTCGGCATTGCTGCCAAGAAGGACGATCCGGAGCTGTTCGAGGCGAGCGCCTTCTCGCCGCTGCCGGGCGGTCCGAAGGGCATCGTCTCGCCCATCGACGTGCAGTTGCGCGCCATCACCGCGTCGAGCCCGATGCAGGCCGAGGCGATGGCACTGCTCGAGCACCTGAGCAGCCCCGAGTTCATGAACGCCTACTTCAACGTGGCGATCTATGGCCCGGTGCTGGCAGCGCAGGAGCAACTGCCGGCCTTCGACGGCACCAACACCATCCTGGTCGGCCTGCTCGGCCTCGCCAAGAACGGTACGGCGCCGGCCTATCCGGACGTCAACAACGCCGCCTTCGCCGATTTCGGCTCGAACTTCATCATCCCCAAGCTGGCGCAGCGCGTCGTCGTGGACGGATGGGATTTCGACCGGGCCATCGCCGAGGCGCAGGCCCAGGGCCAGGCGATC
Source organism: Pseudomonadota bacterium (assembly GCA_023428425.1). Classification (GTDB taxonomy): domain Bacteria; phylum Pseudomonadota; class Alphaproteobacteria; order Rhizobiales; family Devosiaceae; genus Devosia_A. The sequence goes on from JAEYYP010000284.1 coordinate 6,065, forward strand.
TACGACAAGTACTGAGCCACCTTTCGTTTGCCGCGGCCGGTTCGCGCTGGCCGCGGTTTCTCTTTCAGGTCAGGGAACGGATGAGCCATGTCCCTTGCGGCTGACAACACGGCACGGCG
>JAEYYP010000038.1 GCA_023428425.1 Pseudomonadota bacterium
CCCCGCCGCCTTGCCGCCGCGACGGGCCGCCGGCACCGCCGCCGAAGCTCGAATCCGGCCAATGGAAACCGCCGGTCGAAGTGCCGCCGCCGGGCTGCGATAGCCGTGTCCAGCTCTGGCTGCGCTGCCACTGGCCCCAGTAGTCGGCGGCCGAAATCCCGCCGCGCAGGAAGTCGTTCAGCAGGTCGCCGGCCAGGTTGTCGTTGCCGAAGCGCGAGTTGGCCGTGTCGAAGCCCTGCTTCTTGAACTCGTACTGGATATCTTCCAGTTCGCGCCGCCGCGCCGCCAGCGTCTTCAGCCGGTTGCGCTGCTCGCGGCTGTCCGCATCTTCCTCGGCCGCGCGCTGCCGCACCTCGTCGATCTGCTTGACGATGGTGTCGTCCTGTCCGGTCTCGGTAGCGCGCGCCTGGGCGAGGAGGCTCTTGATGTCCTCGCGCCCCAGTGCTTCGGCCAGCCCGTTCACCGCCGTGGAGAAAGCCGGGTCGCTGCCCTGTGCGAGGTCGCGCTGCGCCTTGAGTTGCTCGTCGCGCTTGTCCTCGAGCGCCACCATCTGGGCGTCGATCTCGGCGATGCGGTTCTGCGCCGCCTCTAGCCGCAGGCGCGCCGGCTTGCCGCCGCCCGCATCGATCGCCGCCTTCTCGAGCGCCTCGACCTCGGCGGCCGCCGCCTCGGCGATCTGCTCCTGCCGCTCGGCATGCTCGCGCAGCCGCATCGGAATCTCGTTGAGCATGGCGAAGTTGGCGCGCGCCTTGGGAAAGTCGATGAGCCCGGCCACCCAGGCGTCGAGCGTCTGGATGAGGTTGGTCTCGCGGTAGTTCCGCGTGCCGAAGCCGCGCTCCCACAGGTACATGAACAGGGGATCGTCGCGGTAAGGCTTGCCCTTTTCGTCCTTGTCGGTCTCGGCCTGCTCGGTCTTGCGCAGGCTCTCGGCAGCGACCGCGGCCAGTTCCTCGGCGTCGTGGCGCTTGCCGGCATAGACCGGGTCGCGCGATGCCTCGGCGCTCACCCGGTCGGCGATCGCCTTGAGCTCAGCCTCGGCTGCTGTCACGGCCACCGTCTGCTCGCTCCGCTCGGTGGCGAGCGCGGCGATCTCCCGGTCCAGCGCCCGGAGCCCTTCCTCTACCGCGCTGAGGTCGCTGCCATGCCGGTCGAGCATGGCGCGGGCCTTCAGCTCGGCCTGGCTCAGCCGTTCGCCCAGTTCCTTCTGCGTCACCGGGTCGAGGCGAATGCCCGCCAGTTGCCGGAACAGTTCGCTCTCGGTTTCGCGGAACTTGGTCACCAGTTCGGCCGAGCGCGCCAGCCGCTTGGCGATCTCATCCTCCTCGCGGCGGATGTCGCGCAGCGCGTCGTCCATCGATTTCAGGGCTTCGGGGCCGGAAAGGCTCATCGAGCTACCATTTGGTTATCGCCCCGCCTTGCACCGGCATGACGTAGTCGGGATCGAGGAAGCCGTATTCCTTGAGGCCGAGCGTCGCCCGCTGGATGATGCCATCGTCGCGCTTGTCGCTCTCGACCGAGCGGTAGGTGCTCTCGGGCACCCGGACACCCCAGGTATCGACGATCTCGACCTTGCCGGTCTCCTCGTTGGTGATCGGCAGGGCCTGGGGCTTGCCGTCAGTCCCGATCGCCTGGACGACGAGGTAGTAGTTGGTGGCATCCGGGTTGGCGTCCGGCACCCGCCAGAACGCCGAGCGCTCGCCTTCCTTGGAGTAGATGCGCAGCGTGTACTCGGCCCGCAGCCGGTCGCGCAGCGTCGTCAGGTCGGCGATCGCCTGCTGCGCTCCGGCCCGGTTGCCCTCCGCCGCCAGCGCCTTGCCGCGCGTGCGGATGGTCTCCGCCGACGTCACGGCCTGCTGCACCTTGGTCTCTTCGTAGATGGTCTGGTAGAGCGCATCCATCTGCGCCGGCAGGCCCTCGGCGAGCTCGATGCGTGCCGCCTCGGCCTGCGCCGCCTGGTAGGGCTGCCAGGCGAGGAAATAGCCACCCAGCCCCACTATCAGCACCAGCAGGATGGCGAGCGTCGCCGGCCCCCATCTTTTCCGGCTCACATACATCCGGGCCAGGCTGGTGGCGAGCGACGGCTTGGGCGGCGTATAGGTGAAGCGGCTCTCGGCCAGCGCCTTGACGCCGGTGCGCAGCACATCGTCGGTCACCTCGATGCCCTGCTGGTGATAGATTTCGCGCAGCTTTTCGAGCAGCTGCTTCTCGCGCGCATCGCCGGCCAGTTCGCGCTCGACCAGATCCTGGCGATGGCGGAGCGTGTCCACCACGTCCATCGCCAGCATCACCTCGTCGAGCGGTGCCTTTTCGGCGGTCGCCGTCACCGTGCTCAAGGTTTTGGCTTCCTCAGCCCTGCTTCTGCTCGAGAATCAGCGCGTTGCCCTCGGCGGCGAGTACGGCGAGGCGGCGCTTGCCGTCTTCCACCGCATCGCGGATTTCAGCCGAGTTCTTCGTCGCCTGCTCGCGCATCTCGTTGATGATGGTGCGTGACTTTTCCTGGAAGCTCACCACCGAGTCGACCAGCTTCTTCACCGCATCGGCGCGGATCGTCGGGCCGTAGCCGGCGCGCACCGCCGCCTCGCCCACCCGGTCGCCGATCTCGGACAGGGTTTCGAGGCTCTTCGACATCCCTTCCTTCATGGCGTTCAGGGTCTCGGTCGATTCATGCAGCCCGAACATGCCGGTGAACGAGGCGCTGAGTGCCGTGAACACCGTCTCGTTGGTCGAAAAGAACGAGATCGCCTGCTGGTACACCCGCTCCTTGGCCTGCGTCGTCTGCATCAGGCGCGCCATCACCACTTCGGAGGTCGAGTAGGAGATGGTGAGGTTGTCGGAGAGATCCTTGGCGATCTGGTAGCGACGCTCCTCGTTCTGCAGGTCGCGCAGCTTCTCGTCGCGGTCCATTTCCAGTCGGGCCCGTTCGGCCGGCGTCCCGCCGGTAAAGGCCGCGACGGCGTCCGACGCCTGCTGCAGGGTCGCCTTCTTGCCGTCGAGCGTTGCCGTGGCGGTATCGAGCAGTTCGAGCGCCCTCACCTCGGCCTGCTTCAGCGCGCCACGGAAATCGCGATAGGCCTCGAGGATGGTGTGCTCGCGGTCGATCTGGTTCTTGGTCTCCTTGGAGACGTCGAGATAGATCGTCCGGATGCGGTCGAAACGCGTGGCGATGTCGCCGCGGCTCACCTTCATCCAGACGTTGGAGGCGCGTTCCAGCAGGTCGAGCTTGCCGTCGTCGAGCTGGTCGACCATCCCCTTGGCATCGTCGCGGATCGAATTGAAATTCTCGGTGATGGTGTTGTAGCGCTCGCCTACGTTCATCTGGGCGACCTGCGAGCGGACCACTTCGTTGAACGCGCTCGCCTGCGTCAGCGTGCGGCCGATGAGAATCACCTTGGTCTCGTCGAAGCCGGTGATCTCGTTGAGGAGACCGGTGATCGGCTGCTCGGCAGGCTGCTCGGGCCAGATGCCGAGATCCTTGATCGCCCCCATGGCCTTGTCGAGATACTGCAGGGGCTTATCCATCACTTCAGTGGCCATTGGACGCTCTTCCTCTGTTGGTCACCCGCGACTGGGTGACATGATTCCCCGGCGGCGCGCAGCAACACAACCAAGCCTTTGGTCCGCTGCCGCCTTTTCCGCGATATGGTGCTCAAATGCCGCACGAAAAGGGCGGGAGGCTGGATCAATCGCCCCTGTTGCACAATTCCCATGCATTGCGGCGGAACTTCATACTCACTAGCTGTCTTCCACAACGAGACAAAGGAGCGATGACGGCATGGAATTCGGCGGCAGGTACCTGTTCTCGGCTCCGCGCGAGCGGGTGTGGGCGGCGCTCAACGACACTGCGGTGCTCAAGGCCGCCATCCCCGGCTGCAGCCGCCTCGACTGGACCGGCGAGGCCACGCTCGAATGCGAGATCAAGGTCAATCTCGGCGTGATGGTGCCCACCTTCACCGGTGACCTCGAACTGCGAAACGTCACCCCCGCCCAGCGCTATACCC
>JAEYYP010000103.1 GCA_023428425.1 Pseudomonadota bacterium
CGCCGGCGGGATCCATCCACATCGTCGATCGCACGCCGATCCGTGGACAGGAGCCCCCCACGCCTATATGTTCCGCCGCCGCGTTGGGGCGTAGCCAAGTGGTAAGGCAGGGGATTTTGATTCCCCCATTCCCTGGTTCGAATCCAGGCGCCCCAGCCACTTTCCAGTTTTCGTTATATTTCAATCACTTAGTGGCGACAGCACCGCGTGTTCTAGTACATCATTCTAGTACAATTCACGCAGGTAACATGGCAATTAGCGCGCCCTTCCTTGCGAAGCTGAGCGCACGGGCTCTGCCGTGAGTCGGCCCGACCGAACGCGTGGGTACCGATGGGACCAAAAAACAGGGGCGCGGATCGCCCCGCCCCGCGCAAAAGCGCCAAGCGAGGGGTCCACGCCCCGGTTTCGAGTTTCGTTTCACCTAGACGAGGAAACAGGGAAACGGAGGCGCGCCCCCAAAATTCCCCTGCTGAAGGGAGCTACGCTCTCCCTCAGCACCCCAATGGCCGCTCAATAGTCCTCGGTGCTGGCCTGCTCCTCCTCGATCGTGTCCAGATCGTCCCCGACGCCCTCCTCCCGGAGACGTCGCGCCTTGGCAAAGCAGTCCTTCAAATCCTCCCGGCTGATGAGCTTCCGCTCCACGGCGGTGGCGAGGTGCTTGCTGACGGTGCCCTTCGCCACGCCAAGATGGGCGGCGACCTCCGTCTGACTGACAAACTGGAGCGACTTCACGCAATGCAGGGCAGCGTTGTCGGCTTCCAGATCGACCTCTTCACCGATCTCCCATCCGGCCTCCGTCAGCGACCATAGACGCGGGAGCAGTTGCTCACCCTTCTTCTGCCTGAACTTCCCGAAGTGCGGGGAAAAGCAGGCCGCTCCCATCCGTTCGATCTTCGGCTTCCGCAACTCCAGCACGACCTCGAAGGTGACTTCGATCGAGGCGCTACCGCGTAGAGCGTTCCCATCCTTCCGCGCGTGGTGGATGAGGATGGTGGTGAGCCCGGCCTGCTTCGTCTGCAACAGGAACCGCTGGATTTTCTTGAACGCGTGCGCGGCATTCTCGTCCTCCAACTGCTCGCTCAACGTGGTGAAGTTGTCGAGGATGAGCACATCGGCGCCAAGCGTGTCGCAAGCGTGGAGAATGCTGTCGCGTCCCTCCTCGGTCGTGAGGTCGAAGAAGACCGCATTGCGTGGCTGGGCCTGACGGCTGAAGAAGACGAGGTTGGTGTCCAAGAGGTCCGGCGCACCGAGCGTCACGGCGCCGGTGGTTTTCAGCATGTCGACTCGGTCGCGGACATCCTGAAGGTGCATCTCGCCATCGATATAGACCACCTTGCTCGGCTTCTCGGCCCTCCATCCGCCGACACAGCCGCCCGTCGCCATGGCCATCGCCATGCTCAGGCTCAACATGGTCTTGCCGACACCGGAAGCTGCCCAGATCAGGGCCGTCTCTCCTTCACGAAGCCAAGGATCGACGACGAACCGACGCGGCGGGAACGACTTGAGCAGAAGGGCGCCAGCCGTGATTGCCTCCAGACCGGCGATCTTTCCCAGATGCAAGGGCGGCGGCGGGGACGGCGGATACCAAGGTACGAGAGCCGTGCAAGAGACGTTGACGGGGATTGCAGCAGGCTGGTTATCGAGCATGGGGTTCACCTGCGCACTTTGTCGGGCTGCCCATGTGCGGGCAAATCCACAACGTGCGCCGTTTGGGTTGACGGGGCCGCGAGCGGTCGCGCGCGCGATGCTGGGCAGTAGGGTCGACAAAATCTCCGATTGTGCCCAGTCAGCAGCACACGCGACGCGCACGTCTGGCAGTAGGAGGCAAAAAACCGCCCGCCCGCGCAGCCCGCCAATCCCGTCGCTCAAACCATGACGGCGCCCTGCCCCTGAACGATCCGGTAGACGCTCCCCCGGCCGATCCCGACTGCCGCAGCGATCTCAGTGGGTGTCTTCCCTTCGCGGTGGAGCTTCAGCACCTCTTCCGACTTCGCCCGCGCGGTGGGCTTGCGACCGAGGTACTTCCCCTCTGCCTTCGCCTTGGCGATGCCTTCCCTCTGTCGCTCCAGCATCATCTCACGCTCGAACTGCGCGAAGCCCGCGAAGATGGTGAGGATCAAGCGCCCCGTCGCGCTCTTGGTGTCGACCACCTCGCCACCGAGGTTCAGCACCCGGAGACCCACGCCCTTCGCGTCGAGGTCGCGAACGATCTCCCACAGGTGGATGGTGGAGCGGGCAAGCCTGTCGATCTTGGTGATGACCAGGGTGTCGCCTTCCCGCACGAATTCCAGTGCCTGCCTCAGTCTGTCCCGCTCCCCAACCGAGGACACATGCTCGGCAAACACCTTGCCGCAGCCCGCCGCATCAAGGTCGCGTCGCTGGGCTTCAAGCCCTGCTTCCTGTTCGGTGGTGGAGGTCCGCGCGTAACCAACCAGCATCGCCATGTGCCCTGTCTCCCAGCCTTCGGCGTCCAAAAGGTCTAGGGATGAGAGTCGGAACTGTCCAGAATGTCAACACCATCCTATTGGACGCACTCGCGAGCATCACCGGACGCGTCCGCATGGGCAGGGGCTATTGGGCGTTGGCCCGCCTTTCAAGACGACTTTCCTCAACGTGTAGATACGCGCCTTTTGTCCCGCCTCTACGTCGAGGAGGCACCGAGGGGGGACATCCTGACTTCGCGCGAAAGAAATACGTGCCTGCGAATTCAAGTGTGATTTTCGGTTTTAGGGGAAAGCAAAAGGTCCTCCGGCGTGGGCCACAGCCCCGTCACGCCTTCTTCATGCCCTTCGATGGCCCTCTTTCAGCGACGGCTCACTTGCGTGCCATCCTGGTCATTCCAAGCTGGCTGCAATGAAACTGAAATCGGACAGACACGTGTGGTCCGGCACCCTTCCACAAGGCTCTGCCTGAGCTTATAACTTACGTCATTCAACTGGGGGCATGCGTGACCGATTACTCCGTGCCGGGTCCGGCAGGAACGACCCTCTCTCTTGCGGTCGACTCTGGACATCCTCTTTTCATCGTCGGCCGCAACGGGACGGGCAAGTCCGCTCTCATGAGCTGGCTCCGGCAGAATTCCCGGACTGATACCACCTATCTGCCCGGGAGCAGGACTGCCCTCTTCGACGCCGAGAGCCTGTCGCTCACGCCTAGTAGTCGACGCAGTCTCGTGACCAATCTGCAATCATGGGATACTTCGAACGAAGCTCGATGGAGGAACTATTCCGGCAACCAACGGAACGAGAAGGCGATCCATGACCTGACGGCGGCCGAAAGCCAATATAAGATAGACTGCGCGAATACGATTGCGGTGAATTCAGGCCCGATTGCAATGGCTGCCGCAATTGCCAAACTGCAAGCGAAGGAGTCCCCTCTCGACCGCGTCAACCGGATCCTTGAGCAATCCAACATTTCCGTCCGCATGCTTATAGCTGACAACGAACTCAAGGCGATGTTGGGCGGTAATATATTCAGCTACGCACGAATGTCCGACGGAGAGCGTATCGCACTTATCCTGATCGCCGAGGTTATTTCGGCCAAACCGGGCGTGGTTTTCCTGATAGACGAACCCGAGCTGCACCTTCACCGTTTGATCGTCGTCCCCCTGATCGCCACGCTTATCAAGTCGCGTCCTGACTGTGAGTTTGTGATCAGCACCCATGAACTGGATCTTCCAACGTCTATCGCCAAGTCGCGCGTGTGCATCGTGCGATCGGTCACGTGGCGAACCGACGGGCAGGTCGAGCATTGGGACTTCGACGTCGTTGACCAGACGGACGACCTGCCCGAGGGGCTCATCACTGACATCCTTGGTTCACGGCGTCGCGTCCTCTTCACAGAAGGGGGTGCCAGCAGCCTCGACGTTCCGATGTATTCCGTTCTGTTTCCGAAGGTCTCGATCAGACCCAAAGGCAGTTGCAAGAACGTGCAGCATGCGGTGATCGGCATACGATCGACGATCGGCCTGCATCATACCGAAGCATTTGGCCTGATCGACAATGACAGCATGACCGAGCAGGCTGCCACCGATTTCCAGTCGGAGAATATCTATCCACTCCCGTTCTTCTCGGTGGAGTCGCTATACTATGATGTGGACGTTCTAACTGCTGTCGCCACAAGACAGGCGGCGACGCATGAGACCGACGAGGAGAAGCAAGCCAAATTGGTAGCGGACCTTCTTGCTGATGCTCTTGCTCAGGGGATCGCCGCAGCGGCAAGGCGGGGGACGGCAGAGCATTTGGCCGGGCGGCTTGCCGAGCGGCAGGTGCGTGACGCACTTCTGGGCCAGATGCCGAAGCGAGAAGAACTCATCACGGCAAGCTCATCGACGATCCAGATCAGTGGACAATCCGCCTATCCGGCAGAGCTTACGCGTTTCCAGGCGATGCTAACCAAACAGGACCTTCACGGCATCATAGCTCGCTATCCGGTAAGGCATTCGGGCATTCTCGACGCGATAGCGCAGGCGTTGAAGTTCCAAGGCCGCCCCGACTATGAAACGGCGGCCGTCGCTCGAATATCATCGGACGAGACGTTGCGCGCCAAGCTGCTACTCAAGCTAGCTCCTCTATCTACTGTAATCAACGCCTAGGCATCCGCGCCGCTTGACCTGGACTTAAGCCAGCCTTCAATGGAATGGCGAAAGACCGCTTTTTTGTTCGAGCTTCAGAAGCAACCGATGAAATCGGCCTGAGCCTGTCACTCTAGATAGCGACTGCGGACGTCCGCTCTGGCGGTCCACTCACGTCACTCCTCCCCAGGCAACCTCAGCAACTCCACCAGCCCCTGCTTCTGCTCGATCCTCAGCCCGTTCGGCGAGTACACACCGTAGGTCATGCCGGGCTTCTTGTGGCCGATAATCTGAGCCGCCTCCGTCTCGGCGATGCGGTGGCGCTCGAAGGTCTGGGCGACGTTCTTGCGGAAGCCGTGGAAGGTAGAGCGTTGCTCGGGCGTCAGTGAACCGGCCTTAACCGCAGCGAGCGTGACCCGCCCGAACTTCTTGCCGATGTTCCAACCGCGCTTCTTGTCGGGGCCGCCCGGCACCAGATTGGGGAACAGGAAGCCGGACCGGGGGCACAGGTCGAGGAAGGGGGCCAAGGCGCTATGGACGGGCACGACGCGAACGCTGCTTTCAGTCTTGCCCTCGGGAATGTCGAAATAGGTCACGCCCTCCGCCGTCTGCACGTCCGCCCATTCCAGCGAGCAAATCTCGTTCAGGCGCATTCCGGACAGCAGGGCGATGCGGGGGAGCCAATACAGAGGGTTTGGCTTGCCCTCGCTCCCAGGCTTCGACTGCAAGCTCAGTACCACCTTCAGCGCCTCGTCGGCCCAAGGCGCGTGGGCGTTTCTCCGCGTTTTCACCTTGGTCCAGTGGCCGGAGAAGGGGTTTCTGCCGGACACTTCGCCCCTGCTGTCCGCCCACTCCCACAACCCGTTCAGCGAAGAGACGTAGCGGTTCAGGGTCCGGCTGCTGAGCACCTTGCCGCCCGCCTTCGCATAGGAGGCGAGCAACTGATCGAGGCTCCTCCCCTTCGTATCCGGCGACCGGCCCCAGTTCGGGTCGAGTCGCTTCACCTTGTCGAAGAAGGCAGCGACCACCTTGCCCTTTACGGTGGCGAGGGGCTTGTCGTCGATGTGGTCCCGAAACAGGCGAAAGACGGCTTCCATCTGTGAGATGGTTTGCATGGTGCGACGGTTAGCCGTGTCCCGCTGTATGTCGGTGATGTAGCGTGCGGAAAGATTAGAGAACGGCGCGCGGAATTCCGCAGGTGCCTCGACCTTGCCCGCCCGCGCGGCCTTGATCGCTTCCAAGGCTGCCGCCACCTCGGGATGGACCTCCTCCGGATCGGTCTCGCTCAGTTCGCCCACGCCGAGACGGCGCGCCTCGGGATCGGCATAGCTATCCCAGAGGAGGTCGAGCTGTTCGTCCAGATCGTCGGGATCGCGGAACTTCTGCCTCAGCCAGTTGATGCGCTGTACCACCTCCTCAAAGACGACATGGGGAGGCTGTGTCTCCACCTCCGACGCCCGGAGCAGGTCGAACTGCCGCTTCCAATGAGCCGCCCTCTCAAGGGCCAGATGCTGAGCCAGACGCCTATCGGCCGTCTTCAAGTTCTCGGCAATGACCTTCTTGCCGACAGCGGATTGCACCGCCGCCGGGACTGCCATCTGAAACCACCAGACGTTCACCCTACGCTTCAGCCAATTGCCCCTTGGCGCCATCTCGCACCACCACAGCCCTTCGTTCTAGTACATCGTTCTAGTACATCGGCGGGCCACAACCAACTGATCTTATTGATCTGAAACGACAAGGGAGCGCATTGGCTGGGGATCCAGGCGCCCCAGCCACCGCGCTACGTTGCCCCCTACTCCCAGCCTTCCAGCACGATCTTGCCGATGGACCGCCCGCTCTCCAGCGCGAGGTGGGCGCGCCGGAGGTTGTCCGGAGTGATGGGCCCGAAATGGGCGCCGAGGGTGGTGCGCAGGAGGCCTTCGTCCACCAGCCCCGCCACCTCCGAGAGGATGCGGTGCTGGGCGTCCATGTCCGGGGTCTCGAACATGGAGCGCGTGAACATGGACTCCCAGACGAGCGCGCCGCTCTTGGGCTTCAGCAGCGTGGCGTCAAGCGCGGCGGGATCGTCGATGACGCAGATGGCGCCCTGCGGCACCAGCGCCTCGACCAGCTGCGGCCAATGCTGGTGCGTGCCGGTGATGCTGAAGATGCGATGCGCGCCGCCGAGGCCGAGCGCCTTCAACTCCCCCGCGAGGGGCTTGGTATGGTCGATGACGTGGTCGGCGCCCAGTTCCGTCACCCAGGCGGCGCTCTCCGGCCGGGAGGCGGTGCCGACGAGGGTGGCGGAGGCGAGCCGGCGCGCCAACTGCACCGCCATGGAGCCGACGCCGCCCGCCGCCCCGACGATCAGCAGCACCGTCTTGTCGTCGGCGACGCCACGCGGCAGGCGGAGGCGATCGAACAGGCTCTCATAGGCTGTGAGCGCGGTGAGCGGCAGGGCCGCGGCCTCTGCGAAGGACAGCGTCCTGGGCTTGCGTGCAGCGATGCGGGCATCCACCAGATGAAGCTCGGCATTGGTGCCCGGCCGGGTGATGGCGCCGGCATAATAGACCTCGTCCCCGACGCAGAACGCCCCGGCGTCGGCGCCCACCGCCTCGACCACGCCGGACGCATCCCAGCCGAGGATCACTGGCGCCTCGGCCGTGCCCTGGCGGCGCATGCGCACCTTGGTGTCCACCGGATTGACCGAAATGGCCTTCACCCGCACCAGCAGGTCGCGCGGACCCGGCACGGGGTCCGGCGCCTCGAAGGCGAACAGGGCGTCCGCGCTGTCGGCGGGGCGGGAGGCGACGTAACCGATGGCCTTCATGACGATCTCTCT
>JAEYYP010000394.1 GCA_023428425.1 Pseudomonadota bacterium
GGCGGGGCCCGGGCCCCGCGCTTCCGTTATCAGGTGATCGGCGGCAGGGTGGCGTTGGCGGCATCCGCATCGCCGGCCTTGAAGGCCTCGAGCCAGGCGGCATACTGCTCGGCGCTCACGACGCGGACGGCGATCGGCATGTAGGCATGGTCCTTGCCGCACAGTTCGGAGCACTGCCCGTAGTAGAGGCCTTCCTTGCGGGCATTGAACCAGGTCTCGTTCAGCTTGCCGGGCACGGCGTCGATCTTGATGCCGAAGGACGGCATGGCGAACGCATGGATCACGCCGGTCGGGTCGGCAGTCACCTGCAGGCGCACGGTGGCGTTGACCGGAACCACGAGCTCGTAGTCCACCGCGAGAAGACGCGGCTGGTTGGGCTTGCCGACCGGCTTGCCATCCTCGCCCGTGGGCAGGATGTAGGAGGTGAGGGTCAGGCCGTCATCGACGTACTCGTAGTCCCAGTACCACTGCTGGCCGGTCGCCTTGACGGTGACGGTCGGGGCAGGAACCTCGACTTCGCCGAACGAGAAGATATTGGAACCCAGATACTTGCGCTGACCATCCGGCACCGTGAGCTGGTCGGTCAGCACCGAGAAGGACGGGATGGCGATGATCACGAGGATGAGGATCGGAACGACGGTCCACACCACTTCGATAAGGGTGTTGTGGGTGGTCTTGGACGGGGTCGGGTTGGTCTTGGCGTTGAAGCGCACCATCACGATGATGAGCAGCACCAGCACCAGCAGGGCGATCAGCACGGCGACCCAGAGCAGCGGACCATCGTGGAACGCCCGGATCGAGTCCATGATCGGCGTCACGCTCGGCTGCAGGCCGATCTCGCCGGGAACCGAGTGACCCAGCACTTCCTGCCCTTCGACCTGCGCCTGGGCGACGCCCGGCAGCAAGGCGATGGCAAGGGAGCCGATGGCGCCAATCGAGCTGAGAAGTTTGCCGGTCACCTGATAACCCCTTTGGAATCCCGTCTGGTCCGTTGTCAGCGGCAGCAGGGTTGAGGGACTAGATGCGGCATAGCAAACGCCGCCCCGACTCAACCTCGGAGCGCTTGAAACTTGGAATGTGTCTAAATCACATCGGCCTGCCCAAGGCAATTCAATGCTCTGCGCCGCCGTGCGTCAAAACGCATCGCCCAGCCGGATCGGGCCCCGCCTCACGACCGCCGCTTTCTCCATGCGTTGTCGCCCCGCCGGCCACCGGGGCCAAGTTGACAAGGCTGGCGGGCTAAAGGACTAAGGTGTGGACGCCCGCGACGTCAGCGGATTCGTCCACCGCATGCGAAGGATCCGACGACTTTGAAGCAGCTCATTCCGGCCGGCATGTTCGGCTCGATAATTGGCCTGTTGCTGGGGCTTTCAACCCTCCCCGCGATGGCGCAGGGCGTGGTGAAGGCGCAGTACGGCGACTGGCAGATGAGTTGCGACACGCCGCCTGGCGCCAGCTTCGAACAGTGCGCGCTGATCCAGAACGTCACCGCCGAGGACCAGCCCAATGTGGGGCTGTCGGTCATCGTACTGAAGACGGCCGACAAGCAGGTTCGCCTATTGCGCGTATTGGCGCCGCTGGGGGTGCTGCTGCCGAACGGACTGGGGCTCAATATCGACGAGAACAATATCGGGCGGGTGCCGTTCGTCCGCTGCCTGCCGAACGGCTGCGTGGCCGAAGTCGTGCTCGACGACACATTGATCGGCCAGCTGCAGACCAGCCAGAACGCAATTTTCGTCGTGTTCCGAACCCCCGAGGAAGGCGTCGGCATCCCGGTGTCGCTGAACGGCTTCGCCGACGGATTCCGGCAACTGCCCTGATCCCATGCCACGAGCGCCACGCAAGATGCACCTGACCGAGGCCCATGTGGCCAGGATGGCGCTCAAGGTGGTGCCGGACGCAGTGCCGCCCGGCCCGCCTCCGCCGCTGGTTGCGCCCAACGACGAGGACTTCCGGGCCTTTGCCGAGGATATCATCGCCGGTGCCGATGATCCGGGTCAGGTCTGGGTGTTCGCCTATGGCTCGCTGATCTGGAAGCCGGCGTGCGAGTTCGTCGAGATCAGGACCGGGATGGTCCGCGGATGGCACCGCGCCTTCTGCCTCGGGTGGAACACCCGCTTCCGCGGCTCGGAGGAGAACCCGGGGCTCATGCTGGCGCTAGATCGGGGCGGCTCCTGCAAGGGTGCGCTTTACCGCCTGCCGCCGGGGGCAGAACTGGGCAATGTCGAGCTGCTGTGCCGCCGCGAGATGGGCTACAAGCCATCGCCCTTCCCGCCGCGCTGGGTGACGGTAGCGACCGAGAGTGGGCCGGTCCGGGCCTTCACGTTCTGCATCGACCGCAATTCCGGACGCTACGTCTCGGGCCTCAGCGAGGAACGGATCGCCGAGGTGCTGGCGCGGGCAGTGGGCGGACGCGGCTCGATGGTCGAGTACCTGTTCAACACCGTGCACCACCTCGAGCAGATGGGCATCCACGACCCGCATCTGTGGCGGCTGCAGCGACTGGTGGCTGAGCACCTGGACGCAAATTGACAGTCGTGGGCGAAGGAGGGACGACCGCCCTCCCTCATCCGGCGTTAGCCAGCCTTGAACTGCATGCCGCAGTTCTTTGAGACATTCGCTTGCTCGATCGCCTGCATCTCACCTTTAAGACGCGCCACCTCTGCCGCGTTGCCCTTGTCGCCGCCAATGAAGAAAAGAGACGGCCAGAACAAGACAACGCCTATAGTCGTCATCGCAACATCCTTGCCGGCCTGCTGCTCTTGAGCACCTGTAGCCACAGCAGCAGCCTGACTAACGCGCGCAGCTTCCATGCCAAGCTGTTCGCAACTCAAATTATGATATAGAATCGGTGAAACATACGCCGGAGCAATGTCTTTTGGGCTGGTTGCACATCCAGCCACAACGAGCGGCAACAAAAGTGCCGCAAAACGAATGTTCATAGTACCCCCAGACCAAACTGCGCTGCGACCATAGCTATTGCCGCACAGAAGTCGAGGACCGTTCGGGATTCTACGCACAACTGTGGTGAACACACGTGTTTCAGGCCGGAACACCTAAGGTAAAAAAAAGCCGGGTCGGTCGCTTCGTGAGAAGGACTTGGACCCGGCAGTTCATCAGGAAACAAGGCCGGTGGGTGGGCCGGCCCGAAGTTGGCACAATCGAGGTAGTGCCAGGCGGAGGCATCGATCCGATCAGGGATTGAGCCAGTTCCGGGAGCTTTCGGCGCGCTTCTGGGCGAGGCGCAGGCCGGGGCGCTGCGAAGGGGACTCCAGCGCTTCGAACAGATCTTGGCGGTTGATGCCGAGGTCGTCGAGACGGGCGCTGTCGTAGTCGAGCAACGACCGGAGAGCGACGCGGCGCGCGCGATTGGCCCGCGCTTTGGCGAACCAGTTCACCAATGCGATCAACGGGTTGGACGATGCGGCAGCCATCGACGGCCGCTCGCTCGAAAGCAAGTGGACCATGGTCATTCTCCAGGTTCTCGGTTGTGGCCAGGCAGGGACAGCCGGGGCCGGTGAAGCGGCGGCGGACAGTGCCGTGCGCTGATGATGCTTGATCTACGGACTTGCCTTCCATTCGTCCAACAAATAGATTTCATCCCGTTCATCAAAATTCGTGATGGTGTCTCGCATGACCGCGCCGCTCGATCTCGACCAGTTGCAGAGCTTCTGCGCCATTGCCGATTGCGGCAGCTTCACCGAGGCCGCGCGCCGCGTGAACAAGACGCAGTCGGCCGTATCGATGCAGATCAAGCGCCTCGAGGAACGGCTCGGCCACCCGCTTCTGACACGCGACGGTCGCACCGTGGCACTGACCGAGCATGGCGAGGCGCTCTACTCGCGGGCGCGGCGCATGTTGCGGATCAACGCCGAGATCATGGACCATTTCTCGGATGGCGACCTCAAGGGCTCGATCCGCTTCGGTGTGCCGGACGACTATGCGGTGCGCCTGCTGCCGGTGATCCTGTCGAGCTTCCAGCGTACGCATCCCAAGATCGTGGTCGACGTGCGCTGCCAGCCCTCGGAAGAACTGCTCGAGGGCATGAAGAAGGGCAAGTACGACCTCGTCGTCTTCACCCAGGGCACGAACCACGAGTATGGCGAGCTGTTCCGCACGGAGCGGATGTTCTGGGTCGCCTCGCATGGCGGACAGGCGCTCTCCACAGACCCACTGCCGATCGCCGGGGGCCTCCAGTGCTGCTGGAAGGAGAACGCGATCGAAGTGCTGAACCGCATCGGCCGCGACTACCGCATCGCCTATACCAGCTCGAACGCCATGGCGATCGCCAGTGCGGTCCTGACCGACCTGGCCGTCGGCTTCCTGCCGGAAAGCGCGTTGCAGCCGGGGATGCGCGTGATCGCCGAGGATCGCGACCTGCCCCGTCTGCGCGACGCGGAAATCGCCATCATGCGGGCCAGCCACGCCTATGGCGGCATCTACGATGCGCTCGCCAGCCACATCGTGGCCTCGATGGGCAATCTCGACGGGCGAGACGCGTTGCCGATGGCAGCTGAGTGATTTCGGCGATTTTCCTGTCCTCCCTGGGTTTCGGGAGGATGATACTGCCGCCCTCGCAGGCGGGGATAAGTTGCCGAGAGGCCCGGAATCCGGGAGGGCGACCGGAAGTGACCGCGTCGGCGCCCCGGAATAGCCATCGAGGTGAACAGCACCTGAACGGTTTGCGCTGCCGGCAGGCGAGTTTTGGCCGACCGGTCTTGGAGCGCCCCGCCGGTTAGCCCCCCTCCCCTACATCTCGGCTTCGTCGAAGATGCGGGAGAGGTCGCCCTGCCATTCGCCGTGGTATTTGTCGAGCCAGCGGTCGGCCTGGGTGTTGCCGGTTTCGAGGGTGTGCTCGAGGGGGCGCAGGAAGAGCGTTTCATCACTGCCGGCGACGATCTGCTTGCGGCGACGGAGGCCATCGGTGGCGAGGTCGACCGCGAGGCGGGCGATGTCGGCGACTGTGCCCTGGCGGAACGGGGTCTTGAGCGCGCTGCGCGGCGTCTCGTTGCGGAGGGCCTCACGCTCCTCGTCGGTCCAGTCCTCGACGAGCTCCCAGGCGGCGTCGAGCGACTCCTGATCGTAGAGGAGGCCGGTCCAGATGGCGGCCAGCGCCAGGACGTGGTCGCGATCGCCCATGTCGGCGCCGCGCATTTCGAGGAACTGCTTGAGCCGCACCTCGGGGAACAGGGTCGAGAGGTGGTTCTCCCAGTCCTTTACGGTCGGACGCACGCCGGGGAGCTGGGTCAGCTCGCCGCGCATGAAGGCGCGGAAGCTCTCGCCGGCGACGTTGATGTATTTGCCCTCGCGGATGACGAAGTACATCGGCACGTCGAGGGCGTGCTCGGCATAGGCGTCGAAGCCGAAACCGTCCCTGAAGGCGAACGGCAGCATGCCGGTGCGGGCGCGATCGGTGTTGAGCCAGATGTGCGAGCGGAAGCTGAGATAGCCCGACGGCTTGCCGTCGACGAAGGGCGAGTTGGCGAAGAGTGCCGTGACAATGGGCTGGAGCGCCAGCGAGACACGCATCTTCCTGACCATGTCGGCTTCGTCGGAGAAATCGAGGTTCGCCTGCACCGTGCACGAGCGGTACATCATGGACGTGCCGAGCGTGCCGACCTTGTCCATGTACGGGGTCATGATGCCGTAGCGCGACTTCGGCATCTGCGGGATGTCGCGGACGGCCCAGAGCGGGGTGACACCGAGGCCGAGGAAATGAATGTTGAGCGGGCCGCCGATGGCACGGCAGTCCTCGAGGTGGCTGTCGAGTTCGGCGGCGGCCTCGTGGATGGTCCGCTGCGGAGCGCCGGACAGCTCGAACTGGCCACCCGGCTCGAGCGAGATACCGCCGACAGCCAGATCGTTTCGCAGCCCGATCGGATTGGCACCGTCGAAGAAGGGATGCCAGCCGGTGCGGGCCTCGATGCCGTCGAGCAGGGCGCGCACGCCGCCATCGCCTTCGTAGGGGACCGGAGCGAGCGGGTGCTTCCGGTAGACGTGCTTTTCGTGCTCGGTGCCGACCCGCCACTCGTCCCGCGGCTTGGCTCCGCGCGCCATGACCTCGATCAGGTCGTCCCGCGATTCGATCAGCGGGGCATGTTCTTCACCGGACATGGAAACCTTCTAGCTACTCGGCAACCCGGTTCTGACCGGGCGGCGGCGAAAATAGCGACGGTTTCGCTTAAAGCAACGGCTATTATCGCCAATCGCGGATGGAAGCCTCCACGACTGCGAGAGCCGCGACGGCCGCCGTGTCGGCACGCAGGATGCGCGGACCGAGGCTGATCGGCACGACAAAATCCTGCTGGAGCAGCAGGTTGCGCTCGGCGTCCGAGAAGCCGCCCTCGGGGCCGACGATGATGCCGACAGGCAGGCCCTCGAGATCGGCCAGGGTTCGCGACGGGGAGTGGCTGGGCGCGGATTCGTCGCAGAAGATCAGCCTGCGCAGTCCATGGGTGTGCCGCCAGCCCGCAACGAGTTCGCCGAGCTCAATCTCCGGCGCGAGCGTGGGGACCGACAGCACCTCGCACTGCTCTGCCGCTTCGATGATGTTGGCCTCGAGCTTGTCGGCCTTGAGGCGGCTCACCTGCGTGTACTGGGTGATGACCGGCTGGATCACCCCTGCCCCCATCTCGGTGGCCTTCTGCACCAGATAGTCGAGCCGCCCGGTCTTGAGCGGAGCGAAGCCGAACCACAGGTCGGGCTTTTCCGTCTGATGCGCCGACTGCACCACCGCTTCGAGCACGGCCCCCTTGCGATGATCGTCGGCGATGCGCGTCAGCCAGGCCCCATCGCGGCCGTTGAAGACGATGACGGCCTCGCCGGCCTTCATCCGCAGCACGGTCAGCAGGTAGTTGGTGTGGTCGCGGCCGAGCGCGATGCTCTGCCCCGGCGCGAGCGGGGTATCGAGATAGAGGCGTGGCAGGGATTTATGCGTTCGGGGCATCGTGATAGGCGGACGAATTACTGACCAGCCATTAGCGCATGCCGGAGGCCCCATTGCATAGTACCGAAAAACCGGCCGGCAAGGTTGCCGATGCCGCCCAGGGCAACTGGGTGGATCGGTACGCCCCCGATTGGCTGAAGCCGTACGCTCGCCTGGCCCGCTGGGATCGGCCGCTGCCGCTGCTGCTGCTGTTCTGGCCCTGCGGATTCGGGCTCGGGCTCTACGCCATCGCCGCCCCGGCGCACGGCTTCGACTGGTGGGCGCTGGTGCTGTTCCTGATCGGCGCGGTGGCGATGCGCGGGGCGGGGTGCACCTTCAACGACATTGTCGACACCGACATCGACATGAAGGTGGCGCGGACGCGGTCGCGACCGATCCCGTCAGGGCAGGTGACGAAGCGGCAGGCAGCCGGGTTTCTCGTCGCGCAGGGGATGGTGGGGTTCCTGGTACTGATCCAGTTCAACTGGTTCACCATCGGCATCGGCGCGGCATCGCTGGTGCTGGTGGCGATCTACCCGTTCATGAAGCGGATCACCTGGTGGCCGCAGCTGTTTCTCGGGCTCGCGTTCAACTGGGGCGTGCTGGTGGGGTGGAGTTCGCAGGCGGGATCGCTGGCCGCGGCGCCGCTGGTGCTCTACGCTGGGGCGATCCTGTGGACCATCGGCTACGACACCATCTACGCCCTGCAGGACGTGGAGGACGATGCCCTGATCGGGGTGAAATCGACGGCGCGGCTGTTCGGACGGCGGGCGCGGATGCTGGTCGGCGTGTTCTACGCGGCGACCGTGGCGATGTGGGGCGTGGCCGGCGTCATGGTGGGAGCCGGCGCACTCTTCTACCTGGGCCTGCTTGCCGTGGCGGTGATGCTGGGCTGGCAGGTATGGTCGCTCGATCCGCGCAGCACGACGGGCGCGCTGATCCGGTTTCGCTCGAACCATTGGGTGGGGCTGGCGCTCACAGCCGGCATGATCGCCGACTGGCTGTGGTGAAAAGACGAAAGGCCGACCCCGGCAAAAGGGTCGGCCCGCTCGTCTTCTTGGAGGTCGTACGAGGTAGTTCCGGCAAGTCAAACGTGCATGGGATCGTTGCCGGTTGTAGAACTCTTAACGGCGCTTAACCTGTTTGGGTTGCACCGGACCGATCACGAGGCGGAAACATCGCCCGGCTTGCGGCGGTTGAGGAAGGCGGGGCGGCGCGAGGCCTCGGCGACGAGCTTGCGGCGGCCGTTGTTCTGACCCAGGTGCACGCCGTCGACGGTCTGCGAATAGGGGAGAAGGTTGCCGTCGCCGGCCTTGATGTAGAGCGGCAGGCGGAGCTTCTTGCCCCAGTTCTGCCACTCGGCCACGACGTTGGCGTTACCTACTTCCTCGAAGACGCGGTAGTTCAGGTCCGGGTCGCCATGCACCAGCTCGATGGCGCTGGAGAGAATGCCTTCCTCGGAGATGGTGGTCGAAACCGCGACGCCGACGAACTCATCGACCGGAACCTTCACCTTGATCGCCACGCCGCTCTTTTCGAGCTTGCGGCGGACGGTGACCGTCTTCACGGGTTCGCGGGGACCGTTGTCATTGGCGGGGCCGAAGTGCCTGGCAGACGGTGCCGCGCGACGCGGAGCGCGACCTTCGCCGAACAGCAGCACGACGGTGGAACCGTCGATCCCAACGGAAGAGTTCATGGTATGCCTCACTGTCAACTTTCGAGAGCTTGTTGGTTTGCCGCTCTCTTTGATGGCCCCAATCTACCCGCCCCCATTGCCGGGCCGCTTAAGAAACGGGGTTAAGTTTATATGTGTTTTGAGCAGGGTTTACGGGGTGTCACCGGGTGTAAGGGGCTGTTTATGATGAGGCTTCGGAAGGAGTTAACCAGCGGACTGCGGCTCAGGCCACCGACCACCCTCCCCCTTGCGGGGATGGTATCGAAGCTTGGCGCGGAAGCGCCCTAGCGGAGGTAGGGAGGGGGTTGCCAAGGTTCGGGTATCGCAACCAACCTCGGTCCTACCCCCCTCCTAGCTCTGCTACGTCGCTTTCGCCCCTGGCGACGCTACCTCCCCCGCAAGGGGGGAGGTGGTCAGCGGCCAAGTGTCATCATGGGCGGCTGCCCCTTCGCAAGCCGGGTGACTCTCGACGACAGTTCCGCCCTTGTTCCGCCATCTGGTTGGGCCTAGAAGGCGCCCGACACTACATCGGAACAGATATGGACGCCGCCACGATCACCACGCCTGCCGAGGATCGCGAGTTGCTGCGCGCCTCGGCGGTGACAGCGGGGATCATCGCGGCGGGCTATTTCCGGCGTGACCTCAAGACGTGGACGAAGGACGGGACCTCGCCGGTGAGCGAGGCCGACATCGTGCTCGACAACTTCCTGCACAATGCCCTGACCAGCGCCCGGCCCGGCTATGGCTGGCTGAGCGAGGAATCCACCGACGACCCGGTGCGCCTGCAGCACCGGCGCGTGTTCATCGTCGATCCGATCGACGGGACGCGCGGCTTCATCCGTGGCGACGACAGCTGGACGGTTTCGCTCGCCGTCGTCGAGGACGGGGTGCCGATCGCCGGAGTCGTCGACGCGCCGGCGCGCGACGAGATGTATGACGCGGGGCTGGGGATCGGGGCGCGGCTCAACGGCCAGCCACTGGTGCGCCAGCGCCATCCGGGCCGCACGTTGCCACTGATTCCGGCGCCGGGGGCGGTGCTCCAGGAGTTGCAGGCGGCAGGGCTCGAATATACGCGCGGGCCGTTCTTCCCCTCGCTGGCCTACCAGCTGGTGCAGGTCGCGGCGGGCCGCATCGACGCCGGCACGGCACGTCGGGGTGCGCGGGACTGGGACGTGGCCGGGGCGGCCTGCATTCTCCGCGAGGCCGGCCTCGGCGTCGAGGATGTCTGCATTGGTGCCTTGCGCTTCAATCGCCCGGAAATCCGCCACGGCGCGCTTGCGGCGGTCGGCGAACCGTCGCTAAAAGCGCCCCTACATGCAGCGCTGGTGAAGGTTTATGGTTGTCCCCAGCCGCAGGAAGTCGACCTGGAGAGATCGCAACCGTGAGCAAAGCCCCCAAATCCATAGAGAAGCAGCTGCTTCACCTCGTCATCGGCGGTGAAGTGGAGAAGGGCGAGGACGTCGTGTTCAAGGACCTGAACGCGGTCGATCTCGTCGGCGTGTATCCCAACTACGCCGCCGCCCAGCTCGCCTGGAAGGCCAAGGCGCAGCAGACGGTGGACAATGCCGAGATGCGCTATTTCGTGGTTCACCTACACCGCTTGCTGAACCCAGAAGACGACGAGGCCTGAACTTGACGATCGCCTCCGGCACGGTCGATGCGGCCGCGGCGCGGCCGCGTCACCTTGCCCTCAAGGTGCTGGCGGCGATCCTCATCGGCATTAAGCTCTGGTCGCTGGTGGCGGTCAACCTCGTCTCCGACGAGGCCTATTACTGGATGTGGGGACAGCATCCGGGGCTTTCGTATTTCGATCATCCGCCGCTCAATGCCTGGCTGATCTGGGTTTCGAGCCAGCTGTTCGGACACGGCATCATCCAGCTGCGGATGTGGTCGGTGCTGACGACGATCGGCACCGCGATAATCTTCTGGAACTGGGCGAAGCGGGCCGGTGGAGCGGACTGGGAAGGCAACTTCTGGCGCGCGTGCTGCATCTGGCTGGCAGCGCCGATGTTCGGCGTCTACCCGACCTTCGCCACGTCAGACCACGTGCTGTTCTTCTTCATCCTGCTGTCGGGGCACTACTTCATCAACTACCTGACGGCGGTGCGCGAGCGCGGCACGGCGCGGCTGAGCGATCTCTACCTGGGCGCGCTGTTCATGGGCGTCACCGGGCTCAGCAAATACAACGCGCTGTTCTTCGGGGTGGCCCTGTTCGCCTATATCGTGGCGAGCCCTAAGCTGCGGGGGCTGCTGCGCAATCCGCACCTCTATCTCGCGGCCCTGCTGGTGGCGGTCGTGGCGTCGCCGGTGCTGATCTGGAACATCTCGAACGGCTTCGCCTCGTTCCAGTTTCACCTGGTGAACCGGCACGATGCCGGGTTCATGCACAATGTGTCGGCCCGCTACCTCATCGAGTTCGCAATCCAGTCGGCGCTGATGGCGACGCCGTTCGGGCTCGCTGGAATCATCGCCTTCGTATTGCGCGCGCCGAAGGACGGGTTCGAGCGAACCGCGTGGGGGTTCGGCAGCTGGTTCTTCTGGCTCTCGACGCTCGGCTTCAGCTTCGTGGCCCTGACCCAGCAACTCTTCCCGTGGTGGAATTTCAGCGCCTACGTGCTGCTGATGCCGTTCATGGGCAGGGTGATGCGGAACGCGGTGCTGTTCTGGGGCCACATCGCCATCGGCCTGCTGCTGTCGGTGTTCTACGTATATTCGTCGTCGGTCTATCCGGTGCTCAACCTGATCGATCGGCCCGACCCGACGCGTGAGCGGTATTATGGCTGGGACGAGATCGCCGCGCCGATCGAGGCGGCGGTGGCGCAGTACCAGCCGGACTTCATCGCTTCATCGAAATGGGAGAGCGCCAGCGTGGTGGGTTTCGCGCTCAACGACCCCGAGGTGGTGTCGATCAGCCCGCGCATGAGCCAGTATCACTTCTGGTTCGACAAGGCGGAACGCGAGGCGCGGCGCGGGCAGAACGCACTGCTGGTGGTGCAGTCCGGCCAGGAGAAGCAGGTGCTCGACCCGCAGTTCGAGACGCTGACGCTGATCGAGGACATCCCGATCGTGCGGCAGGGAAAGCGGATGACGAGCTACCAGCTCTACTGGGGACAGGGCTACAAGCCGAGCTACTGAGCCAGTTCAAGCAGGTCGGTGGCCACCTGCCGGAGCCGGACGGCAGCGGCCTCGGCGAGCGTGCGGTAGCGGTTCACCATGGCGTCGCGGTCGGTCGGATGATCGAGCAGATGCAGGACCGCTTCGGGTAGCGCGGCAGCCGAGGGAACCTGCACCGCGCCCTGCATCGCCTTCAGTGCATCGTCGAGAGCGCGCTGCCGCTCCACATGCGGGCCATAGAGGCTCGCCGCGCCGAGTTGCAGCGGTTCGCTGAGATCGTGACCACCTATGGGGGCGAAGGTGCCGCAGACGACGCCAACCTCGGCGCGCGCATAGGCATCCGCGAGCGCCCCCATGCGATCGAGCCAGACCAGAGCGGCATCGGTGGCGGCGATATCCTCGACAATGGTCAGATCCGGGCCGAAGCGGCGCTGCAGCTCTGCCGGCGGGACGCGACCCGGATAGCGCGGCACGAGCACGATCCGGCGGGCCGGGCGCCGCTGGTGGATTTCGGCGATGGCGGGGGCGAGGGCGTCGAATTCGTCGGCATGGATGTTGCCGAAGGTGATCGTGGGGCGGGTCCGGTCGGGCGACGGCAGGTTGGCCAGCGGGGCAAGCTTTAGGTTGCCCGCGAGTTCGAGGCGATCGTCCGGGACGCCGAGCTGGCGGTAGCGAGCAAGGGTATCGGCGTCCTGCGGGTAGATGCGGGCGGCGCGCTGCAGCGTGCGACGGGCGATGGCGGGAAAGCGGCGGTGCCGGGCGAAACTGCGGGCCGAAAGCGTGGCGTTGACGACGACCACGGGCACCCCGGCTGCTTCGGCCGCGGCGAACTGGGCTGGCCAGTACTCGGATTCGACCAGGACCAGCAGGGCGGGCTTCAGGCGATCCAGCACCCGTGACTGCTCGGCCAGTGTATCGAGCGGCATGATGAAGCTCGCCGTCTCCCCGGCCGCGCGCCTGACGCGGGCGTAGCCGGAATAGGTGGTCGAGGAGAGGACCACCGAGACCGAAGGGTCGAGCGCGAGCAGATGCTGCCGGAGCAGCTCCGCCACCTTGGCCTCGCCGGCCGAGACGGCGTGGACCCAGATGACGCGGGCGTCCGAAGGATGAGGCAACACGGGGTGGTGGCGCTTCGCCAGCCATGCGGCGCCGCCCTCGTCGGATTTGCCGAGGGGCGAAACGACGACATAGTGCAGCCAGCTCAGCGCCTCGATCAGCGCGCCATAGGCCTGCCAGCCGAACGAGTTGCCTTGCCGCATGGTGCTCCCTGCCCCCAGCCGTTGCCTAGCGGTTGCGGCGGGCCGGGACAAGCTGCTAAGCCAGCCCGCATGCGCTACCCCGTCGCCATCGATGCCAGCCTGCAGACGCTCGCGCTCGAGGAGGCGCGGAGCGTAGTGCGGCTGGAGGCGGCCGGGCTCGAGCAGCTGGCCGGGGCGCTGGACGGCAATTTCGTGGCGCTGGTCGAGTTGATCCGCAAGGCGCCGGGCCGGGTCGTGCTGTCGGGTGTCGGCAAGAGCGCGCACATCGCGCGCAAGGTAGCGGCCACCCTTGCGTCGACGGGCACTCCGGCGCAGTTCGTCCATGGCGGCGATGCGAGCCATGGCGACATGGGGATGATCACCACCGCCGACGTCGTGGTGATGTTCTCCAAATCGGGCGAGACCCGCGAACTGGCCGACCTCGCCAACTACTGCGTGCGCTTCGACATTCCACTGGCCCTCGTGACGCAGAGGCCGGGATCGCGACTCGGCGAGGCTGCCAATATCGTCGTGGCGCTGCCGGAAGTGGGCGAGGCGTGCGAAATCACGGATGCGCCGACGACTTCGACCACCATGATGTCCGCCCTCGGCGACGCGCTTGCGGTGGTGCTGCTCAGGCGTCGTGGCTTCAAGGCGGCGGACTTCCATGTCTTTCATCCCGGCGGGACGCTCGGGAGCGCGCTGCTGACCGTCGGCGAGGTGATGCATGCGGGCGAGAAGCTGCCGCTGGTGCCCGCGGGAGCAAGCGTCGCGCAGGCGATCCTAGAGATGACGTCGAAGGGGTTCGGCTGCACGGGCGTGGTCGATGATACGGGCGCGCTGCTCGGTATCGTCACCGATGGCGACTTGCGCCGGCACATGGCGAACGGACTGCTTGAGCAGACGGCAGGCGCGATCATGACACCCACGCCGCGCACCATCGAAGGCGGCGAACTGCTGACGGAGGCCTTGCGGCGGATGACGGTGCTGAGCCCTCGGATCAGCGCCATCTTCGTGGTGGACGGCGCGGCGCCCGTGGGGATCGTGCACATCCATGACTGTCTCAGGGCGGGCGTGGCGTGAGCGAACTGATCGTCATCCCGGCGCGCTGGGGTTCCACCCGACTGACCGGCAAGCCACTGCACCCCATAGCGGGCCGACTGCTGATCGAGCGGGTCGCTTCCATCGCCAAGCTTGCAGCGCGTGAGCTCGGCGATGCCGATGTGCTGGTTGCGACGGACGATGTTCGCATCCTCGACAAGGCTAACGAACTCGGGCTGCACGCGGTGATGACGGCCGAAGAGATCACTTCGGGGTCGGGGCGAGCGCTGGCGGCCATGCGGGCGGTCGACAGGGTCTACGACCTGGTGGTGAACCTGCAGGGTGATGCCCCCTTCACGGCTCCCGCACATATCGTCGAGATCGTGCGGGCGGCCCGCGGCAATGGCGCGGATGTGACGACACCAGTCGTGCAACTCGACTGGCACCGGCTCGAGGCGATGCGAACGCACAAGCTGGCGACACCGGCCAGCGGCACGACCTGCGTGGTCGGTCCGGATGGGCGGGCGCTGTGGTTCTCCAAGGCGGTGCTGCCGTTCATGCGCAAGGAGGCCACGCTGCGGGAGGCCCTGCCGCTGTCGCCGGTGCTGCAGCATATCGGGCTCTATTGCTACCGCCCGGCGGCGCTCGAAGCGTTCGAAGCGGCCGAGCCATCGCACTACGAGGTGCTGGAGGGGCTCGAACAATTACGACTGCTGGAGCTGGGGATGGATGTGCGGGCGGTGCTCGTCGAGCCGGCCCGGATCACCATGAGCGGCGTGGACAGCGCCAGCGACGTGGAACGGGCCGAGCGGATGATCGCCGAGCACGGCGACCCCTTCGTCGATTGGCGCGCATGACACGGCTCTACATCGTCAGGCACGGCAACACGTTCGAGGCCGGCGAGGCGCCGCGGCGGATCGGGTCGCGGACCGACCTGCCGCTGACGGCGACGGGGCTGGCCCAGGCCGAGGCGCTCGGGGCGCATTTCGCGAAATCCGGCGTGCGCTTCGCCCGTGCGCTGTCGAGCGGGCTGCAACGCACGCAGGCGACGGCCGAGGCGATCCTGGGGCGGCAACCGAGCCCGCTGGTGCTGGAGACTGCGGACCTCCTCGGCGAGATCGACCACGGGCCGGACGAGAACCAGCCCGAGGAGGCGGTGCTGGCCCGAATCGGGCGCGGAGCGCTCGACCTGTGGGACAACGAAGCGGTGCCACCGCCCGGCTGGGACGTGCGAGCGGAGTGGCGGCGGGCCGAGTGGCAGAAGTTTGTGGCCTACGCGTCGGAATTGCACCGCGACGACGCGATCTTGCTGGTGACCAGCAACGGCGCGGGTCGCTTCGCGCTCTCGGCTCTCGGCCTCAGGCCGGTTGGACGGGCCCAGGGGGTGAAGTTCCGGACGGGCAGCTACGGGCTGGTCGAGGCTGGCGGTGGCGGCAAGTTCCGGCTACTGGAGTGGGACAAGCGGCCTGACCCTTCTCCCTAGATTTTCGACGAGTGCTGACATGAGCGACGTTTCGATCCTTGCTCCTTCCGGCAGTGAGGTGGTGATCGGCAGCAGGCAGCCGCTGGCCTTCATCCTGGGGCCCTGCGTGATCGAAAGCCGCGATCATGCCCTGCGGACGGCGGCCTTTCTCGCCGAGATCGGCGAGAGGCGCGGCGTTCCGCTGATCTACAAGTCGTCGTTCGACAAGGCCAACCGGACCAGCGGCTCGAGCTTCCGTGGCATGGGGATCGAGGAGGCGATGCCGATCCTCGAGGCCGTCAAGCGTGAGACCGGGTTGCCGGTGACCACCGACGTGCATGAGCGCGAGCAGTGCGCGATCGCCGCCGAGGTGGTCGATATCCTGCAGATCCCGGCTTTCCTCAGCCGGCAGACGGACCTGCTGCTGGCGGCGGCGGCGACCGGCAAGGTGGTGAACGTGAAGAAGGGGCAGTTTCTGGCCCCCTGGGACATGAAGAACGTCGCGAAGAAGCTCGATGATGCCGGCGCCACCGGCGTGCTGCTGACCGAGCGCGGCACGAGCTTCGGCTACAATACGCTTGTCGTCGACATGCGCGGTCTGCCAATCATGGCGGAGACGGGCAAGCCGGTGATCTTCGATGCCACCCACTCCGTCCAGCAGCCTGGCGGCCGTGGCGAATCGTCGGGCGGGCAGCGGGAGTACGCGCCGGTGCTGGCGCGGGCGGCGGTTGCAGTCGGCGTGGCGGGCGTGTTCATCGAGACCCACGAGGACCCCGACAACGCCCCGTCGGATGGAGCGAACATGATCCCGCTCGACCAGATGGATGACCTGGTGGCCGAACTGCTGGCGTTCGACCAGATCGCGAAGGCGCGCGGCTGATGCCGGCCCTGGCCACCATGCCTCGATACGTGCGCTGGGCGGTGTGGGCAGTAGTGGTGCTGCTGTTCGCGCTGCCCTGCGTGATCGGCCGCAACGTCACCTACCTGGTCATGCTGGCCGGACTGGTGGCGATCATCACGCCATCGGTGCTGATGGCGCGTCGACTCGCGAGCCGCAATCCGGTCGACGTGATACTGGTCGGAATCTTCGTCGTGCTCGCCGTAGCGCTGGCGGTAACCGCGGAAGATGCGCGCGACCTGTCATATATCCTGAACTTCTCGCCGCTCCTGCTGGCCGTGCCGCTGCGCTGGCAGCTGGAGCGCGTGGCGCGGCCGGATGCGGCAACGCTGATCGGCTGGCTGTCGCTGGCCGGAACGGTCGGGGCGGCGGGGTTGGCGATCGTGCAGATCGGCGTGTTCGGGCAGTCGCGGGTCGGCCAGCCGTACATGAATACGTTTCACTACGCCAACACCACCATGCTGCTGGGGTTCCTGACCCTGGCAGGCTGGTTCGCGCCGGGGTCGCACAAACGCTGGCCGTTCCTGCTCGGTCCGGTCATCGGAATCGCCGCTGTGCTCGCCAGCGGGACGCGAGGGGCCATTCTCGCGGCACCGGTGCTGGTGGTGGTGGCGTTCGTGTTCGCGCTGATGACCGCGAAGCGCAAGAGACCGATCGTTCTCGCAGCGGTTGCGGGGCTGGGGCTGCTCGGGTTGCTGGCGGCCGCCGCGCCGTATTTCGGCTTCGGGCGGACCCTCGAGGGGTTTGGCGCCAGCATCAGGGCGATCACCGGCGGCGAGGTGGACAGCAACGTTGCCGAACGGCTGCACATGCTGATCGGCGGCTGGCGCGCTTTCCTCGCGTCACCGTGGGTGGGGTACGGGTGGGGCGACATGGTGCCGGCCATCTACCAGTACGTCGACCCGGCGTATGAACCGCGGATGCATGGTTTCCGACATCTCCACAACGGCTTCATCAGCTTTGCGGCTGGGGCCGGCATGGCGGGCGTGATCTCGTTCCTGCTGCTGTCGGTGCTGCCCATCGTCGCGGTACTTCGTACGCCACGGGATTCGCAGTTCGTCGTCCGGTTGTACCTCGCGGTGGCGATGTCCGCCGCCTACGCTGTGTTCCAGTTGACCTTCCTGCTGATCGGATTCGACTTCCACACCGTGCAGTACGCCTACATGACCATGGTGTTCGTGGCGTTCGTGCGGGACCCGGTCACCGTGGATCAGTCTACCACCGGGAACTCGGCGGTGGGTTCCGAAACAATGAAGGCCGTATAGGTTTCGATCGCCGCTCCGACGCCGCGGGTGAGAGTCCCTACAGGCTCGGTTTGCTCGAACCAGCGCGATGGAGTGCCATCGCCGCGCACCACGAACAACGCTGGAAACGCCTGCGGAAAGCGTTCGTCCGCGGGGATGTAGTCGTAGCGCTCCTGGTCGCGCAGGTTGCGGACCGGACGCGGATCACCGGCGGCGCGGCCATAGAAGAAGAGCTCGCCCGAGAGCCTGTAGCTGTCGTTGGTGAGAATGGACCGGGCGCCGTGCCGATCGGCGAGGTCGCGGACTTCGGCAGCGAGTGTCGACCAGCCACGCAACATTCGGGTCCGGTCGGCGATGCCGAGGTCCAAAGGCGCGAAGATCGCCTGGACGGTGACAAACCCGATCAGCGCAAGGCCGAGGACGGCCTGGGTACCGAGCAACGCCGCGCGCCAGAAGCGGGACTTCAGCGACACCATGAGCCAGGCGGCAACCACCGTCATCATCGGCAGGACCGGCAGCGGCCAGTTCGCTTCCACCCGCGAGTGGAGCGAGTGCACCAGGAAATAGAGCAGCAGTGGCAGGCTGGTGAGGATCGGGAGCGAGAGCGCGGCGCCCGCCTCGCGCGATCGTCCTTGTGCCCAAACCGCGAGGCCGAGCAGCGAGCATGCCATCAGGATGGGTCCGGTCATCACCGCTTGGGAGAGCAGGAACTCGGCTACGAATGCTCCGAGTTCGCCGTCGGCGACGACGACACGGACGCCCTGAAACAGGACCGACCGCCAATCGTGGGTCGCCTGCCACCAGACGACAGGAGAGACGACGGCCAGTGCGAGCAAGCCACCGACCCAGACCTGCCAGGTCAACAACTGGCGACGGCCGGTGCGGCTGAGCAGCAGGTAGGCCACGAGGCCTATACCGAGCCAGGCATTGGTGTACTTGCTGACGAGCCCCAGGCCGGCGAACAGCCCGACCGCCAGCCACCAGCCGGGTCGCGTACGGACCACAGCCTCGGCCGCGGCCCACACCGAGAGCGTCCAGAACAGGGCCGATGGCGCATCGGGAGTGGCAACGAAGCTGGTCGCAGCAGCCAGGCTGAGGCTGTAGCAGATGACGGCGATCGCTGCCGCGTCGCGGTTCGGGATCAGCAAGCGGGTCGTGCGCCAGAGCGCGGCGGCGATGAGTAGTTGTGCCAGCAGCGCGAAAGCCCGGACGCCGAAGACGGTAGGACCGAACAGGGCCTCGCCGGCCCAGATGCTGAGCGCCACCCCCGGGGGGTGATCGAGGTAGTCCAGCGACGGCCAGGCTGCCCAGAAGGCGTAGTAAGCCTCGTCGCCATCGAGATCGAGGGCCAGCGCAAGCCAGAGCCGTCCGAGGGTGGTAAGGACCAGTACGCCGATTGCGACGAGCAGCAGCGGGGTGCTTCTTCGCCCCCCCGCCTCAGGGATGTCGCTGTCGGTCATCGGAACTTGCCTGGCCTCTGCTCGCGCCGTATCGACGTGGTGGCTTCATAGACGAGTACGCAGGAGGACTGAACCCGTGTTCGAGACGACGCCATGCCGCAGCAGATCGTAAGCCTGTGGATCGGCGGCGCGCTCGGGCTGATCGAGCGGTTGAGTCTGCGCTCGTTCGTGGCGCATGGGCATCCGGTAGCGCTCTACAGTTACGCCGAGATCGGGAGCGTGCCGCCGGGGGTGGAGCAACGTGATGCCGCTCAAGTTCTGCCGGAAGCGATGGCGATGCGGTTGCGCTATGCCAACGGCTCGTACGCGCTTTTCTCGAACATGTTCCGCATGGCGCTGCAGCAGCGCGGGCTCGGGCTATGGGTCGATGCAGATGTGGTGGCGCTGCGGGAACTGGATATCGACGGCCCGTTCGTGGTGGGGCGCGAATCGGACCGATTCCTCAACGGCGCGATCCTCAAGCTCTCGCCCGATTCGCCGGTGCTGCTGGATTGGCTGGCGATGGCAGAAAGCGGAAGGGTGCCGCCGTGGCTGCCCTTCCACCGGGCACCGAAAGCGTGGGCAATGCAGGCGCTCGGAAGGGCGATCCATCCGTCCGAGTTGCCATTCGGGACATTCGGCCCCAAGGCGATCACGGCGCTGGCTGAACGCCACGGGCTTACGGACATTGCGCAGCCGGAGCCGGTGTTCTATCCGCTGCATCCGCGGCAGGCGGAGCGGCTGTATGACCCGACCCTTCGGCTCGACGACATCGTGACCGGCGATACCCGGACGATTCACCTGTGGAACGAGAAGCTCGGCGCGCTGAAGAGAACGACGCCGCCGGAAGGCTCGATCCTCGCCGACCTGCTCAGGCGATATCCTGAGTAGCGACGAAGGTGGCGAGGTGCGGATCACGCGCCATCTGCACCGCCAGTGGCGCGTCGGCGAGCGCCTGGGCGGCAACGGACCGATCGGCAATGATGCGGCTGCGCTCGAGCAGCGAGAGGCCGCGCGTGGCCAACCAGCCGCCAAGGCCCGGTGCCCCCCCTCCTGCCAGCGCCGACGTTCCGATCACGGTACGATCGGACTGAAGCGCGGCAAGGCGGCGGGCGTACCGGCTCTGCGGATTGTCGGCCAGGTCGTAGTTGGCAAAGCCGAGCTCGGGCTTCAGGTACTTGAGGTGCCAGTAGGCGATGCTGTGGAAGCGCCTTGGCATTCCGGGATGTTGCAGCCGCTCGAAGCGGCGATCGTGCACGAAATAGGTATCGGGGCGAACGGGGAAGATCCAGTGATCGCCCGATCCGGCGAATGGCTCGCGGGCGAGGATGCCGAGGCGGCCGGACGTGTCGCGCGCGAGGTTGAGGCCGGAAAAGCAGGCCAGCTCTCCCTGCCCTGCCCGACCGGCGCGTATGTCGGCAACCAGAAGGGCCATGGGCTGCTCCATGGCAACGTGATCGTCGTCGAGTTTGGTGGCGTGGCTGTAGCGCGTGCGACTGAGGGCGAAGTTGTAGTAGTTGACGAGGCTCTGCGGATGGTCCCCAGGCGTTGTCCGGTGTCCCTCGCTGCCGGGTGGGAACACAGGCGGCACGTAGTGGAAGACGCAGAGCTTCGGCCCGAGTTCGTGCTGCAGGCGGGCGAGGATGGCCGGGGTCTCGTCGGTGCAGCGATTGTAGACGGCGACGATCTCGTCGTAATGGCCGATATGGCTGCGGATCGCGGCCTCGACCGAGAAGGCGCCATCGCGAATTCGCATGAAGGCGCTTATGCCTGGCTGGCGCTGGCCGACCCGCAAGTCGGCTGCGTCGAAGTGGTAGTGATCGACCGTGGTGACCGCTGCGCTCATGGTTCGCGTAACATTGACTCGTATCTGGTCGACCGATAGCAGACCAGCATCGAACCGATTGCGGACCGGCACAACCAGAGGCGCACGCTGAAGCTTTCTGACCCACTTTCCCATAGCGGTTCGGGTGATGCCGGCATAGCCCCGCAGGCGGTGCGATGGGCCGTTGTCGTACTGATTATTGCCACAATACTGCGGCTGGCGGTGGCGATATTGCTGCCGCTGGGCGAGGATGAAGCTTACGCCATCGGCATCGCCCGGCAGTTTTCCCTCAGCTATTTCGACCATCCGCCGCTGCACTTCTGGCTGACGGGCGGTTGGGCTGCGCTGTGGGGAAACGAGAGTCCGTGGCTGCTGCGGCTGCCATTCGTGGCGCTGGCCGCCCTGTCGTCATGGCTGATCTTCATGCTGACACGACACCTGTTCGGCGATGCAGCGGCCGTCTGGGCTATCGTGCTGTTCAACGTGGCACCAGTCTACGGTATCGCACACGGCACGCTGGTATTGCCCGACGGGCCGCTTCTGACAGCCAGCCTGGGGGTGGCCGTGGTGCTGGCGAGGATCGTCGCAGACGATGCTTCGCCGCAACTGTGGCGCTGGGCGCTTGCAGGCGGGGTGGCAGGGCTGGCGCTGCTGTCGAAGTACCATGGCGTGCTGCTGGTTGCGGGTGTCCTGATCTTTCTCGTGACGACCCGGCAACGCCGCTGGCTCGCAACACCGGGTCCGTGGCTGGCGGCCGGAATTGCGACGGCCATGTTCACCCCGGTGATCATCTGGAACTGGCAGCACGACTGGGCATCGTTCGCATACCAGGCGGGGCGCAGTGACGGCGACAATGCCGACGGAGCGCTCGGGCTGGCGCAGTCCCTGGCGGGACAGGCGGTCTACCTGGTGCCATGGTTCCTCATTGCGCTGGCGATCGCATGGATACGGGCGCTGCTGGGTGGCCCCCGGCGTGAGAACCGGTGGATGCTCGCCTGCCTCGCGACCCTGCCGATCGTGGTGTTCACCGGATTGACGCTGCGCAGCCCCGGCCTGCCGCATTGGCCGATGCCCGGCTGGGTGTTCGTAGTACCGCTGCTGGCCGAAGCGCTGGCCGGGCTGCGTCCAGTTCTCAGGTCCGCAAGCCGGGCGATCGTCGCGGTGACGGCAGTGGCGGTGGTGGGCCTGGTCGGGCTGGGTATCGTGCAGGCACGCTGGGGGGTGTTCGACCTGCAACCAGACCCCACAGGGGTAATGCAGCCGTGGGACGAGCTGAGATCACAGCTCGAGGCGCGTGGGCTGCCGGCGGACGCAAGGACGTTTATCGCCTCGCGCAACTGGCGGCGGGCCGGGCAACTCAACACCCTGTTCGGCGCTGACATCCCTGTTCTGTGCCTCTGCCGCTCCGCCAAGCACCTGGGCTACGTGCATGCGCCAGCCGACTACGCGGGGTGGACCGGCATACTCATCGACGTGCCGAATGCCCTCTCGGACGACTCGGGCGTGGCCGGCTGGTTCGATACCCTGACGGTGCCGGAGGATATCAGCCTGACCCGACAGGGGAGGGTAGTCTACCGGTTGAGCCTGCGGGTGGGCACCGGCTACCTGCCGCCCTGAGCATTTCTTTCGCCCTCCGCAGTCAGCCGCATGGCGCGTGGACTGAGGGTCTCGACCGGCTTGAAGCGCCGGTGCATCCAGAGCCAGTGGCCGGGGCGGGCCCGAACCTCGGCCTCCACGAAAGCATTGAGCGCCGTGGTCAGCGCGAGGATGTCACCGCCCTCGCTGCCGGTGCCCGGTGGGCTGAGCGGCGCATGGAACACCGCGCGAAAGCGGGCGCCCTCCGGCTCGCGGCGGACCCCGAGCGGCAGCACGGTGACGCCGTGCCGAAGAGCGAGCACGGCCGGCGTATGGACGGTCATTGCCGGCTGCCCGAACAGCGGCGCCGGCACACCCTGCGCGAGGTGCTGGTCGACGAGCATGGCCATGTCGCCGCCCTGCCGGAGCCTGCTCAGCATTTGGCGGGTGCCTTCCGACCCCTTGGGATATTGCTGGTCGAAGCCGAGCCGGCTGCGATTGTTGGCGAACCAGTCGGCGAGCCAGGGATTGTTCGGCCGCCGGGTGATGCCGCCGGCCGCGATGCCGGCATGGTGCATCGCCGGGAAGATGACCTCCCAGTTGCCGAAATGCCCGGAAATGACGAGCAGCGGCCGGCCGAGGGCGCGGGCATGTTCGAGGTGTTCGAGACCTTCGAAGGTGAAGCGGGCGCGCCCCGATGTGCCCATGAACTTGTCGAGGTGCGCGGACTCGGCGACGGTGCGCCCGAGATTTTCCGCCATGCCATCGACGATCCGGTTCACCGAGGCCTCGTCCAGCTCCGGAAAGGCGATGCGGATGGTGGCAATGGTCGCCGGCCGGCGCAAGGGGCGAGCGGCGAGCCGGCGCCCGATCTGGCCGCCCAGCGCCGAAGCGCGATCGACGTCCATGGTCCGCGCCAGGGCGAGCAGGCCGAGGACCGGGCCGGCCTGCAGCGCGTAGCGCAGCCGCCTGCCGAAGGGCAGACTCGCCTCAGCGGGCATCAGCGCGACTTGAGGCCGTTGCGTTCGAAGGCCTGGTGCGCCGCCTCGGCGTTGGCGTAGGGCTCCTGCCGGTCGACGTTCCAGTAGGTGAGTTCGTCGAGCGGGATGGGCACACCGGTGATGGCGCAGCGCACGAAGCTGCCGGGACGGATCACCAGGTAGTCGGCATCCAGGTAGCGGAGCTGTGCCTCGGAGGGGGAGAAACTCTTGTCGAAGATGTTCACGTGCCACTCCCGCGCGGGCGCCCTGCAATCGCTGCGAGCATATAGGCCAGCCCGCCGTGAATGCAAACCGTCGGATGCTGTCGCAAGCTTCAGAACAGGGTCGTCTGCCCAAGATCCTCGTCCGAGCGTGGCCGCGGCCTACGTTTGGGAACCGGACCGCCGCCGATGGTGGCGGGGAGGGTGCCGTCGGAGAGCATCAGGTGGACCTGGTCGCCGGTCTTCACCTGGCCGGTCTGGCGGACGATGTGGCCGTCGTCGTCGGTGACGACGGCGAAGCCGCGAGCGAGGATGTTCTGGTAGCTCACCGTGGCGAGAAGGTTGCCGGTGGCAAGCAGTCCCTGGCGGCGGGTGTCGAGGATTCGCGCGATGGTGGGCGGCAGACGCAGCGCGAGTGGCTGCAGGCGGCTGCGGGAGTGGCGGATTTCGGCTTGCAGCGCCTTGGGGGAGAGGCGGGCCGAGGCGGTGGCGAACGCGGCGCGGCGGCGCTCCAGCACCCTGGTGGCCGAGGTTCCGGCACGGCGGCCGGCTTCGGTCAGGCGGGCGTCCAGCTCGCGAGTGCGCTGGCGCAGGAGCTGCAGGGTAAGGCGTGGCGCCGTCTTGCCCAGGTCGATACGCTTCTTCTGGCCAGCGTGGCGAAGGGCGGCCGCGAGGTTGCTGGCGGCGTGGTCGAGGCGCTGGCGGGCGGTGGCGAGCAGGTTCTCCGGACGAGGCAGGCCGGCGCTGGCGGCGCGGTAGCGGTCGCGGGCGTTCTGCGAGATGCGGCGGGCGGCGTGGCGCTGGCGGCTGCCGATTTCGTCGACATAGCCGATGAGTTCCGAGCGGACAGGGACAGCTGCCTCGGCGGCGGCGGTCGGGGTTGGGGCGCGCCAGTCGGAGGCGTAGTCGACGAGCGTGGTGTCGGTTTCGTGGCCGACGGCGGTGATGGTCGGGATATCGCTCTGCGCCACGGCGCGGACGACGATCTCTTCGTTGAAGCCCCAGAGGTCTTCGATGGAGCCGCCGCCGCGGGCGACGATGAGGACATCGGGGCGCGGGATGGGGCCATCCGGGCGGAATCGGTTGAAGCCTTCGATGGCGGCCGAGACTTCGGCGGCGGCCGTTTCGCCCTGGACGCGGACCGGCCAGACGATGACATGCGACGGGAAGCGATCGGAAATGCGATGAAGGATGTCGCGGATCACGGCCCCGGTGGGCGAGGTGATGACGCCGATGACGCGCGGCAGGTAGGGCAGCTCGCGCTTGCGCTCCGAGGCGAAGAGGCCCTCGGCGGCGAGCTTTTTCCGCCGGTCTTCGAGCAGGGCCATCAGCGCGCCGGCGCCGGCGGGTTCGATCTGCTCGATGACGATCTGGTATTTCGACGAGCGCGGGAAGGTGGTGAGGCGTCCCGTCGCGATGATCTCGAGGCCTTCCTGCGGCTTGAACTTCAGGCGCGCGAAGCTGGTTTTCCAGATGACGGCGTCGAGGGCGGCGTTCTCGTCCTTGAGGGTGAAGTAGGCATGGCCGGACGAGTGCTGCCCACGGAAACCGGAGATTTCGCCGCGCACGCGGACGTGGCCGAACTCGTCCTCGACGGTGCGCTTCACCGCATTGGCGATTTCGGAGACGGTGAACTCGGCAGCGTTGGTGAAGGGCGCGGACATGGACGAGAGGTGCGGTACACCGATGAGTCCGTCAAGGGTGGCGGGGCGATTGAGCAGATGGTAGAGGGGCGCAAACGCATCGCAAGCGATGCGACCCCTCATCCGGCTGCCGCCACCTTCTCCCACAGGGGGAGAAGGCGACTACTCGAACATCGAGGAAACCTGCATGCGCATTCTGGTGATCGGGTCGGGTGGTCGTGAGCATGCGCTGGCGTGGGCGATTGCGAAATCGCCTGAGTGCGAAGCGCTGTTCGTGATGCCGGGGAATGGCGGGACGGAGACGTTTGCGCAGAACGTGGCGGTGGATATTACCGACCATGCGGCGGTGGTGGGGTTTGCCAAGGCTGAGCGGGTCGATTTCGTGGTGATCGGGCCGGACGCGCCGGCGGTAGCGGGGTTGGGTGACGACGTGCGGGCGGCGGGGCTGCTGTGCTTCGGGCCGTCGAAGGCCGCGGCCCAGCTGGAAGGCTCCAAGAGCTTCACCAAGGCGCTCTGCGACGAGGCCGGGGTGCCGACCGCGGGCTACGGGCATTTCGACAGCGAGGCGGATGCGATCGCCTATGTGCGCAAGCACGGCGCGCCGATCGTGATCAAGGCGGATGGGCTGGCGGCCGGCAAGGGCGTGACGGTGGCGACGACGCAGCCCGAGGCCGAGGATGCGGTGCATGACTGCTTCTCGGGCGCGTTCGGCGCGTCGGGGGCGAGCGTGGTGATCGAGGAATTTCTCGAGGGTGAGGAAGCGTCGGTGTTCGCGCTCTGCGACGGGACCGACGTGGTGCTGCTGCCCAGCGCACAGGACCACAAACGGGTGTGGGACGGCGATCGCGGTCCCAATACCGGCGGGATGGGCGCCTACTCCCCTGCCCCGGTGATGACCGACGAGATGACGGCGCGGGTTCGCGACGAGATCATTCTCCCCTCCGTCCGACGCATGGCCGAGCGGGGGACGCCGTTCACCGGAGTGCTGTTCGCAGGCATCATGGTTACGGCCAAGGGGCCCAAGCTGATCGAGTACAATGTGCGGTTCGGCGACCCGGAGTGCCAGGCGCTGATGCTGCGGCTGAAGTCGGACGCGCTGGAGCTGCTGCTGGCAACGGCGAAGGGCGAACTGGCCAGTGTAAGCCCGACTTTCAGCGACGAGGTGGCGCTGACGGTTGTGATGGCGACGAAGGGCTATCCGGTGGATGTGCCCAAGGGCAGCGAGATCCGAGGCGCCGAGGGGCTGGATGGCCCGGACCTCATGGTGTTCCACGCCGGTACCCAGCGGCGCGACGGGAAGCTGCTCGCCAATGGCGGGAGGGTGCTGAACGTGACGGCCCTGGGGCGGACCGTTGCCGAGGCGCAAGCCCGCGCCTATGCGGCGGTGGACCGGATCGACTGGCCGGAAGGCTTCTGTCGGCGCGATATCGGCTGGCGCGCCGTGGAACGCGAGCGACAGGGCCAGCCGCGCCATTAACTCCACGCGGTTTTTTGGAACGCACGGGCCCGTGAAGGGCTTATAAAGGGACAGAGGGTAACCTGCGTCCTTATCGTGAAACACGAGCTTCCAGTGCCTGCTCCCATGACGCCGCTGCAACAGCGGGGCATGGAGATTGTGCAAAAGCTGCGGGGCGAGTTCGTCGAGCGGCCGCAGCCGCGAGGCGGCGATCCGCGCATCGGCGTGGCGTTGGGCGGTGGCTCGGCACGAGGCCTTACCCACATTCCGTTTATTGAAGCGATTGACGAGCTTGGCCTCAAGCCCGAGGTCATTGCCGGCACCTCGATCGGTGCGCTGATCGGGTCGGGCTGGGCGAACGGGATGAGCGGAGCGGATCTGCGCGAGCATGCGCTCGGCGCGCTCGGGACTCTCAGGATCATCACCGGGCGGTTGTGGGGTGCGCAGGTACGCAACCTCGGCAACTTCTTCAACATGCAGCTCGACGCCCGGCGCGTCGTGGATGCGTTCCTGCCGGAGCCCTTTCCAGATCAGTTCGGCGCGCTGGCGACGCGGTTCTACGTGGTGGCGACAGATTTCCAGAGCTGGCACCAGGCTGTGTTCTCCGAAGGGCCGCTGCGCGATGCGATCGCCGGATCGATCGCGATCCCGAGCCTGTTCAAGCCGGTGCCCTTCGCCAACCACCTGCTGGTGGATGGTGGCGTGGTGAATCCGCTGCCGCTCGACCAGGTGGCCGATGCCGACATCATCGTCGGGATCGACGTCAACGGCGACCCGTCCGAGCAGATCAACAAGGTCAATCACTCGGCGGTGGACGTGTGGTTCGGTTCGGCGCAGATCATGATGCACTCGCTGACCGCACACATGATGGCGGCCTACCCGCCCGATGTGTACATCCGGCCGCACCTCGGCAACTTTGCGGCCCATGAGTTCTGGCGCGTGCGCGAGATCATGGCGCATGTCGAGAAGGACAAGGACAACCTGAAGCGGGCGCTCGAGCGCAAGGTCGAACAGTTCGTCCGTGGCCAGGCGCCGACGAACCGGGCGGAAGAGCGGTAGGGCGCTCGGCGCTTGGTGCCGCCCCCTCCACCAGCCGGGCGAGCCTTTCGAGCATAGCTCTCAAGGCCTTCTCCCCTAAGATCGCTCCACTGGAGCGATCTTGCCTCCGGCACGGATCGAAGCCCCTCCCCGCTTCGCAGGGGAGGACCCGGTTACCTCAGCGACTTGAAGAAGTCTTTCAGCAACTCGGCCGAACGCCGTTCACCGATGCCAGAAATGACTTCGGGGTGGTGGTGGCAGTTCGGGCTTTCGAACAGGCGCACGCCGTTGTCGACGGCACCGGCCTTGGGGTCGGCGGCGGCGTAGACGACGCGGCGCAGGCGGGCGTGGGCGATGGCGCCGGCGCACATGGCGCAGGGCTCGAGCGTGACGTAGAGGTCGCAGCCGTCGAGGCGACCGGTGCCACGGGTGGCGAGTGCGGCGCGGATTGCCTGGAGTTCGGCGTGCGCAGTGGGGTCGCCCAGCTGCCGCATACGGTTGCGCTCGGCAGCGAGGATGCGCTCGCCGTCCATGATCACCGCGCCGACCGGCGCCTCGCCGGAGGCTGCGGCTTCGGCGGCGAGATCGATGGCGAGATCCATGGGGCTGGGCATATCTTCACCTAGCATTTCGGCAAATGGTGCGGCGACCTATATTCGGCAGGCAGGAGAATCGCTTTGCCCATCCGTCAGCTGCCCGAGGATCTGATCAACCGCATCGCGGCCGGCGAAGTGGTGGAGCGGCCGGCGAGCGTGATCAAGGAACTGGTGGAGAACGCGATCGACGCGGGGGCGTCGCGCGTGGCGATTTCGACCGCGGGCGGCGGCATTTCGCTGATGCGCATCGAGGACGACGGCGTGGGGATGGACGAGGCCGACCTGCTGCTTTCAGTGGAGCGGCACGCCACCTCGAAGTTGAGCGATGACGGGCTCGACGACATCCGGACGCTGGGGTTTCGCGGCGAGGCGCTGGCATCGATCGGCTCGGTGGCGGAGCTGACGATTTCGACGCGGCAGGCCGAGGCCGAGACGGGGTTGCGGCTGGCGGTGCGGCATGGTGCGAAATCGCGCGTGGTGCCGGTGGCGATGAACCGGGGCACGATCGTCGAGGTGCGGGAGCTCTTCGCCAATGTGCCGGCGCGGCGAAAGTTCCTGAAGACGGAGCGGGCGGAAGCGGCGGCAATCACCGATGTGGTGAAGCGGCTGGCGATGGCCAATCCCGGGGTGCAGTTCGTGCTCGACGGAGCGGACCGTTCTGCGTCGAACTGGCCGGGGCGCCAGGGCGAGGGGGCGCTGCGGGCGCGGCTCGGGGACGTGATGGGGGCAGATTTCGGGGAGAATGCCGTGCCGCTGGCGATGGTGCGGCACGAAGTGGTGGTGACCGGTCTGGCCGGGTTGCCGACCTTCACCAAGGCCAATTCGCTGAGCCAGTATTTCTTCGTCAATGGCCGGTCGGTGAAGGACAAGGTGCTGGTGGGCGCGGTGCGAGCCGCCTACGCCGATTTCGTGTTTCGCGATCGGTTTCCGGTAGTCGCGCTGTTCGTGGCGGTGGACCCGGCCGAGGTGGACGTGAATGTGCATCCGGCGAAAGCGGAACTCAGGTTTCGCGATGCCGGCGCGGTGCGTGGGGCGGTGATCCGGGCGATCGGGGAGGCGTTGAGCACTGCCGGGTATCGGGCCGCGAACACGGTCGCCGAAGATGTGGTGTCGGCGTTTCGGGTGCCCATTCCGGCTGGGCCATTCGAGCACAGCTCTCAAGGCCTTCTCCCCTCGAATGGCTCCACTGGAGCCATTCGCCCTTCGGGAGGGCTCGAAGCCCCTCCCCCGCTTCGCGGTGGAGGACCGCCGACTGGGTCAGCGCTTCGGTTCTCGGACTTTGCGGAGCCCAGTGCTCGGTTCGAGGTGGCGCAGGACGCTGCGCGAGTTGAGTCCGAGGAGTTCCCTCTGGGGACGGCTCGGGCGCAGATGTTCGACAATTTCATCGTGGCGCAGAATGGGGAGAGCCTGTTGCTGGTGGACCAGCATGCGGCGCATGAGCGGCTGGTCTATGAGCGGTTCAAGGCACAGATGGCGAGTGGCCCGGTGGCGAGCCAGATGCAGTTGATCCCGGCGGTGATCGAACTGCCCGAGGAGGATTGCGCGCGGCTCGAGGAAGCGGCACCGGTGCTGGAGAAGCTGGGGCTTTACCTCGAGCGGTTCGGGGCGCGGGCGGTGGCGGTGCGGGAAACACCGGCCCTGTTGGGACAGGCGGATATCGATGGGCTGGTGCGGGACCTCGCCGATGGGCTGGCCGAGTGGGAGTCGACGGCGGCGCTGGCGGACCGGCTCGAGGCGATCATCGGGCGCATGGCGTGCCACGGGTCGGTGCGATCGGGGCGGCGGCTGAAGGTCGAGGAGATGAATGCGCTGCTGCGCGAGATGGAGGCGACGCCACACTCAGGCCAGTGCATCCATGGGCGCCCGACCTACGTGGAGCTCAGGAAGTCCGATATCGAACGGTTGTTCGGGCGGACGCGGTAGGGGGACGTGCAGCCGGACGCCCCCTCCACCACGCATCTTCGATGCGCGGTCCCCCTCCCTCGCTTCGCGGTGGAGGACCAAGGCGAGGTCAGGGCCTTGGGCTGATGAAGTGGAGGGCGGCGGCGCCGTATTCGCGGCGGTCGTCGAG
>JAEYYP010000173.1 GCA_023428425.1 Pseudomonadota bacterium
CCAAACGCCCCCCGCCAAACACCCCGGCCGCGACCCCCAAGATGGAGCTGCCGCCTTCGGATCCATTGAGTATCCTGAAGCGTCCCACGACCTTCGCCGGCCGCAAACTCGGCATCCTGGTCACCGAAGGTGCCGACGCAGGGCTGGTAACCGCTCTGCAGGAAGCAGCTCTCGCAATTCCCGCCGTCGTAGAGATTATCGCGCCCACCGTTGGAGGTGTGACTCTCAGCGACGGGAGCATACTCACTGCCCACCACAAGGTCGACGGCGGACCGTCGGTGCTGTTCGACGCTGTTGCGCTGGTAGTCGGCGAGGAGGGCGCGCTTTCGTTGCTGAAGCTCCCGCCGGCGCGCGACTTCGTAGCTGACGCTTACGCCCACTACAAGTTCATCGGGTTTACCGAGCCCGCAGTGAAGCTGATGCAGAAGGCCGGCCTGCCCGAAGGCCTTGACGAGGCCATCGTCCCCCTCAAGCGACCAGCGGATGCCAAGGCCTTCCTCAAGGCGTGCGCCCAGCTGCGGTTCTGGGATCGGCCCGATGGCGCGTGACGTGCGGGCCGCGATACGCATCACTACTAGTCGGTGGTGGGTTCAACTACAGCCCATCACCCAAGCCTAAAGCAACTACCTCGCTCTGATGGCGAGATGAATCGTGACCTTGGGAGTGTCCGGTGGACTATCGGTTCGGACCAGTGCTCGACAATGCCGGCGTGACGGTCCGGCTCTATGCTCCTTCGGCCGCCCGTCCAAAGCTTCTACTGCGGGATCGGAAGCCCATAGCGCTCGCAGAAGCAGGTGAAGGTTTCTGGTCTGCCCGCGTTGAAGATATAGGTGAGGGCACACGCTATCGCTTTCGATCGGACGGGATAGATTTCCCGGATCTGGCCTCACGCCAGCAGGACGGGGACAACAGCGGTTGGAGCGTGGTTCGCCGCCCGCTGTCTCCTGCCCAGCGCACCCGGCCAATCCGGCCTTGGCACGAGGCGATAATCGCGGAGGTGCACGTCGGCATGGCGTCTCCAGAAGGCACGTTTGACGGCCTCCGTGACCGCCTTCCCTACTTTCGAGATGCGGGTTACACCTGCCTTGAGATCATGCCCGTCAACGCATTTCCCGGTGAACGCAACTGGGGCTACGACGGGACTCTGGCCTTCGCGCCCGCTGCCGCCTACGGGTCACCCGACCAGTTGCGAACGCTGGTGGATAGCGCTCACGACCTGGGTCTCTCCCTCTTGCTTGATGTGGTTTACAACCACTTCGGCGACACGAACGACTATGCCCGCCATTACCTTCCGGAGTGGTTCAGCCCCGAGGTGAAGACGCCGTGGGGCCCGGGGGTGAATTTCGAGAACCCGTTCGTTCGCCAGTTCTACTACGAGAACGCAGTGATGTGGCTCCGGGAGTATGACTTTGACGGCCTGCGGTTCGACGCCGTGCACGAAATGAAGACGAGCGGACGTGACGTCTTTCTCCGGGAACTGGCAGCACATGCCCGAGAGACAAAGCCCGACGCCCGTCTCGTCATCGAGAACATCAAGAACTCCTTCGAGTGGCTCGAACGCGAGCCCGCCGACAACAAGCCACTCCACTACTCGGCGCAGTGGAACGACGACATGCACCACGTCCTCACATATCTGGTGACGGGCGAGGGCAAGCCGACTGGCTACGATGATCCGGCGAAGGACCCCTATGCCGATCTCGAAAAGGCACTGGCGAACGGCTTCGTCCACGATCCGACGGAGGGCGAAGACAGCGACGGCCGAACGCGCGGTGGGGCAGGAGCGAAACTGCCGCCTGACAGCTTCATCACTTATGTGCAGAACCATGACCAGATCGGCAACCGCGCCGACTCCAAGCGCATCAGCGAGCGGGTCAGTCCCGAGCAGACCGACTTCATGCACTTCGTGAAGTTCTTGGCACCCCAAGTCCCTCTCTGCTTCATGGGGGACGAGGCCAATCTCGACAGCCCCTTTCCCTTCTTTTTCGATCTTCCGGCCGACGACGCCAGGAAGAAGCGGGACGACCGCTACGACCAGATGAAGAACATCTTCAATCAGGAAGTGGGGGACGGTGACCTTCCGGAGCCGGGAGAACTCGACACCTTTCTTTCGGCCAAGCTGCCGCTTGAGGATGTTGCCAATCGGCCAGAGCGTAGCGAAGCACTCGAACAGTTCCGGCAACTGGCATCGTGGCGGCGTGAACGGTTGTGGCCACTGGCTGCAACGCCCTGCCTCGATGCCCGGACGGCGCGACAGGGAAACTCGATCATCGTGACCTGGGAATTTTCGGCAGGCTCAATTTCGATGGCACTGAACCCCACCGCGTCTCCGGCAGACCTCGCCTGTCAGGTCGACCGGGACTATGTCTCGACCGGCTGGATCTCTCTGCACGGCGAAGTGCTGCGGCTCGGGCCATGGTCCGCCGTGTCCTGGTGAGGGCCTACTTTTGAGGATGCCGGCAATCGATCTCTTCTAAAATGCGATCGGCACCCTCGGGATCGACTTTTCGCAGGATAGCGTCGAGTTTTTCCTCACTTCGATCTTCGCTGTCCTTCGATTGCGGTGAGCCGACAT
The DNA here is from genome assembly GCA_023428425.1 of Pseudomonadota bacterium. Lineage (GTDB taxonomy): Bacteria > Pseudomonadota > Alphaproteobacteria > Rhizobiales > Devosiaceae > Devosia_A. The sequence goes on from JAEYYP010000173.1 coordinate 2,573, forward strand.
AGAGGAGGATCGTCAAGCCAACGACCTGCCACAACAGCTGCAGGAACTCGGATTGCCAGTTCTCGAAGGTGTCACCTAGCATCTCAACTACGTAGTCGGTGACCTCGATGGGGACATTAAGCTCTTCCTGCTGGTTCACGTAGGCGAACCAACCGAACACCCAGTGACCGATAAACGTGATGACCAGAAAACCTGCTGTCACCCAGGCAAAGCCGAATCTTCTCCAGATCGACATCGTTCACTCCTGCCAAGCTTCGATGATTTCGTCGGTCTCCGCCGCCTCCACTTGCATGCCAAAGCGGCTCTCATAGATGCGGCGCATTGCATCGTGCGTCTCGTCGGCAGAACTGCACACAGCGTCGACGGCGATGATGACGCGGAAGCCATAGTCGATGGCGCCCAGCACTGTCGCGAGCACACACACTTCCGTCTCGAGACCGCTGACGACCAGCGTAGTGATGCCGCGGCTCATGAGCAGGGGCGCCAGGTTGCCGTCGTGCCATGGCGAGTAGACACGTTTGTCAAAGATCAGCGCGGGAGGGGCAAACTGGCCCAAGGGAGCGGCCAGTTCGAGGAGCGGTAACGGCAACCGCTCCAGTGTCATCTCCGGCCAGCGCTCATAGTAGCGTCGCCACGTTCCCCATGACTGGTGAGGCGTGGGTGCGGGTAGGAAGCGGGTGAAGAGCAGCCGCTGACTCTGATGCTCGCAGAGCGTCACGACCATAGGCAGAACTCGCTGTGCCCACGGGGCATGCCAAGGCGTTGCCTCAACGAACAGCCTCTGCATGTCGACGCAAACATGCAGGGCGTCTTGCATCGGCCCATACTTCAGGGGCAGGCCTGTTTCTCGCTCAGACAGCCGGACCGTTCGAGACTTTCTGCGTGGGAGGCGGATTTGCCTCGAGCCGATCGAGCGCTGCCCCAACTCTGGCGGCGACCCGAAGATCGAAGTCGTGGTCGGGCCACGTGCCCTCGTAGTCACGAAGCGCCTCGGCAGTAACCCCGGCTTCCATGGCGAAGGCATCAACGTCCAGGCCCAGAGCCAACCGCCGATTATGATCGCCCTTCGGCTGTCGGTCGCTCGCTGCCGAATACTCGGCAGACGCCGCGCTCCGAGCTATGCCTTCCGAAAGTTGCGTGTGAGCGTGAACAATAGCGTCGAGTTCCGAACTCCGAGTCATTTGCTGTCTCCTGGCTGGTTGTTGGGTCAACTTGGTCACAATGGGTCTGCCGAGAACGATGGCGCGCCCTGGGGAGAAAGGGTGAGCATCAGAGCGGGCGGGGTAGGTGCTCGCCTGCCACTTCGTTGGCCATCGCAGGAAACCGGAAAAACCACGATGTTCACCTTGCCGCCGAGTCCGGTTGACGCGCTCGATGCTTCTTGGGTTGAACCTGTTGTGTGGACTGTGGTTCCGCCGCGGCAGCGTTCGATCCCGTTGGGGTATGGTCAGAGGCCCCGAGCTAGGTGTCGTTTCCAAGCAGGTTGTTCTGTCTCTGGAGTGGTGTGAGGCCGCCGATGCCAGCGTGGGGTCGATGGTATTGTAGGCTAGGGTCATGGGCCGATGGCCTGGTTGCGCTGGGCTGAGGGGTAGGGTCTGGCGTTGGCCCATTCCCTGAGCGAGGTCTGGATGAAGCGCTCTGCCTTGCCGTTGGTGAGCGGCGAAGCAGCCTTAAAGGGACCCGAGGGACCATTGGAAGCAGAGGAGTTCTCCGCGGTGCACCCTCTTGTTGAGAGCATCACGGTCACGCCGGACCCAAAGCGGACCACGCCACGCATAGAGGTCGCCGGCGATCTCGCGCGGTTCCTGGCACCTTCCAGAACTTCGTCGGGGGGTGAGGTGGTAGCGGAGGAGGGATTTGAACCCCCGACACACGGATTATGATTCCGCTGCTCTAACCAACTGAGCTACTCCGCCCCTGTACGCGGGCGGCTAGGCCGGCCTCGGGCGCGGCGCCTTATTAGGTTTGGGTCGGGTGAGTGTCAATCCCTGTTGGCGCCAGCGGCGCGATGCGGGTGGTGACGCCGGTCGCGCCCACTTCGCCGCGCCAGGCGATGCGGGTCGCAGGGTGTTTCTCGCCGAAGCGCGGCGAGACCCAGCCGCCATCGGGGCGGTCCTCTCCGGTGGTCATGTCGATGGCGCCAGGGGGGAGGTCGAGGCGGAGCAGGGGGGTCGTGTCGCGGACGATGGTGACCGAGTCGCCGTCGCGGCTCGCCGTCAGCTCCGGAGCGAGCTGGAACACCAGCTCGGCGTCATGGGCCCGGCCGAGAAGCTGGTCACTGACAACGATGCCGTCCGCCGCGATCGAGACCGTGCGCCGCACCAGGCAGCCGAAGCGGCGGCGATAGCCATCGTGGGTGGCGCTCAGCCTCGGATGCGGCTCCTCGCTGCGTTCCTCAAGGTGAGCGATTGCCCTGTCGCTCCAGTTGAAGGGGCCGGACATGGTGCTCTGGCTGACGCCGTCGATGTTCAGCGTGTTATGCGCGGGGGTGGAACGGAACCAGTGGCGCCACTTACCACCAGAGCCGTACAGAAAGGTCCCCGGATCGACGAGCACAGGGGTTTCGTCGAGGCTCAGCGTCAGCGAGAGCGCGTCGGCGTGGCCGTGGGCGGCAATCGACAGATAGCCGAGCGGTCCGTGGTCGAAGGTGAGGCGCGCCGAGCGGCCGCCGAGCCAGCCATGCCATACGCTCAGGCCGCCATCGCCGAAGGTGCGAAGGCCGATGGGGCTCGGGTTAGCTGAGGGCGGGGTGCCGAAGACCAACCCACGAAAGTCGTTGGATTGTGGTCCCGGCACACCGAGGTAGCCGGAAATGCCGCCCGCCACCGAGCGGGCATAGTCGGTTTCGTGACGCAGCAGGGTGAGCACACGGCCCTCGTCGTCATCGCCAAGCGCGGGGTGCGGACTGCCGAGCCAGGTGATGAAATCGGCGAAGCGGCGCAGGCGCTCATCGAACTCCGCCGGGAAGGGCTGGCCGGCATGGTACGCACACAGGGCACAAAGCAATACCAACTCGGCGGTGAAGGCGGCGTAGGTCGGGGTCTGTTCCGCCCCGACGCCATCGGGCAGGATTTGCTTCAGTGTCTCGGCGATGAGGTCCGCGCGCACGCTGGCCGGCTCGTCGCCGGTGCCGAGACCGATCAGGTAGAGGCCGGCGAGTTCGGCAATGCGGTGGTTGTTGGCCGAGGAGTAGAGCGAGGGGAAGCGGTCGAGCCAGAAGGCGCTGGCGGCGAGGATGCGGCCGATCTGCTGGCGCGTCGCTGCCGAGAGCTGGTCACCGACAAGGGCGGCGGCGACGATCAGGCTGATCGCCCTGACGGCAACTTCGATGCCCGAGGCCCAACCGACGCCCCTGAACGGCGGGTTGGCGGCGTACCAACTGGCGATGACGCGCTCGGCGGCCGCGAGCGCCGTACGGTCACCGGTCAGCGCCACGTGCGATGCGAGCGGCATCAGCACCTGCAGTCGGTTCATTTCCCACACATACTTGACGTCGCCCCGGCTGCCGTCATGCCGGAAATCGATGTCGTGGCAATAAGTGTCGGCCCCGGGCCAGGCGCCGCCGGTCACCGGGTCGAGCCGCCAGAGCGAGGCCGGGAATCCGCGCACGTCTGCCTCCGGCCAGACGCGGCCCAGCGCCTCGAAACGGCCGGCCATCACGTGCTGGGCGGCGTCGGCGATAGCGGCGCGCATCGGCGCATCGGCGGCGCGC
>JAEYYP010000229.1 GCA_023428425.1 Pseudomonadota bacterium
CCCCAACTCAGCCCCTTACTGCAGCAGCCCGGCGTCCTGCATGATCACGGTCGCCTCGCTGGCGGCCTGGTCGAGCGCTTCCTGCGGCGTCTTTTCGCCCACGATCGCGGCCTGCAGCTGCGGCCAGATCACGTTGCTGACTTCGATCCACTGCGCCACCAGCGGCGGGGTACGGGCTTCGCCGAGCGAAGCTTCCCAGGCGCCGAACATCTCGCCCATGAACGGCTTGCCGTTGTCGGCGAACCACTGCTTCACCTCGGCGAAAGTCTTGGTGCGAGTGGGCAGGTTGCCGGCCTGCGCTTCCATCATCGCGCTCTCGTCGTTGGTGAGGAACACCGCGAGCGACACGGCGGCCGGCTTGTTGTCACAGGCCTCGGTCACCGAGAACGAGTGCGAGCCGGACCAGCCGCCGCGCTTGCCGGACGTACCGACCGGCGCCGTGGCGAAGCCGAGATCGTCGGCGATCTTGGAGGCCGCCGGGTCGGAGTAGAAGCCGGCAAAGCCCGGCCAGTCGAGGTCGATCGCCAGCTGGCCAGCCGCCATCGCCTGGCCGATGTCGTCCCAGGTGTAGTTGACGGTGCCGGCCGGAACGGCCTTGGCGTCGTAGATGTCCTTGAACCACTGCACGGCAGCGACGCCGGCTTCCGAGTTGAAGATCGGCTTCCAGTTCTCGTCGAACACGTCGCCGCCATTGGCGCGCAGGATTTCCATGAACCGGCCGGTCATGCCCTCGTCCTTGCCGGCAAAGGCGGTGCCGTAGAGGTTCGGCGGATCGGCGAAGAAGATCACCTGGTTCTTGAAGTCCTCGAAGGTCTCGGGCGGCACGAGATCCTTGCCGAACTTCTCCTTGTAGGCGGCCTGCTTGGCCGGGTCGGCATAGAGCGACTTGCGGTAGTAGATATTGGAGACGTCCGTCACGCGCGGCAGCTGCACCAGCCGCCCGTCGACCATCGCCGAAGCCAGCGTGCCCGGCACGTACTGGTCGAGCTCGGACTGCGGGATGTGCTCCTTCAGGTCGATATAGAGGTCGCCGTACTGCGGCGCGAAGCTCGTGTGGTTCGAACCCACGCACCAGCTGATCGCACCCGAGGCGATGTCCTGCTTGATCTCGCGGTCGAGCTCGAAATGGTTCTTGGACGAGACGATCTCGACCTTGGCGCCGGTCATCGCCTCCCATTCGGGGATGCGGGTGTAGAGCTTCTCGTACTGCGTGCCGCCGATCAGCTTCACCTTCAGGGTGTAGCCGGGGAACGAGCCATAGTCGAACGCCTGTGCGTGCGCCGCGCCAGCCATCATCGCCAGCGCCGTCGTTGCCAAAGCCGCCGAAGCGAATGCCCCGGCCAGAATCTTGCCTGTCATAGGTCCCTCCACATTTGACCTCCCAGTGAGCCTTGATCACCCACTTATGAAAAGTCTATTCTTATGTAAGCACGGGTGGTGCGAGCTCGTCAACGACGAGGGCGCGCTTTCAGATCGGGGGGCCACGACCTATCGGTCATTGACCCCGTTCTCTGAAGTGCTCAATTCTCCTGTGAATGGAGATGCGCGTCGGTGGAGGGACCGGCGCCACTAGAGGGGACCGATGTCGACAGCCGCCGTTCAGAATCCGTTCACTTCGTGGCACGCGCATGACCGTTGACCTCGACGACGATGCCGATCGCTATCGCGCCCCCGCGCTCGACAAGGGGCTCGACATTCTCGAGCTGCTGGCCGGCATCCCCGACAGCCTGAGCCAGGCCGAGATCGCCAAGGCGCTCGACCGCAGCCCCAACGAGATCTACCGCATGCTCGATCGCCTCGTGCGTCGCGGCTATGTCCGCCGCAACGCCGAGGACCGCTACGATCTCACGCTGAAGCTGTTCGAGCTGGCACACCGGCACTCGCCCATCCAGCGGCTGGTCAGCCAGGCCCAGCCGATCATGCGCCAGTTCGCGTTGAAGGCCGAGCAGGCCGCCCACCTCGTCGTGCAGGATCGGAGCGCCCTCGTCGTCATCACCCAGGTCGACGGTCCAGGCTACTGGAATGTCTCCATCCGCGTCGGCAGCCGCATCGGCCTCGTCAACACCGGCTCGGGCCACATCTTCCTCGCCTTCGCCACGCCCGAGGAGCGCACCGTCATGCTCGCCGAACAGGCGCTGGGCCCCGAAACCCTGCCGGCCGGCCTCGAGGCGCGGCTCGCCGACGTCCAGACCCAGGGCTACGAAGCCATGCCGAGCGCCCAGACGGCCGGCGTCTTCAACCTTTCCGTCCCGGTCATGGGGCCCCTCGGCACCATCATCGCGGCCCTCACCTGCCCCTACACCCAGCGGCTCGACAAGCTCGACGCCCCCAACATGCCCGCCACGCTGGCCATGCTGCAAAAGGCCGGCCGCGAGATTTCGCAACGTGTCACCCCGTCAGGACAACATGCGCATCCTTGATACCCACCTGCACCTCGTCTACCCCGACCGCTTCGCCTACCCGTGGCTGTCGGGCGCCCCCGCCATCAACAAGCCATGGACGGCGGAGTCCTACTTCGCCGAAGCCGTACCGCTCGGCATCGAGAGCGCGCTGCACATGGAAGTCGATGTCGCCGAAACCGACATCGTCCCGGAAACGGCCTTCGTCACTACCCTCCCCCGCATCGCCGGCGCCATTGCCGCCTGCCGCCCCGAGAGCGTTGATTTCGCAGCGCAACTCGACCAGCTCACCGCCGTTCCCGGCGTCAGGGGCCTGCGCCGCATCCTCCACACCTCGCCCAACGAGCTGAGCCAGTCCGACCTGTTCGTCGAGAACCTCCGCCGCCTCCCAGCCCGGAACCTCACCTTCGACCTCTGCGTCCGCGCCGACCAGCTCGCCCCCGTCGCCGTCCCGCTGGCGCGCCGCGCCGAGGACGTCACCTTCATCCTCGACCATTGCGGCGTCCCCGACGTGCTCGGCGCCGGCCTCGACCCCTGGCGCGCCGACATCCGCGCCCTCAGCGCGCTCCCCAACGTCAGCGCCAAGATTTCCGGCATCGTCGCCTATTCCGGCCCCGACTGGACCATCGACACCATCCGCCCCTACGTCGAGCACGTCATCGACTGCTTCGGCTGGGACCGCATCGTCTGGGGCTCCGACCACCCCGTCGTCACCCTCACCGGCTCGTTGACCCGCTGGGTCGAAGCCACCCGCGAAATCATCGAAGGCGCCAGCAAGGAGGAGCAATCCAAACTCCTCCACCAGAACGCCGAACGCATCTACCGCGTCTAGGGCGCCAACCTGCCAACATCGCCTTCTCCCCTTGTGGGAGAAGGTGGCGGCAGCCGGATGAGGGGTCCGGCCGCACTCACAGCGCACAACCAAACCAGGAGGACTCCCCCATGAAACGCTACGGCTCCGTCATCGGCCTGCGCCCCGAGCAGATGGCCGAATACAAGCGCCTGCACGCCGCCGTCTGGCCAGATATCCTCGCGCAGATCCAGCGCAGTAACATCCGGAACTACTCCATCTTCCTCCGGGAGCCCGAGAACCTGATGTTCGCCTACTTCGAATATGTCGGCACCGACTACGAGGCTGACATGGCCGCGATGGCCGCCGACCCCCGCACGCAGGAGTGGTGGGCCCTCTGCATGCCCATGCAGAAGCCTCTCGACACCCGCGCCGAGGGCGAATGGTGGGCGTCGACGGAAGAAGTGTTCCACATGGATTGATGTGGACACCGCTCACATCCGAACGATGGATTGTCGCAACGATCCATTTATGAAATAAACATTCATATAAGAACGGGAGGGGTCTTTTGAGCATCGATGTCGCTGCGCTGCAGCAGGCTTGGCCGCGTCCGGCCGCCCCCCGTCCAATCGTCATCATCGGCGCCGGCGGCATCGTCGCCGACGCCCATCTTCCCGCCTACCAGCTTGCCGGCTTCCCGGTTGCAGGCCTCTTCGATCTCGACGCCGAGCGCGCCAAGACCCTCGCCGGCAAGTGGAACATCCCCGCCTTCGCCACCCTCGACGACGCGATCGCCACCCCGAACGCCGTCTACGACCTTGCCCTGCCGCCCGCCGCCCACCTCGACGTACTGCGGAAGCTCCCCGACGGCGCGGCGGTGCTGCTGCAAAAGCCGATGGGCCGCGACCTCGCCGAAGCCACCGCCATCCTCAACCTCTGCCGGCAGAAGCAGCTCAAGGCCGCCGTCAACTTCCAGCTCCGCTTCTCGCCCATGATGCTGGCCGTCGCCGACGCCCTGCGGCGCGGCTGGCTCGGCCGCCTGATCGATGTCGAGGTCCATCTCAACCTTGTCACGCCCTGGCACCTCTTCCCCTTCCTCAAGGGCATGCCGCGCGTCGAGATCGCCGTCCACTCGATCCACTACCTCGACACCCTGCGCGCGCTCCTCGGCAACCCGACCGGCGTCCACGCCCGCACCCTCGGACACCCGGCGACGGATCTCGCCCAGACCCGCACCACGGCCCTGTTCGATTTCGCCCCTGACCAGCGCGTCACCTTCTCCATCAACCACAATCACGATTTCGGCCGTCGCTTCCAGGACGCCAGCTTCCGCTTCGAAGGCACCGAAGGCGCCGCGATGGTGAAGCTCGGCCTGCTCCTCAACTACCCCGAAGGCGAACCCGACGAACTCTGGATCACCCGCAAGGGACAAGACTGGCAGCAGGTCCCGCTCGCCGGAAAGTGGTTCCCCCACGCCTTCATCGGCACCATGAGCAACCTCCAGCGCTACGCTGCGAACGAAGACGCCACCCTCGTCACTTCGGTCGAGGACGCCTGGCACACCATGGCGCTCGCAGAGGCCGCCTTCGAGTCCGCCGCCCGCCCCGCTACTCCGGTGAAAGCCGCACCATGAGCACCCCCACCGTCGGCATCCACTCGACGCATCCCACCACCATGCCCGCCGACCACGCGGCCCTGCCCGTCTGGAATGCCGAGAACTGGTTCTACGAGGATTTCGAGGTCGGGCATCGCATCCGCTCGCTCCGCCGCACCATCTCGGAGGGCGAGAGCATGCAGTTCAACGCCCTCGTCACCGACATGCACCCCTACGTCGCCGACGACATCTTCGCCACTACCGAGGGCCAGTTCGGCCGCCGCCTCGTCGCTGGCGCCTTCGTCTTCTCGGCCGGGCTGGGGCTCGTCGCCACCAACTGCATCAATGCCTTCAGCTACGGCTACGACAAGCTCCGCTTCATCAAGCCCACCTTCATCGGTGACACCATCTACACCATCCGCACCAACATGGAAAAACGCCCCAAATACAAGGAGTTGGGCCTCATTCGCGCCAGCTACGAAGTGTTCAAGGGCGAGGGCGAGCTGGTGCTCTACTGCGAGCACCTGCAGACGGTGAAATACCGAAATCCGGCCGACTTCGAAGAGCAGGCGCGCGCCAGCGGCCAAAACGAAAAGACCACCGAAAAATGACTCTCCCGCTGGACGGCATCCTCGTCGTCGATCTCTGCCAGTTCCTCTCCGGCCCCTACGCCTCGCTGCGCCTGCAGGATCTCGGCGCCCGCGTCATCAAGATCGAGCGCCCCGATGGCGGCGATTTGAGCCGCCGCCTCTATCTGAGTGACACGGAAATCGGTGGCGACAGCACCATTTTCCACGCCATCAATCGCAGCAAGGAGAGCCTCTCCCTCGATCTCAAGAACCCCGCCGACATCGTCGCGCTGCGCAAGCTCCTCGCCCGCGCTGACGTCATGTTGCAGAACTTCCGCCCCGGCGTCATCGAGCGCCTCGGCCTCGACTACGAGGGCGTCAAGGCCATCAACCCCGGCATCGTCTACGCCTCGATCACCGGCTACGGCGAGGAAGGTCCCTGGGTCCAGCGCCCCGGCCAGGACCTGCTGGCTCAGGCCCGCTCCGGCGTCATGTGGCTCAACGGCGACCACGACCAGGGCCCCGTCCCCTTCGGCCTCGCCATCGCCGACATGCTGGCGGGCGCCGCCGTCGCCCAGGGCATCCTCGCCGCGCTCGTCCAGAAGGGCCGCACCGGCAAGGGCGCCCACGTCGAGACCAGCCTCCTCGAGGCCCTGATCGACTTCCAGTTCGAGGTGCTCACCACCCACCTCAACGATGGCCGCCGCAAGCCGAAGCGCTCCGAGTTCCGCTCCGCCCACGCCTACCTCTCGGCCCCCTACGGCGTGTACCCTACCGCCGACGGCTGGCTGGCCCTCGCCATGACCCCGCTCGGCAAGATCCGCGACCTGCTCCAACTCGACGCGCTGACCCCCTACGCCGCCGACCCGAAAAGCTGGTTCACGGAGCGCGACGAAATCAAGCGCCTGATCGCCGAATGTCTCGCCACCAAGCCCACCGCCGAGTGGCTCGCCATCCTCGAGCCCGCCGATATCTGGTGCGCCAAGGTGCTCGAATGGCCTGAGCTGATGGAATCCGACGGCTTCAAGGCGCTCGACATGCTGCAGACCGTCACCCGCGACGACGGCGTCTCCATCCTCACCACTCGCTCGCCGCTCCGCATCGACGGCACCCGCAACAAGACCACGCGCGCCGCCCCGCTCATCGGCGAGCAGAGCGCAAAAATCCGCAAGGAGTTCGACCTGTGACGACCACCCTCAAGTGCATGACCTGGAGCCACCCGCGTGGCTATGACCCGATGGTGGCGACGGCAAAGGCCTGGGCCGACAGGACCGGCACCACCATAGAGTGGGACAAGCGCAGCCTGCAGGATTTCGAGTCCTTCCCGGTCGAGGAGTTGGCCCGCCAATACGACCTGATCGTCATCGATCACCCCCATGTCGGCCAGATCGTCGCCGAAGGCTGCCTCGCCCCGCTCGACATCCCCGGCCGCGAGGCCGAGCGCGAGGCACTGGCGAAGGGCTCCGTCGGCCAATCCTATCCCAGCTACACCTATGCTGGCCACCAGTGGGCCTTCCCCATCGACGCCGCCACGCAGGTGATGGCCTACCGCGCTGACCTCGTCGAGCCGCCCAAGGATTGGGACGGCGTCGTGGCGCTGGCAAAGCGTGGCGAGGTGGTGTTCCCGCTCCTCGCCCCGCACTCTATGATGAGCTTCTTCACCCTCACCGCCAATCTCGGCCACCCCTGTGCCACTGAACAGGGTGAGTTCGTCGACCGCGCCACCGGCATCCGCGCCATCGAGATGCTGGCCGTGGTCGCCCAGCACCTCGAACCCTCCAACTTCGCCATCGACCCCATCGCCGCCTCCGAGGCCATGGCCCGCCCAGACGCCGTCGTCTCGCTGATGCCGCTAGGCTACGGCTATGTCAGCTACGCTGTCCCCGGCTTCCGCCCGCATCAGTTGACGTTCGCAAACATCCCCTTGCCGGAGTCAAAGGGTTCGGCGCTCGGCGGCACCGGCATCTGCGTCTCGGCCTTGTCGCAAGACCGACAGGCCGCCATCGACTACGCCTATTGGGTCGCCTCCGCCGATGTGCAGCGCGGCCTCTACGCCGCCTCAGGCGGCCAGCCCGGCCACGCCAGCGCCTGGGAGGACGATGCCGTCAACGCCGCCGCCGGCAATTTCTACCGCGACACGCGGCAGACCCTCGAAGGCGCCTATGTTCGCCCCCGGCACAACGGCTACATGGCCTTCCAGGACTGGGCATCGAAGCGCCTCAACGCCGGCCTGATGAACCGCGAGCCCGCCGCCGCCATCCTCGGCGACATCGACGCCGCCTTCCGAGAGAGTTTCTGATGGAGCGCCCCCGCCACTTCGAGGACTACGTCGTCGGCGAAGTCCGCAAGACCTCGGGCCGCACCATCACCGAGACCGATTTCGTCGTCCACGCCGGCCACACCGGGGATTTCTTCCCCCATCACATGGACGCCGAGTTCATGAAGGGCTCGGAATTCGGCCAGCGCATTGCCCACGGTACCATGACCTTCGCCATCGGCATCGGCCTGACGGCGACGGAGATCAACCCCCTCGCCTTCACCTACGGCTACGAACGCCTGCGCTTCCCCAAGCCCGTCTTCATCGGC
>JAEYYP010000280.1 GCA_023428425.1 Pseudomonadota bacterium
GCTCAGGCCCTTCTGCCCGGCGGCGAGGTTCTTGCGGTAGAAATCATTGGATTCACGCGCGGTGGAGAAGCCGGCGTACTGGCGGATGGTCCATGGGCGACCGGCATACATGGTGGCGCGGACGCCGCGGGTGAAAGGGGCAGCGCCGGGCAGGCCGGGGTCAGCCGCATCCTCGGGGAAGTAGGCGGGTCGGAGCGGGAGGTCGCCGTAGTCGCGGTTGAGGGAGTCGACCGGGGTGTCGCGGAGGTCGCGGGCGGCGAGCTTGGCCCAGTCGGCGAAGGTGGGGCTAGGCATTTCGCCTCCGACGTACTGCGTACCCCCTCCCAAACTTCGCTAAGCCGCTGGCGCGGCCAAGCTGCGCTACCCTCCCCGCAAGGGGGAGGGTGGGGTGGCCTGAACAAACGCCGAGGCCCACCGCCCCCCTTGCGGGGGAAGTAGCGAAGCTAGTCGCGAAGCGACGTAGCGGAGCTAGGAGGGGGGTGTCGGCGACGATCGAACTCATACCGCCTCGAACTCCAGGATCACCTCGTCGACCGCCAGCACGGCGCCGGGCTTCACTCGCACCTTGCTGACCTTGGCGCGCTTTTCGGCCTTGAGGACGTTTTCCATCTTCATGGCTTCGACGATGGCGAGGGTCTGGCCGTCCTCGACGATGTCGCCTTCGGCCACGTCGATGCGGACGACCTGGCCGGGCATAGGACAGAGGAGGAATCTGCTGAGATCGGGCGGCTGCTTGACCGGCATCAGCGGCATGAGGTCGGCGACGTGGGGAAGCAGCACCCTGGCAATGAGGTCGGCACCGGCCCAGCGGAGCCGGAAACCACCGGTGACGCGGTCGAGCTTCACGTGGTGCAGGACACCGTCGACGCGCGCTATGCAGAGCGACATGCCGGGCTTCCAGCCGCTCTCGACGAGCAGCTTCTTGCCATCGGGAGCTGTGAGCCAGTACTCGATGCCGTCGGCCCGAACGGAGAAGTCCCAGCGCTGTTTGCCGATCAGCACGGCCCGAGGGGTGGGCGTGCCGGGGAACACCCGATGATCGAGGGAAAAGGCGGAGCAGCAGGCCAGCGCCGCAAGGTAAGTCAGCGATTCAGCCGTTAGCTCTACGCCGTTGAAACCGCCGGGAAATTCCTCGGCGATGTAGCCGGTGGTGAGCCGGCCATCGCGGAAACGATCCTGGCCCATCACGGCGGACACGAACGGGATGTTGTTGCCGACACCTTCGAGCTCGAACTCGTCGAGCGCGTCGGCCATGGCGTCGATAGCCTCGAGCCGGGTCGGCGCCCAGGTGCAGAGCTTGGCGATCATCGGATCATAGAAGGTCGAGATGCTGTCGCCCTCCTGCACGCCGGTGTCGTTGCGCACGAAGGGCAGGTTCTCGGCGGGCGGGTTGTAGCGGGTGAGGCGGCCGATCGAGGGCAGGAAGTTGCGGTACGGGTCCTCGGCGTAGATGCGGGATTCGATGGCCCACCCGTTGAGGGGGACCTCCTCCTGGGTCAGCGGCAGCTTTTCGCCGGCAGCGGTGCGGAGCATCAGTTCGACGAGGTCGAGGCCGGTGGTGAGCTCGGTGACCGGGTGCTCCACCTGCAGGCGCGTGTTCATTTCGAGGAAGTAGAAGTTGCGCTGCCCGTCGACGATGAACTCGGTGGTGCCGGCGGAGAAGTAGCCAACGGCCTTCGCCAGCGCGACCGCCTGCTCGCCCATGGCCTTTCGCGTCGCCGGGTCGAGGAAGGGCGACGGCGCCTCCTCGATGACCTTCTGGTTGCGGCGCTGGATGGAGCATTCGCGCTCGTTGAGGTAGAGCACGGTGCCGTGCTGGTCGCCGATCAGCTGGATTTCGATGTGGCGCGGCTCGGTGACGAATTTCTCGATGAAGATGCGGTCGTCGCCGAAAGAGCTGGCCGCTTCGGATTTGGAGCGCTCGTAGCCTTCGCGGGCTTCGGCATCATTGTGGGCGATGCGCATGCCCTTGCCGCCACCGCCCGCAGAGGCCTTGATCATCACCGGGTAGCCGATGTCGCGCGAGATGCGGACGGCTTCGTCAGCATCGGCGATGAGGCCCATGTGACCGGGGACGGTGGAGACGCCGGCGGCGGCCGCGAGCTTCTTCGACGTGATCTTGTCGCCCATGGCCTCGATCGCACTCGGGGGCGGGCCGACGAAGATGATGCCCTCCTTCGCCAGCGCCGTGGGGAAGGCGGCGTTCTCGGAGAGAAAGCCGTAGCCGGGGTGGACGGCCTCGGCGCCCGTCGCCTTGCAGGCCGCGATGATCTTGTCGATCGACAGGTAGGAATCACGGGCGGCGGAGCCACCGATGTGCACGGCCTCGTCGGCGAGCTTCACATGCAGCGCCTGCGCATCGGCATCGGAATAGACGGCGATGGTGCGGATGCCCATGCGCTTGGCGGTGCGGATGACGCGGCAGGCAATCTCGCCACGATTGGCGATGAGGAGGGAGGAGAACATCGGTGACGCTTTACTCTGCGGCTACGGCGGGCGGGCGGGCATCGCGGGCTTTCCAGCCGCGCAGCATGCCATCGATGCTGAGGTCTTCGTCGAGCCCCGGCCAGTGGATGCCGGTATACATGAGCTCTAGATTATTGCGTTCGGTGTGCGAGGCGTGGAGCAGCGACGGGTACCACCAGAGTGGGGTCACGATCTGCCGTCCGTCAGCCAGCCTAACGTGCAAGTCATGGTCATCACACCAGGCGGCCACGGGCTCCTGATTTTCCATGTCAGTGTCCGAAGCTGTCATTCCACACCTCCAGCAGTCGAGCCTGCTCCGTGGCGGTCACGGCGAGCAGTACCTGCATGTCGCGCGACGAATGTCCGTGGTTGAAGGCGACCGACAGGTCCCTGAGCCAGATCTTGCATTCCTTGCCGTCCTTCCAGACATGAACATGCGGCGGCTCCAATCCATCCGCTTGATACCAGAAAAACCGATAGCCCTTCCACCGGAAGACGGTTGGCATCAGGAGTCTGCCATTCGCGCCAAGAGTGTCTGAGCGCGGGCGATATCCAAGCGGTAGACTGCTTCAGGGTCGCCGGCCGAGTCCTCGGGGACCACAACGACAAGGATGTCGTCACACCACAACCTGTTCAACCGGCCGGCATCCAAGTCCCACCGCCGAAACTCGCGGCCTTGGTAGAGGGCAATCAACAGGCCTAGAAAGTAAGCGTCACGACGCCGCTCTATTGTGTCAGAGTCGTTCACCGGATTCTTTCGATAGGCTTGGCCCTCGACAGGCGGCACGGCAGTTCTGGAGCTCCGCACCGTTAGTTTCGTCTTGTCGCCGAGTCCTAGCTCGGCCGGAATGTAGGCTGGCATGGGGTGCTTGTTCACAACGGAATGTTCCCGTGTTTCTTCAGCGGCACCGTGGCCTTCTTCGTCTTCAGCATCTCGAACGATCTCGCGATGCGGCGGCGGGTGCCGCTGGGCATGATGACGTCGTCGATGAAGCCGCGTTCGGCAGCGACGAAGGGGTTGGCGAAGCGGGCTTCGTAATCCGCCGTGCGCTTGGCGATCTTGTCCTTGTCGCCCAGTTCCGATCGGTAGAGGATTTCGGTGGCGCCCTTGGCGCCCATGACGGCGATCTCTGCCGTGGGCCAGGCGTAGTTGACGTCGGCGCGGATGTGCTTGCTCGCCATCACGTCGTAGGCGCCGCCATAGGCCTTGCGGGTGATGACGGTGACCTTGGGGACGGTGGCTTCGGCGTAGGCGAAGAGCAGCTTGGCGCCGTGCTTGATGATGCCGCCATATTCCTGGGCGACGCCGGGGAGGAACCCGGGGACGTCGACGAGGGTCAGGATGGGGATGGAGAAGGCGTCGCAGAAGCGGATGAAGCGCGCGGCCTTTTTCGATGAGTTGATGTCGAGGCAGCCGGCCAGCACCAGCGGCTGGTTGGCGACGACGCCGACTGTCGAGCCGTTGAGGCGGATGAAGCCGACGAGGATGTTGCCGGCGTGGTCCTTCTGGATTTCGAGGAAATCACCTTCGTCGGCCAGCTTCTCGACGATCTCCCGCATGTCGTAGGGCTGGTTGGCGCTGTCGGGGATGATGGTGTCGAGGCTCGACTCCTCGCGGTCGATCGAGTCGTTGACGGCGACGACCGGCGGCTTGGCCGATGCGCTGAGCGGCAGAAAATCGAAGAGGCGACGGACTTCGAGCAGGGTTTCGATGTCGTTGTCGAAGGCGGCATCGGCCACCGACGACACCTTGGTGTGCGTCGAGGCGCCGCCGAGTTCCTCATGCGTGACGATTTCGGAGGTGACGGTTTTCACCACGTCGGGGCCGGTCACGTACATGTAGGACGTGTCCTTCACC
>JAEYYP010000295.1 GCA_023428425.1 Pseudomonadota bacterium
CAAGGCCCGTTCACGCTCGTCCCGGCCGGCGACTCGCGCGCCAACCTCGTCTGGATCGACGACCGCGAAGTGCTGAAGGCGGCCCAGGCCTCCGGGCCGGACGGCCTGCGCGAGACTTTCCTCGGCAAGTCCCAGCGCCTCTTCGGCGACATCAAGCTGCTGACCCCGGCCCACATGTTCCTGCTCTCGACCCTGACGGTCGATCGTGCCGGTATGGGCGGCATCGTCCTTGCAGGCGAAGCGGCGCATGCCTTCCCGCCGATCGGCGCGCAGGGCCTCAACCTCGGCCTTCGCGATGTCGCCGACCTCACGGCTGCCCTCGCCGGGGTCGATCCGGCATCGCCCGACTGGGCGATCGCGGCGAGCGAGGACTATTCCCGCCGCCGCGCCGCCGACCTCGGTCGCACCGGAGCGATGGTAGATACGCTCTTCCGCTCGTTGCTGAGCGACCTGCTGCCCGCCCAGGCGATGCGCGCGGGAGGCCTCTGGGCCCTCAAGCTCAGTCCGCAGTTACGCGGCCAGGCCTTCTCGGTAGGAATGGGTATCCGCTGATCCAAAAAAGAAAGGGCGCCCCGCAGGGCGCCCTTCGTTCGTCTGCCGCTCGCGCTTATTGCGGTGCGGGCGTAGTACCTTCGGCTGGCGTAGTGCCGCCATCGAGCTGCTTGCGCAGTTCCTCGGCGCGGTCCTGCAGCTGCTGTTCGAGCGCCGACGGGCCGGTGGTCTGGTTGTTGAATTCCTCGAAGGTCATCGCCGCTTCGCCGTCGTACACGGCGGTGAACCCGGCCAGGGTGATGTCGACCACCAGGTCCTTGTTCTGCCGGTTCTTGGCGGTGAGCTTCAGCGTGCCGCCCTTCTTGAGGCTGTTCACGTAGGCTTCGTTGATCACCAGCTGGGTAGCGCACGAGGTCGGGTCACACAGCATGAAGGGCACGCGGATCGGCTTGCCGCCGTCGATCTGCCAGGTGAGGCCGAACGGCAGCAGCACGCCGAGCGGCACCGCCGCCACGGCGAGCAGGCGGCTTTCCTGGCCCGGATCGTCGCGCAGCAGGAAGGAACCGAGGAACTGCCCGTTGGCGACGATGACCTGGCGCATGATGCAGGCCTTCTTGCCGTCAGCCAGCGGGTCGCACACCTTGAGCCAGTTCTGGGCCGGTGCAGCAGGTGTCGCCGGTGCTGCGGGGGTCGTGCCCTCGGCAGGGGCCGCCGGGGTGGCATTGTCCTGCGCGAGCACCGACATGTTCGGCAGCATCAGCGCGGCGACCGCAAGGCCGGCAACAACGAGCTTCTTGAGGGTCATCGAGTATCCTTGTGGTTTCTACCAAGTGGTGGCGCCCCCGCCACTCTGAATTTCCGCGTTCTTGAATGCACGAAATCGGGCAATAACATGACCGCCCGCCGTTCCGGAAGAGTTATCCGGCCAGTGTTGCCGCTGCGCCCATTTCCCCGGCAATGCGGGCCATTCGGGAGAGAATCGCGGCAGTTCCCTTCAGCCTCGCATCCGGACTTGGCCAATCTCGGGCGAACACGAGTTTCTGATCGGGCCGTATCCGGACCTGCATCGCGGGATCGGTGACCATCTTCACGAGTCCGGCGGGGTTGGGGAACTCGTTCTGGCGCAGGGTGATGATCGCGCCCTTGGGGCCCGCATCGACCTTTTCGACATTGGCCTGCCGGCACAGCGCCTTCACCAGGATCGTCTTGAGCAGCGCCTCCACCTCGGGCGGCAGCGGCCCGAAACGGTCGATGAGTTCGGCGCCCGCCGCGTCGATCTCGCGCGCGTCCGTCAGGTCGCCGAGGCTGCGGTAGAGCTGCATGCGGACCTGCAGGTCCGGCACATAGTGCTCCGGAATCGCCACCGGCATGCCG
This sequence comes from Pseudomonadota bacterium, assembly GCA_023428425.1. GTDB lineage: Bacteria > Pseudomonadota > Alphaproteobacteria > Rhizobiales > Devosiaceae > Devosia_A. Next base: position 1,867 of record JAEYYP010000295.1, read on the forward strand.
AGCGAGATGGTCGGGCTCCACTCGTTCTTTTCCTCGTAGTCGAAGTCGCCATCCTTGAGCGCCGCCACTGCCTCTTCGAGCATCGACTGGTAGAGTTCGAAGCCCACTTCGCGGATGTGCCCCGACTGCTCGTCGCCCAGCAAGTTGCCCGCGCCGCGGATGTCGAGGTCGTGGCTCGCCAGCTGGAAGCCGGCGCCGAGGCTCTCGAGCGATTGCAGCACGCTGAGGCGGCGCTCCGCCGTGTCGTTGAGCTTTCGGTCGGGCGGGATGGTGAAGAGCGCATAGGCGCGCTGCTTCGCCCGACCGATACGGCCGCGGATCTGGTAGAGCTGGGCGAGGCCGAAATTGTCGGCCCGGTGCACCACCAGCGTGTTGGCGTTGGGAATATCGAGGCCGGATTCGACGATCGTGGTCGCCACCAGCACGTCGAACTTGCCGTCGTAGAAATTGTTCATGATGTCGTCGAGTTCGCTCGGCGCCATCTGGCCATTGGCGACGACGAACGAGACTTCCGGCACCTGCTGGCGCAGGAACTCCGCGATATCGGGCTGGTCCTTGATCTTGGGCACCACGTAGAACGCCTGCCCGCCGCGGTACTTCTCGCGCAGCAGCGCCTCGCGCACCGAAAGAGGATCGAAGGGCGAGATGAACGTTCGGATGGCGAGCCGGTCGACCGGCGGCGTCGCCAGCAGGCTGAGATCGCGCACGCCCGTCAGCGCCAGCTGCAATGTGCGCGGTATCGGCGTGGCGGTCAGCGTCAGCACGTGGACGTTGCCCTTCAGCTCCTTCAGCCGCTCCTTGTGCGCCACGCCGAAGTGCTGCTCCTCGTCGACGATCAGCAGGCCGAGGTCCTTGAAATCGACGGACTTCGAGAGCAGCGCGTGCGTGCCCACCACGATGTCGACCTTGCCTTCCTTGAGCTCCTGCTTGGTACCCTTGAGCTGCTGGGCGGAGACGAGCCGCGAGGCTTGCGCCACACGCAGCGGCAGGCCGGAAAAGCGCTCGCGGAAGTTGCGATAGTGCTGGCGCGACAGCAGCGTCGTCGGCACCACCACCGCCACCTGCCGCCCCGACATGGCGACCGCGAAGGCGGCGCGCAGGGCGACTTCGGTCTTGCCGAAGCCCACGTCGCCGCACACCAGCCGGTCCATGACCTTGCCCGAGGACAGGTCCTCGAACACGGCATTGATGGCGACGAGCTGGTCCTCGGTCTCCTCGTAGGGGAAGCGCGCCGCGAACTCCTCGTAGAGCCCCGGCTGGATATCGATCGGCGGCACTTGGGTGAGCTGGCGCAGCGCGGCGATCTTGATGAGCTGGTCCGCCATCTCGCGGATGCGCTTCTTGAGCCGGCTTTTCTTTGCCTGCCAGGCCACGCCGCCGAGCTTGTCGAGCTCGCCTTCGGAGGTGCCGTAGCGGGTCAGCAGCTCGATATTCTCGACCGGCAGGTAGAGCTTGGTGTTACCGGCATACTCGATCTCGACGCAGTCGTGCGGCGCGCCGGAGACGTCGATGGTCTTGAGGCCAAGGAAGCGTCCGATACCGTGGTCGACATGCACGACAAGGTCGCCCGCCGCGAGGCTCGCCGCCTCGGTCAGCGCATCCGACGCCTTCTTGCGCTTCTTGGGCCGCAGCAGGCGTTCGCCGAGAATGTCCTGCTCGGCGAGCACCAGCATGTCGTCGGTGGCAAAGCCGGTTTCGAGCCCCAGCACCACGATGGCCGTCGTGTCGGCCGAAGTGGTCTCGGCATCGCGCCAGTTCTCGGCCAGCCGCGGGTGCTCGAGGCCGTGATCCTTCAGCACCTGTACCATGCGGTCGCGCGATCCCTCGGACCAGCAGGCGATGACGGTGCGCCGCTTCTTCTTCTGCTCGGCCTTGAGCAGGTTCACCACGGCGGTGAACAGGTTGACGTCCTGCGCCTGTCGCTCGGCCGCAAAGCTCGGGGCAACCCGGCCGCCAGCGTCGTCGCCCTTCTTGGTCTCCCCGGCGAGGAACGGCGACAGCTGCACGACACCGCCCTGCGGCGCGAGGCTGTAGAGCGGCTGATCCATCTCGTAGAGCAGTTCGGGCTTTGCCGGCTTGTAGGGCGCGGCGCCGGTGGTGTTCTTTTCGTGCCGAGCCTCCTCGCGGGCTTCGTAGTAGTCGGCGATCTGCGTCTGCCGGTCGGCATACGCTTCCTTTGCCTGGTCGTCGAAGACGAACGGCGCGTCACCGGTGTAGGCGGTCAGGTGGTCGAGGTGGTCGTAGAAGAAGGCGAGCCAGTGCTCGACCCCCGGATAGCGCTGCCCGGCGCTGACGGCCGCATAGAGCGGATCGTCCACCGTGTTGCCGCCGAAGGTCGCGGTGTAGCGCTGGCGGAAGCGCTTGATTCCGTCTTCGGTCAGCAGCACCTCGGACATCGGCGCCAGCGCCATGCGCTTGAGGTTGCCGGTGGTGCGCTGGCTGTCGGCATCGAAGGTGCGGATCGATTCGAGCTGCTTGCCGAAGAAGTCGAACCGCATCGGTGCTTCCTGCCCCGCAGGGAACAGGTCGACGAGCCCGCCACGCACGGCATATTCGCCCTGCTCCCGCACCGTGGGCACCCTCAGGTAGCCGTTACCGGCGGCCCAGGCGATCAGCTTCTCGCTGTCGACCACCTGACCCGCAGCGGCCGAAAAGCTCATGCCGCGTACCACGTCGAGCGGTGGCAGCTTCTGCACCAGCGCGTTGACCGTCGTCAGCACGATGGCGCCTTTCACCGCGCCGGATGCGATCGACGAGATCGTCGTCATCCGTGCCGCGATCGTCACCCCGTTAGGCGACACGCGGTCGTAGGGCAGGCAGTCCCAGGCCGGCAGTTGCAGCAACGGGTGCCCCGGCATCAGCTGCTCGAGGATCTCCACCATGCGTTGCATTCGCCGCCCGTCCCGCGCCACGAACACCGCCGCTACCGGCTCGTCCGCCTTGGCTTTCAGCCGGTCTTCCACCAGCCGTGCGAGCACCACCGGCTGCATGCCGTCGGGGACGTTGGAAATCGTGCGGTCGGGCTTGGTGTCGGTCATGACGCTGTCTTGAAGGCGAGGATTTCTGCGAGCATCTGGCGGTCGGCATCCGGCGGCATGGGCTGCGCGCCGGTCAGCCAGTCGAGGAGGTCGGTATCCATCTCGTCGAGAAGCACTTCGAACCGGTCCAGTTCCCCTGGCGTCAGTGAGGCTAGTCGCGCGTCGGCGAACGGCCCCAGGATCAGGTCCATCTCGCGGGTGCCGCGATGCCAGGCGCGATACCGCAGGCGGCGCAACCGCATAGACAATTCTTCACCGGCTGCTTTTTCAGGGGCCATGAGCGGGTCGTCTCGGAGGGATGTCTCCGTCCTGTACGCGCTTCTGCGAGCGCTGTCACCCGCCTGCGGAATCCAATAGGTTCGCGCCATGTCCCGGCCCCCTGCCCTCGATCCGCTGTTCCGCTCGCTGCACTCCATCAAGGGGGTGGGCCCGCAGCTTTCGGCGCTGCTGACGCGCTTCTTCGGGGCGCCGGACGGACAGGAGGCGATCGCCCTCGACCTTCTCATGCACATGCCGACCGGCGTGGTCGACCGGCGACGGATGGATGGCATCGCCGGAACCTTCCACAACCAGGTTGCAACCCTGAAGCTGCATATCGACCGGCACCTGCCGCCGCCCCGTGGCCGGCCGGGGGTGCCGCACCGGGTTTTCGCCCACGACGAAACCGGGGAAATCCAGCTCGTCTACTTCCGCGCGCAGGGCGGCTGGGTGGAAAAGTTGTTGCCCGTCGGTGAGGAGCGCTACGTCTCCGGCACCATCGGCTTCTTCAACGGCGAAAAGCAGATCACCCATCCTGACTATGTCGTCGAAGTCGACAAGTTCGACAGCCTGCCGCTGGTCGAGCCGGTCTACCCGCTGACGCATGGCCTTTCCGCCAAGGCACTGACCAAGCTTACCCGGCAGGTGCTCGAAACGCTGCCCGCCCTGCCCGAGTGGATCCCGCCGCCGACGCTGGCTCAGTTCAAATGGCCGACGTTCGATGCCGCCATGCGGTCGGAGCACACGCCGGATGCCCCGAGCGATGCCGAACTCTGGGGACCGGCGCGGATGCGCCTTGCCTATGACGAATATCTCGCGGGCCAGCTGGCGCTGATGATCGTCCGCTCGCAACTGGTCGCGGCGCGCGGCGTCTCCCGCCACTTTACCGGCGAAATTACTTCGCGAGTCGAAGCCGCCCTGCCCTATACGCTGACCGACGGACAGAAGGATGCCGTCGAGGATATCCGTAAGGATCTCGCCTCGCCCGAGCGTATGTCCCGCCTGATCCAGGGCGACGTCGGCGCCGGCAAGACCGT
>JAEYYP010000310.1 GCA_023428425.1 Pseudomonadota bacterium
CAGGAGCGCGGCGTGCGGATCTGGAACGAGTGGGCCGACGAAAACGGCGATCTCGGGCCAGTCTACGGCTCGCAATGGCGGTCGTGGCCGGATGGCCGCGGCGGCACGATCGACCAGATCGCCAGCGTGGTGCAGTCCATCAAGACGAAGCCGGATTCGCGCCGCCACATTGTCACGGCGTGGAATCCTGCCGAGGTCGAGGACATGGCGCTGCCGCCGTGCCATTGCCTGTTCCAGTTCTATGTCGCGGATGGCAAGCTGAGTTGCCAGCTGTACCAGCGGTCGGCCGACCTGTTCCTCGGCGTGCCGTTCAACATCGCCTCGTATGCGCTGCTGACGCACATGATGGCGCAGGTCACCGGGCTCGAGCCGGGCGAGTTCATCCACTCGTTCGGTGACCTTCACCTCTACCACAACCACTTCGAGCAGGCCCGCCTGCAACTGACGCGCACGCCGAAGCCGCTGCCGCGCCTCACCATCGACCCGGACAAGCGCGACATCTTCGATTTCGCCTTCGAGGATTTCATGATCACGGGCTACGATCCCGATCCGACCATCAAAGCCGAGATTGCCGTATGAAAACGCTACCGGTTACGCTTGTCGCCCTCATCGCCCTGTGTTCTCCCGCCGTAGCCAACGACACCATGTCGCAACTGGGTACCGGAGGGCTGGTGTTCCTGACATCGGAAAACATCTCGATGGATTCCGAGGACCTGACGGTCGGCCCGGAGCAGGTGCGCGTGGTCTACGAGTTCACCAATAACGGGACCGAGGACGAGCGGACGCTGGTGGCCTTCCCGCTGCCGGACATCAAGGGGGACGGCGACTTCATGGTGTCGGTTCCGTCGGAGGACCCGGACAACATTTTCGGCTTCTCGACCACCTTCAACGGCCAGCCGGTGGATGTGGAACTGCACCAGTACGCGTTCGCCTTCGGGGTGGACCAGACCGCGGTGCTGGAAGAACTGGGCGTGCCGTTGCTTCCCTATGGCCAGGCGGTGTCGGATGCGCTCGATGCACTGGCGCCCGAGGACCAGCAGCGCCTCATCCACCTGGGCATGGTCATCCCGATGGAGTACGGCTCCGAGAACGAGAAGGTGTACTACACGCCAGTCTGGACGCTGAAATCGACCTACACCTGGGAGGCCGAGTTCAAGGCGGGCGAGACGGCCGAGGTGATCCACACCTACCGCCCGAGCGTCGGCGGCACGGTTGCCGTCACCTTCCTGGCGCCGCCCTACGAGGATGAGGATCGCGGGGCCGACTACCGCAAGAAGTTCTGCACCGACGACAACTTCGTCAACGCGGTGCGCAAGACACTGCCGAACCCGGACGAGCCCTACGGCGCGCCCTATACCGAAAGCTGGATCAGCTACATCTGGTCGACCGGCAACAACTGGAGCGGGCCGATCAAGAAGTTCCATCTCACGATCGACAAGGGGCTGCCGGGCAACCTGGTCTCCTTCTGCTGGGACGGCAAGGTGACCAAGACTTCCCCGACGACCTTCGAGATGGAGGCCGAGGACTGGTACCCGCCGTGGAACCGCGAGCTGGAAATCCTGATCCTCAACAAGCAGGACCCGGCGCCAAACGTCGGCTGAACCCAAATGACAGTCACAATCCGCAGCGCGGTGCCATCCGATGCCGCGCTGATTGTTCGCTTCATCGCAGCACTGGCTGCGTACGAAAAACTGAGCCACGAAGCTAAAGCGACAGAGGCCGATATCCTCCGCGACCTGTTCGGGCCGGAGCCAAAGGTGTTCTGCGAGATCGCCGAGCATGACGGCAAGCCGGTCGGCTTCGCGCTGTGGTTCTATACCTACTCGACGTTCCAGGGTCGGCATGGGATATGGCTCGAGGACCTGTATGTCGACCCTGAGGCCCGCGGGCTGGGCATCGGCAAGGCGCTGCTGGTCGAGCTGGCGCGGCGCTGCATCCGGGAGACACTCGGGCGGTTCGAGTGGTGGGTGCTCGACTGGAACGAGCCGTCGATCGCCTTCTACAAGTCGCAAGGAGGCGTGATGCAGGACGAGTGGACGAAGGTTCGCATCGAGGGTGAGGCGCTGGCCAGGCTCGGCGCCACATGAGTGTGCCGGTCGAGATGATCGCGGCCATCGGCGAGAACTCCGTCATCGGAGCCGATGGGGCAATTCCGTGGCGTCTGCCGACGGATTTCGCGCATTTCAAGCGGATGACGCTGGGCAAGCCCCTGATCATGGGCCGCAAGACCTTCGAGTCGATCGGCCGGCCGCTGCCGGGCCGTACGACAATCGTGGTGACGCGGCGGGCAAGCTTTGTCCAAGAGGGTGTGGTGGTGCGCCACAGCCTCGACGCCGCGCTGACTGCCGCGCAGGAGATTGCGGCTCGGGAGGGCGCGGAAGCGGTGATGGTGGGGGGCGGCGCCGAGATCTATGCGGAGGCAATGCCGCTGGCCGACCGCCTCCATATCACCCATGTCGCCGTCGCGCCGGACGGGGACGCGCGGTTCCCGCTGATCGACCCGAAAGTGTGGGAAATGGCGCTTCGCCATGACATTGTGAGGGGCGAGAAGGACAGCGCAGACTTCATGGTGTTAACCTACGCACGCCGCGACCGAAGCGCACGTTGATCGCGCAACACCCTATCCCTATATAGTCCGGCAACGAACAGGACAGGAAAGGTGCTAGATGCCTTGGGACAATAATACGGGTGGGGGCGGCCGCAACAATAATGGCGGTCCCTGGGGGCAGGTTCCAGGCGGTGGCGGTGGTGGCGGCGGTGGCAACAATCGCCGCCCGGGTGGCTCGCCGAACCTCGAGGACATCCTGGCGCGCGGTCGCGACCGCTTCCAGGGTGGCTTGCCCGGCGGCCGCTGGGCCATTGGCGGCGCCGCCCTTGCCGTCGTCGTGTTCTGGGCCCTGAACGCATTCTACACAATCGACGCGCAGGAACTCGGCGTGGAGCTGCAGTTCGGCAAGCCCAAGGAAGAGCTGAGCCAGCCAGGCCTGCATTTCCACCTCTGGCCGATCGAGAGCGTCGAGCGCGTGGCGATCACCGAAAACCAGACGATCATCGGCGCGGCATCGGGCAATGGCCGTACGGGCTCGGGCTCGCTCGACAACGGCCTGATGCTTTCGGGCGACCAGAACATCGTGGACGTTCGCTTCTCGGTCCTGTGGTCGGTTTCCGATCCGGTCCGATTCCTGTTCAATGTGCGCGAGCCTGACGACATCGTCCGCCGCAGCGCCGAGAGCGCCATGCGCGAAGTGGTCGGTCGCCGTCCGGTGCAGGACATTTTCCGCGACGACAAGGCAGGCATCCAGAACGAGGTGCAGGTCATCACCCAGGCGATCCTCGACAGCTACGGCGTCGGTGTCCGGCTGAACCAGATCACCATCGATAACGCAGCCCCGCCGGCCGAAGTGGCTGACGCCTTCAACGAAGTGCAGCGTGCCGAGCAGGACGCCGACAAGCTGCAGGAGGACGCCCGGTCCTACGCCAACACCCAACTGGGTGAGGCGCGCGGGCAGGCCGCGCAACTGCGCGAAGCCGCCGCGGCGTACAAGGAGCAGGTCGTGCTGCAGGCACAGGGTGAGGCCGCTCGCTTTACCTCGGTGTACAACGAGTACGTGCAGAACCCGGACGTGACCCGCAAGCGTCTCTACCTCGAGACGATGGAGCAGGTGCTGGGCAATTCCCGCAAGGTGATCCTGGAGCCCGGTGCGGCTGGATCGGGCGTCGTCCCGTACCTGCCGCTGCCCGAAATCCAGTCGAGATCCAGTGCGGGCGCCGCCGGCGCCGGGAGCAACTAAGCCATGAACCGTCTCATTATCGTCGGCGTCGTGCTCGTCGGCCTCGTTTATGTGTTCTTCTCCTCGCTCTACGTCGTGAACGAGCGCGAGCAGGCGATCGTCCTGCGCTTCGGCAGCATCCAGGAAGTGAAGACCGACCCCGGCATCTATTTCAAGGTGCCGACCGACGTCATCGACACCGTGCAGATCGTCGAGAAGCGGCTGCTGCGCTACGACCTGTCGAACATGACGGTGCAGGTGCAGGGCGGTGCGTTCTACGAGGTGGATGCCTTCCTCACCTACCGCATCACCAATGCGCGCCTGTTCCGCGAACGCGCCCTGGGCCAGCTTCGTGTCGCCGAGGACCGCATCGGTACCCGCTTCACCGCGGCGCTGCGCGAAGTCTACGGTCGCCGCAACTTCACCGCGGCGCTCTCCGAGCAGCGTCAGCAGATGATGGTGGAAGCCCGTGACCTGATCCGGCCCGACGTTGCCGAGCTGGGTATCGACGTGGTCGACGTGCGCATCCTGCGTACGGACCTGTCGAGCCAGGTGTCGGAGCGTACCTACGAGCGCATGCGCGCCGAGCGTCTCGCCGAGGCCGCCCTGCTGCGTGCCCGTGGTGGCGAAGCGGCGGCGACCATCCGCGCTGTGGCAGATCGCCAGGCTGTCGGTATCCGGGCGCAGGCCCAGCGTGATGCCGACATCCTGCGAGGCGAGGGCGATGCCGAGCGCAACGCCACCTTTGCGGCGGCCTACAATGCCGACCAGGAGTTCTTCCAGTTCTATCGCTCGATGGAATCGTACCGGAAGGCCCTGGCCAATGACGGCACGACCATGGTGCTGGCGCCCGATACTTCGTTCTTCCAGTACTTCAGTGCTGAAGGCGAAGGCACGCCGGGTGAGCCTCTGCCGGCTCCGGTGACGCCAGTGATCCCGGAGGCCACGGACATCCCGGCCAACGAGTTGCCGAACCTGTTGCCGGACACCGCCGATCCCAGTCAGCCGATCGAGGTGCCATCCAGCACCGACACGCCGGCTGAACCGACCGCGGACGCCCCGGTCGACGGTACGGCTCCGGCCGAGGCGGCTCCCGTCGAGCCGGCCCCCGCCACTCCGTGACCGACTTCCTGGCGGCGCTGGCGCTCGCCCTCGTCATCGAAGGGCTGCTCTATGCAGCCTTTCCCGAACAGATGAAGACGATGCTGGCCTCGATCTTGTCGAGGCCAGCATCAACGATTCGTGCGGTCGCGCTGGCTTGCGCCGCCCTTGGACTTCTCCTCTTGTGGTTCGTCCGCGGCTGAGCCAGCCTAGCCGACGATTTGCGTTGAGGAGTTGCCGGAATGGGTCTGCTGCGCGGCGGTCTGTCGGTTGTGAGCGTGGTTGCCGTCATGCTGCTGGGCGGGTTCGTCGCGAACAGCCATGCAAAGGGTCCCGAATCGGTGGCGTCGCTCGCCGAAGCCCTGTCGCCGGCTGTGGTGAACATCGGCACCTCGCGCCGCGTCCCCGGCGGAGTCGGCGTACCATTTCCCGAGGTGCCGGAAGGTTCGCCGCTCGAGGACTTCTTCGACGAGCACAATCCCAACGACGGCCTCGGCGAGCAGCGGATGCAGGAGGCGCGCAGTCTCGGATCGGGCTTCATCATCGGCGCCGATGGCACAATCGTCACCAACAACCACGTCATCGAGGGCGCCGACGCGATCGAGGTGTACCTTACCGATGGAACCCGGCTGCCGGCGACCATTGTTGGCACCGACGACAAGACCGATCTCGCGGTGCTGAAGGTCGAGGCGGGGCGGGAGCTGCCCTTCGTCGAGTTCGGCGACAGCGACAGTGCCGTGGTGGGCGACTGGGTGATGGCGATCGGCAACCCGTTCGGTCTCGGCGGTTCGGTGACGCTGGGCATCGTTTCGGCCCGCAACCGCGACATCCAGTCGGGCCCGTACGACCAGTTCATCCAGACCGATGCGGCGATCAACCAGGGCAATTCCGGTGGTCCGCTCTTCGACATGGACGGCAGGGTCGTGGGCATCAATACCGCGATCATAGCGCGCGGGGGCAATTCGCTGGGCATCGGCTTCGCCGTGCCGGTGAACCTCGCCAAGCCGGTGATCGACCAACTGGCGGAGTTCGGTGAAACGCGCCGCGGCTGGCTCGGCGTCGGCATCCAGGAAGTGAGCGAGGACATCCGCGACAGCCTGGGCCTCTCGACCACTGCCGGGGCGCTGGTGATCGACGTGACCAAGGGCGGACCGTCCGAAGAGGTAATCATAACCGGCGACATCATCCTCGAGTTCGACGGCAAGCCCATCGCCCGGATGCGCGACCTGCCGCGGGTGGTCGCCGAAACAGCCGTCGGCAAGGCCGTGCCGGTCACCGTGCTGCGCGACGGCAAGCAAGTTGAGCTCGCCGTCACGTTGGGTCGCCTCGAGGTAGGCGAGAAGCTCATTGCCAGCCGTGGGCAGGAGCCGGCGCCCGTAGAACCGGAGCAGGAGGAGCAGGACGAACCGATCCCGGCGCCGGTCGGGTTGAATGACCTCGTCGGCTTCGATGTGGCGCCACTCGATGAAAGCAGGCGGGCCCAGTTCGGTATCGCACCGGAGGCCGACGGCGTCGTGGTCACCGATGTGAAGGGCGGGAGCGACGCGGACCTCAAGGGCGTCATTCCTGGGCTGGTCGTCACCGAGGTCAATCAGCGGCGGATCGCGACAACCGAAGACCTGAACCGACTGGTCGAAGAAGCCCGGGAGGCGGGGCGACCCGCCGTGCTGTTCCGCGTGCTGGATCCGGCCGGGACGAGCCGCTTCATCGCAGTGCGGTTGGGCTAGACGCCTAGCGCCGGGTTGGCGATGCGGTAGAGGACGTGCGGGCGGACCTTGTGTCCGCTTGGCACGTCGGGATGCTGGAAGTTGCCGCGAGGATCGTGAGTCATGCCGATCTTTTCCATTACCCGGCGGCTGGGCCAGTTGCCCTCGTAAGTGATGGCGACGACCTCGGGCAGGCCCAGCGGCATCCACGCGTAGTCCAGGAAGGCGCGGGCGCCTTCGGGGGCGTAGCCCTGACCCCAGAACTGCCGGCCGAGCTGCCAGCCGATCTCGACAGCGGGGTTGGTGGGAATGGCGGCGCGCAACTCGTCGCGGAACGGGGCCATGCCCAGCATGCCCATGAACGCGCCATCCTGCTTGCGCTCGACGGCGAGGAAGCTGAAACCGAAGTTTTCGAGCCGCTGCTTCGCCCGTTCGATACCGGCGTCGGCGTCGGCGTAAGTGCCAACGGCAGGGAAGAAGCGACGAACCTCAGGGTCGCCGATGATTGCGGCGTAGAGCTTCTTGTCGGCTTCGCGCCAGGGACGGAGGATCAGGCGCTCGGTTTCGAGCTTCACCGCACGATGTCCTCTTCCTCGAAGCCCTGGAGGTAGAGCAGGGCGGTCAGATCGGCGAAGTCGATCCGGACGTCGGCCTCGGCGGCGACATGCGGCTTGGCATGCACCGCGACGCCCAGGCCGGCGGCCCGGATCATGTCGAGGTCGTTGGCGCCGTCACCGACCGCCAGGGTCTGCTCCATCGGAATCGATCTCTCGGCAGCGAGGGTTTCGAGCCGGGTGAGCTTGGTGGTCTTGTCGACGATGGGCGGGGCGACCGTGCCCGTCAGGCGCTCTTCGCCGTCGAATTCCAGGACGTTGGCGATGGCCTCGTCGAAGCCGATGCGCTTGGCGAAATAGTCGGCGAAATAGGTGAAGCCGCCCGAGACCAGCGAGGTGTACGCACCGAACGCTTTCATGGTGTGGATCAGGGCCCGTCCACCAGGAGCGAGGGTGATGCGCTCGCGGCGGATTTCTTCGATGACACGGCGCTCGAGGCCCCTGATCAAGCCGACGCGGGTGCGTAGCGCCTGCTCGAAATCGAGTTCGCCGTTCATGGCCCGCCGGGTGATCTCCGCCACCTGGTCCTTGATGCCCACGGCATCGGCCAGTTCGTCGATGCACTCCTGCTCGATCATGGTCGAATCCATGTCGGCGACGAGCACTTTCTTGCGGCGGTTCGCGGAGGGAACGAGCCCAGCATCCACCGGCTTGCCGGCAATCACCGAGCGGGCGGCGGCCACCGCGTCGATGGCTTTCGGATCATGGATTTCGCAGGCGATACGCTGGTGGAGCCAGTTGATCTCGCCCCCCGTCTCATGCTGGATCGCCTCGACCAGCCTGCTGTCGAGCGCCGTATCCAGCGGGTTGGCGACGAGAACGAGTACCGACGACATATCTGGAAAGGCCTGCGACTAGATGGCGAGTGCGCGGAAAAGTGCGGTGTTGATAGCGGGTCCGACTGCCAGCGGCAAGTCGGCGCTGGCGCTCCGCATTGCCCGGGAGCGGGACGGCATCATCGTCAATACCGATGCGCTGCAGGTCTACGACGTGCTGCGCCAGATCACGGCGAGGCCGCCGGATGTCGACCTCGCGGCGGCCCCACACCTGCTCTACGGGACCGTACCGCCAGCAGTGCGATTCTCGACCGGCGACTGGTCGCGGGCGGCGCAAGCGATCATCGCGGAGCATGGCGGCCGCACGCTGATCTTCGTGGGAGGGACAGGCCTCTACTTCGAGAGTCTCGTCAGTGGCTTCGTCGAAATCCCTCATGTTCCACCGGAAGCTGTTGCGGAAGCCGAGGCCGAGATTGCCGGGTTGGACCGGGATGGCCGGGCGCGGCTGATCGCGGCGCGGGATCCGGTCGTTGCGGCTCGGCTCAGCGCGCCGGACCCGCAGCGGGTGACCCGGGCGCTGGCGGTGCTGAACGCCACGGGGCGCTCGCTGGCGAGCTTCCAGGACGAGGCGCAGGCTGGGTTGCTCGAGGACTACGCGCTCGAGAGGTTCGTGCTCAACCCCGACCGCGATGTGCTACGGCAGCGGATCGCCCGACGCTTCGAAGCGATGTTCGCCGGAGGGGCCGTGGAGGAAGTGCGGGCCTTGCTGGCGCTCGGGCTCGACCCCGGCTTGCCGGCGATGAAGGCGATCGGCGTGCCCGAGGTCGCTGCCATGCTGCGCGGGGACCTTACCGAGGGCGAGGCAATCGAGAGGGCCGTGATTGCGACCCGGCAGTACGCCAAGCGCCAGCGTACCTGGTTCCGGGGGCGGATGGCGGACTGGCAGTGGGTAACAGCCTAGGTGACGTCGATCTTCGTTGCGCCGGTGGTGCGTTCGAGGTCGGCGGCAGTGATCTCGAACACCGAGCGCGGATCGCCCGCGGCGGCCCAGACGGTGTCGTAGTTGAACAGGTCCTGATCCAGGTAGGTGGTCAGCGGAGCCGGGTGGCCGAAGGGCGAGACCCCGCCGATCGAGAAGCCGGTCCACTCCTTGACGAAGTCGGCATCGGAGCGTTCGAGCACTTCACCAATCTGGCGGCCGGCTCGCTTCTCGTGCACGCGGTTGGCACCCGAGACCAGCAGCAGGTAGGGCTTGCCGGACTCCTTGCCCTTGAACATCAGCGACTTGACGATGCGGCCGACCTCGATGCCGATGGCATCCGCGGCCATCTGGGCGGTGGTCGCCAGTTGTTCGAGCACGATCACCTTGCCCGGCAACCCGTGCCTTTCCAGCGCAGCGGCAACGCGTTGTTCGGCGGCCTTCAGTTCGGTCACGTCGCGATTCCCTTCAGCAATCCCAACCGCTCACGCAGGGCGAAGCGGGTCAGCAGCAACACCGCCACGAAGGCCAGCCCGCTGGCAAGCCCCAACCACACGCCGACGCCGCGCAAATCGAGCACGAAACCGAGCACGTAGGCGACCGGCAGGCCGACGAACCAGTAGCCGAAGATCGCGAGGAGGCTTGGGGTCCGGGTGTCGCTGAGGCCACGCAGGGAGTGGGCGGCCACGACCTGGGCGCCATCGGCGATCTGGAACAGCCCGGCGACGAGCAGGTAGCTCGCTGCAAGCATCAGGGCATCGGCGTTGGCCGGATCGCGGGCATCGAGGAAGATCGACACCAGCGTGTGCGGCATGGCGATGAACAGCGAGGCGGTGAGGGTCATGAACCCGACGCCCAGCACCACCGCAGTCCAGGCAGCCTTGCGCACGCCCTCGGAATCGCCGCGACCGTAGGCGAGGCCGACGCGCACCGTGGCGGCCATGCCGAGGCCCAGCGGTACCATGAACGCTGTGGCAGAGAGCTGCAGCGCCACGGCATGGGCGGCGGTCTCATTGGTGCCAAGCAGGCCCATCAGCATGGCGGCGATGGAGAACAGCCCCACCTCGGCGGCAACGGTGACGCCGATCGGCAGGCCGATCTTCAGGATTTCGAAGAAGCGCGGCCAGTCGGGCTTGAGGAAACGGACGAGGATGTGGAAGCGCTTCAGCTTCCGCTCGGTCATCACGTAGGCGAGGAGCCCGCCGAACATCAGCAGGTTGACGAAGCCGGTGGCAATGGCAGCGCCGCGCAGTTCGAGCCGTGGGAAACCGAACTCGCCGAAGATCAGCACGTAGGCGAGCCCGGCGTTCACCACGACGCCGATCACCGTCACCACGAGAATGATGCGGGTGGCGGCGAAGGCGGAGAGGAAGGCGCGGAGCACCATCATGCCGAGCACGGGGTAGAGCATCCAGAAGCCGTAGACCATGTAGCCCTGCGCCAGCTCGACGACCTCGGGGTCCTGGCCCAGCGCGAGATAGACCGGCTTCATCGACAGGACGACTGGAACGAGCAGGGTGGCGACCGCGATGGCCATCCAGAAGCCCTGGCGGACATAGCGGCGCACGGCCTTGATGTCACCGCGGCCTCGGGCTTGGGCCACCAGCGGGGCGACGGCGCTGACAATGCCGACGCCGCTCAGCTGGAACGGCATGAGGAAGGCGCCCGCCAGCGTGCCGGCAGCGAGGTATTTCGGGCCTAGCCAGCCCATCAGCACCACGTCGGTCGTGAAGAGCAGGTTGGAGGCCAGTTGCGCGATGATGAGCGGCCAGGCGAGCGCGAAGCTCGCGCGGAACTCGGCGCCCCAGCTTTGGGAAGAAACGGGGGCGTCGCTGCCGGGAGCCGGCATCGCCACGTGTTCGCTCATCTTGATCATCCCACTCGCGGAGGGTCCGGAGGCTTACCCCAATGGCCGTGGCGCCACAAGCCAAGGAACCGATCCGGACGAGGGGCATTCGGGTGGAAGGGGCTCGGGCAACTCAGGAAGGCATTCTCTTGTTCAAACGCATTCTCACGCTGGGCGCTGCCCTGTTGATGGCTACCTCCATGGCGGCCTGCACCACCACGCAGAAATCGGCGAGCGCCGGGGCAGTCGCAGGCGCGGTGATCGGCGGCGCGACGACCGGCACGTTCACCGGCGCTGCCGTTGGCGCTACCGTCGGCGGCATCAGCGGCGCCGTGGCGGGTGAACTGCTTGGCCGCTACGACAAGGACCCCACCCAGTGCGTCTGGCAGGATCGCTACGGCGAACGCTACCTCGCGCCCTGCTCGCCGAACGGCTGAGTGGTTCTGCGGGCGGCTTCGGCCTCCCGCGTCAATCGGCGGCCCCGCCGAGGAGGCCACGGTCCGGGCCGCCCCGACTGGCCACAAACAGGTC
>JAEYYP010000419.1 GCA_023428425.1 Pseudomonadota bacterium
GGCGTAGGGGGTCTGGCCGATGCCCACTGCCTGCGCGGTCACGATGTAGCGCGGCTCTTCCTGGAAGTACTTGTTGTCGGCGAGGTCGGTGCGAGAGGGCAGGATCAGGTTCTTGGCGAGGCCTTCGAGCTGGGCTTCGTCGGTCAGCTGCCACTGGATGAACTGGGTGGCGAGTTCGGCGTTCTTGGCGCCCTTGGGAATGGCGATCACGTCACCGCCGACGAAGCTCGACGCCTCGCCCTCGTTGATGCCCGGCAGCGGCGCGATACCGAAGTTCATGTCGGGCTGGTTGGCCTTCAGCGCCGAGATGGCGAAGCCGCCCGAGCCGACCATGCCGATATTGCCGGCCTCGAAGGTGGCGAAGAAATTCGCCCCTGTATCCGCCTCTGCGCTCTCCGGAATGATGCCGGCGTCCCACATCTCCTTGAGCATGGTCAGCACTTCGACGACGCCCGGGCCCTCCATGGCCGGCGCATCGGCCGAAGTCGGCAGCAGGGTCGCGCCCGAGCCCCACATCATCGGCGCCTGGGTGAAGATGTTGCAGCCGCCGCACGAGCCGGAGAAGTAGTAGCCATAGGCATCCGGCACCTTCTCCTTGATGGTGGTGGCGTATTCCTGCAGCTGCCCGATCGTCTTGGGCGGGCTTTCGGGGTCGAGGCCGGCCTTGGCGAAGATGTCCTTGTTGTAGAGCAGGATCGACACGTCGGGCGTGAAGCCCGTGCCGTAGAGGCGGCCATCGTAGGTGGCGAGATCCTTGAACGCCTGGGCGACCTTCTCCTGGTTCGGATCGGCGTTGAGAACGTCGGTGAGATCGGTCAGGAAGCCCGCCTTCATGAAGTCCGGCATGAAGATCAGGTCGAACGAGATCAGGTCAGGCACGTCGCCGGACTGTACCGAGGTGGCGAGCTTGGTCACCATCTGGTTGTCGGGGATGGTGGTCAGCTCGATCTTGTCGTCGTGGCTCGCGTTCCACAGGTCGATCATGTGCTGCGCCGCGTTCGAGCTCGAGGCGCGGGCCCACAGGCTGAGGGTTTCGGCGAAGGCAGTGCCCGGAACGAGGGCGACAGAGGTCAGTGCGACGGCGAACATCGCCTGCCGCAGGTTTGGCATGTGCATAGGTTTCCTCCCAGTTGCCAGTGCAGCCCTCCGGTCCCCGGTCAGGGGCTCCTCCCATCGGGCATCTCAGGAAAAGCTTTTCTCGTGTTCTTTGACCGCCTGCCTCAGCTGGCGGTCGACAATGTGGGAAAAGCTTTTCTTCTTGGGCATTGGTGGCATGTTTGCTCGACAGGCGCAAGCGTTCAGGAAAAGCTTTTCTTTGACCGGTTGGTCAAGGCGCGTTGGTGGGGCGCAGGGGGCGGCTGGTTCTAGGCTGCCGGTCGCAGGGGGTGTTCGAGGCGCTTCAGCTCATCCGCCCAGTGCACGACATTGGCCAATGCCTGTTCGTCGCTGAGAAAGCCCTCGGCCAGTTCTGCCAGTCGCAGTGCCGAGGTGTAGAGCATGACCTGATTGCGATCGACCTGGCGGCGGGTCAGTTGCTCGTAGCGATCGATGATCCTGAGCGTCAGGTCGGCGGATATCCAGTTCGAATAGCTGAGGTCGCGATGGCGCGAGCCGAAACCGGCGTCGCCGAAGTCGTAGACACCGTTAAGCGTGGCGGTGGTGAAGTCGAAGGCCATGTTCCAGCCGTGGCCGTCGAAATAGCCGAAAACCAGTTCGTCGCCCTTGATGGTGAGACGCCGATAGCCCGTCACTACCTTGCGGGCCCAACCCTTGTATCCCCGCGGCAGCCGGGGCAGCGCACGTTCGAGAATTTCATCCGGGCTCATCCACGGATCGACCGAAACGGCGCCCGCCTGCTGCATGCGCGCCAGCGGCAACTGATGCAGTTCGGCGTAGAGCTGGGCCATGCGCGTGGCGAGCGCATTGCGCGACCCCTCGCCGAGCATCAGGTAGTCGTCGGCCAGCAGCTTGTCGCCCGGAATCGCGCGGTGCTGCGAAAACGGCTCGTCGCCATCATAGAGGATCGGCTGTGGCAGCGGCATGGTGATCCGCGGCCTCAGAAAGTTGAGCAGCGCCACTTCCCGCCGTATCCGCTCCGCCGAGGCAGCGTTGCGCGGAAACTTGAAGATCAGCCCGTCGTGCTCCAGCGCTACGCTGTCCCAGCCTTCGGCGAGCGTGACGAACTGCGCTCCCGCCATCTGTGGCAGCCGCGAGATGATCAGCGCGCGATAGCGCGCCAGATCGGCCGGTTCGGGCTGCAGCATTTCCCCCTCGCGAGCTCCCGATTCAGGAGTCTAGCCGGGAGAAGCCGAAAAGCAATCAAGCGTGCTGCAATTCGCCGCTGCTGTGTTGCTGCTGCACAGGCACGGAACGCAGTCTCCGGCCGCGCCTGACTGACTTGTTCCGATAGGGTACGCCGATCGCCTCTGCGACAGCCTTCTCCAGCATCCGGTCGAGTTCGGGACGCGTCATCGAACGTCTCCTTGTCCGCCGAGCAAAAGCTGCCCGGTCTCTGGAACGAAGAACGTCGCGCGACCGGGCGGGGTTGCGGCACCGCTGCTCAGCTTTCGGTGATCGCGCTCAGGGCTTCAGCGGTCGCTTGGGAACAGGTGCAAATCGCACGCCCCCGATCACGGGAGGTTCCAGCGACGGGGGTGGCTCGGGAGGTGGTGGCGGCTCGGGTGGTGGTGCAGGTTCCGGCGATGGCCTGGGAGCCGGGGGCTGCGTGGCCACGGTCGGCGCGCGTGGTGCGGCCGGTTTCACCGTCGGAGGCGGTGGCGCCACCGGGACGGCGGGTTGTTCTGCAGCCGGCCGGGATGCTGCTGGTGGCGCCGGACGAACCGGCATTGGTGGTGGCTTGATCACCGGCGGCGGCGAAACCACCGGCTTCCGGACCGCTGGCCGCGCCGCGGGTGCTTGAGGCGCCGGAGGCGCGGGCGCGGCGACCGGCGGCGGCGTTGGGG
>JAEYYP010000422.1 GCA_023428425.1 Pseudomonadota bacterium
ACTAGCAGTTTCATTGCCGGAGGCTACTCGGCCGTGCGGCTATTTCCGTTCGAGCTTCAGCACGACGATGTCGCGCGGCGGGATGCTAAAGGTTGGGCCGCCGGCCTCCCCCCAGTAGGCGCCGGATGGCACCAAATCGTGCCGGGTGTCGAGCGCGACCTTGACCTGCTGCGGCTCGCGGGACTCGTTGACGAGCCAGAGGGCGCCACCGTCCGGGCCGGTGTGCAACCGGGCATGGACGGTGCGGTTGGCGGTCTCGACGTGACGGGTCCTGCCGGTCCAGGCGAAGGCGTCGGCGAACCAGCGCAGGTTCTCGGGATTGCTCTGCTTGAAATAGGACGCGCCCGGGTGTGCGCCGACCAGCAGGGTGCGGCCTTGGCCGAAGGTGTTCTCGACCACGGCGATCCGGCCATCGGTGAAGTGACCAAGGGCCTTGCCGGTGGTTGGCGCGTAGGCCTGCAGGAAGCCGCCGGCGGTGATGGTGTTGCCACCCCAATCGAGACGGTAGCGGTCGGCGATGTCGGGCATGAACTCCACCTCGGTTTCGCGTGCGCCGAAGACGGCATCGAGGCCGTTGTGGGGCTGCACCATGCCGACCTTGCCGCGGTCGCCAAAATAGCCGGGGGTGGCTTCAGAGATAAGCGTGCCGCCGGCTTCGACCCATTGCGCCAGCGCCCTGGCGTGCTTGGCGGTGAGCATGATCGGGTAGGGGGCGTAGATGGTGTCGTAGTCGGCGATGTGATCGATGTGGACCCAGTCGGGCTGGATGCCGTTGTCGAAGAAGCCGCGATAGGCGCCCCACATGGCCTCGCGGTAGAGCTCGGGCTTGTGGTGGTGATTGAGCAGGTAATCCCAGGCCTGCGCCTCGGGGATGACGAGGAGGGCGATTTCGCCTTTCACGGGCTTGAGGTCGAAGAGCGGCTTCTGTTCGGGGGCGCTCGACCATTTGGCGATGCGGCTCTGCATGTCGGATCGTGGCGTGCGGGAGCCGTCCATGCCGTAGGCGCCGAAGGCACCGAAGAGCGGGCCATCGAGCAGGGGGCGGTAGCGGAGGTTGAGGATGCCGGTGGCGCCGGCGGCGAAGGAGGTCATGGTGAGGATGCGCACATCCTCGGGCTCCATGACCCGGCCATCCTCCTTGTCGCGGCCGAGCACCTGCGGCTGCAGCCAGAGGGGGCCGGCGGGACGTTCGGCGTGCCACCACTTCTTGCCCCGGGCTGCGGCGCGGGTGATGTCGGGGCCAAAGAAGTTCTGCCACGGCTTGAAGCCGCGGCGCGAGGGGACCCAGGTGAGGCCGTAGAGCTCGACCTTGCTGGCGGCGAGCCAGTCGTCGGAGCCGCCCGAGGCCATGTTGGGGATGGCGCCGCCGACGCCGTGGGCGGCGATGAGGCAGTCATGATCGACCTTGCGGATGGTGTCGATCTTGAACTGCATCTGGCCATAGTAGTTCTGGCGCTTGAACTCGAGCCAGTCGAGGCCTTCGGCAAAGGCGGCGACTTCGGTGGGTGGCTCGATATCGTCCCACTCGGCGTAGGAGTAGCGGTACCAGGCTTCGGCGAGGGCATCGAGGGTGCCATATCTGGCCTTCAGCCAGACGCGGTAGTCCGTCTTCATCCACTCGGAGAAGTCGACGTCGGGGGAGTAGTTCACCTCGTTCCAGACGTCGTAGCCGAGAAGCGCCGGGTGGCCCTTGTAGCGGGTGGCGAGGGCGGTGAGGAAGGCGCCGACGGCGTCCTTCACTTCGGGGCAGTTCATGGTGAGGGCACCGGCGCCGCCACCATTGTTGGCGAAGCCCCCGGTGGACGAGGAGACGCCCATGTTGGAGGTCAGCGGGCGGCCGTCGGCTCGGACCTGCCGGGCGTGGGCGAACTTGCGGTAGGCCCAGTCGGGGACGGTGTGGGTGAGTTCCGCGATGACGGTCTTGATGCCGTGCTGGGCGGCGAGGTCCATCTGGCGGTCGTAGTCGGCCCAGTCGTAGACGCCGGGCTTGCGCTCGATGGAGGCCCACATGAACCAGTGGCGGAAGGTGTTGAGCCCATCCTCGGCGGCGACCCCGTAGTCGCGCTCCCAATCCTCGCGGGGCGGGTTGGACTTGCGGAAATAGACGGCGCCGAAGGGGACGTGCGGGACTTTGTCGGTGGGCATGCGAGGCTCCTTGGGCAACAGGGTGACGCTCGGCGAACCGGGGGACGCCGTCGGGCAGGGTGGCAGGTGGTTGAAGCGCTACGGACCGGTGGCCGGCGCCTCCGTCAGGAACGGCTTCAGCCAGCCGAGGCCGGCGGTGGTGGTGGTCTTCGGGCGGTATTCGCAGCCGATGTAGCCGTCGTAGCCGAGGCGCTCGATCGCGGGCAGCACGTAGCTCCAGGCGATCTCGCCGGTGCCGGGTTCGTTGCGGCCGGGATTGTCGGCGACCTGGATGTGGGCGATGCGGTCGCGAAGGCGCTCGTAGGTGGGGACCAGGTCACCCTGCATCACCTGCTGGTGGTAGATATCGTACTGGATGTAGAGGTTGTCGTGCCCGACCTCGTCGAGGATGCGTTCGGCGTGCCTCGTGGTCGAGAGGAAGAAGCCGGGGATGTCGCGGGTGTTGATTGGTTCGATCAACAGCTTGACGCCGGCGTCGGCGGCTTGCGCGGCGGCGTGTTTCAGGTTGGCGACGAGTGTGGCTTCCATGGCATCGAGGTCGGCGCCGGGTTTGATGAGGCCCGAGATGACGTTGATCTTGGGGCAATTCAGCGCTGCCGCGTAGTCGAGGGCGGTGGCGATGCCGGCGCGGAATTCGTCCTCTCGGCCGGGCAGGGCTGCGATACCGCGCTCGCCGCCGGCCCAGTCGCCCGACGGGGCGTTGAACAGGGCCTGGACGAGGCCGTTGGCGCGGAGCGTTTCGGCGACCTTCTCCTTTGGCTCGGCGTAGGGCGCCATGTACTCGACGGCGGGGAAGCCGTCGCGGGCGGCGGCGGCGAAGCGGTCGAGGAAGCCGAGTTCCTGATAGAGGAAGCTGAGGTTGGCGGAGAATTTCACGGGGCGGCCTCGGCGGTGAAACGGGTGCGGTGCAGCATGCGCTTGTTGCGGGGGTCGGGGTTGGGCACGGCTGAGATGAGGCTTTTTGTATAGGCCTCGGCAGGCGCGGTGCAGATTTGCTCGGCGGTGCCGGTTTCGACCACCTTGCCGCGATGCATCACCGCCACGCGGTCGCAGAAATAGCGCACGACGGAGATGTCGTGGCTGATGAAGATGAAGCTCAGGCTCAGCCGCTTCTGGATGTCGAGCAGCAGGTCGAGGATCTGGGCGCGGATGGAGACGTCGAGGGCGGCCGTGGCCTCGTCGGCGATGATGACGCGCGGGTCGAGCGCGAGGGCCCGGGCGATGCCGATGCGCTGGCGCTGGCCGCCCGAGAAGGCATGTGGGTAGCGCTCCATCGATTGCGGGTCGAGGCCGACGAGGTCCATCAGCTCGCCGACGCGGCGCTGGAGGGCGGCGCCGCGGGCGAGGCCGGCAACGAAGAGCGGGTCGCCGATCACTTCCTTCACGGTCTTGCGCGGGTTCAATGCGGCAAAGGGGTCCTGGAAGACGAGCCGGACGTCGCGGTGGTAGTCGCGGAGGTCGCGCCGGTCCAGTTCGGTGACGTCGATCGCGCGCCCGCTGGCGTCGTTGTAGGTGATGGTGCCGGAGGTGGGCTCGACGGTGCGGAGGATGAGGCGGCCGAGGGTGGTCTTGCCGGAGCCGGACTCGCCGACGATGCCGAGGTTCTCGCCAGACATGAGGTCGAGGTTGACGCTCTCGACGGCGCGGACGCCCTTGCCCTTGGCGCCGAAGAGGGTGGCGCCGCCGCCGTAGAACTTGCTCAGGTCGCGGACGGAGATGACGGGTTTCTCCGTCGCTGGCGTGGGTTCGGCGGGGCGGGTGAGGGCGCGCGGGTTCTGCTCGAGGCGGACCGTCGAGGCGAGGAGGCGCTGGGTGTAGGGGTGGCGGGCGTCGTGGAAGATCTCGTCGACGCTGCCCTGTTCGACGATGCGTCCATAGCGCATGACCGCGACCTCGTCGGCGACTTCGGCGACGACGCCCATGTCGTGGGTGATGAGCAGCATGGCCATGCCGCGGCTCACCTGCAGCCGCTTGATGAGGTCGAGGATTTCGGCCTGCGTGGTGACGTCGAGGGCGGTGGTTGGTTCGT
>JAEYYP010000034.1 GCA_023428425.1 Pseudomonadota bacterium
TGGGCTACCTGCCCGAGGCCCTGCGCAACTATCTCGCCCGCCTCGGCTGGAGCCACGGCGACGACGAAATCTTCTCCACCGACCAGATGGTCGAGTGGTTCACTCTCGAAGCGTTGAACAAGGGCGCGGCACGCTTCGACTTCGTCAAGCTCGAGAACATCAATGGCCACTACATCCGCGAGGCGGCGCCGGAGCGCCTCTACGCGGTGATGCTTGAGACGGCACAGGAAGTCGGCCGCCTGATCGACGTCGAGGGCCTTAGCGCCAATCGCGATACGGCTCTCAGCGCCCTGCCCGAGCTGCAGCCGCGCGCCAAGACCATTCTGGAACTCATCGACCTCGCGCAGTTCATCTACGCGGTCCGTCCGCTGGCCATCGATGCAGCGGCTGCCGACCAGTTGACGCCCGAAGCGCGTGCCAATGTAGGCGCGTTCGCCGAGATCCTGAGGGCCCTCAACGACTGGTCCGTTCCGGCGATCGATGCGGCCGCCCGCAGCTTTGCCGAAGCGAAAGGATTGAAGCTTGGGAAGGTGGCGCAGCCCTTGCGCGCAGCCCTCACCGGGCGCACGGTGTCGCCGGGTATCTTCGAGGTCATGGTCCTTATTGGCCGCGAGGAAACGCTAGCCCGTTTGCAGGATCAGGCGAGCGCATAAACATCAGGAAACCCAATTAGGTCAGGGGTATTCACCCACCTGTTGCAGACCCCGGGTAGATGGGTTACGCCAACCCACCTGCCCGTTTAACGACGATCTGGCCGCCCGCCGACTTCCAGGCCGGGCGGCGGCCAAAAAGGAGAGCCTAATGAGCGATACTGTCGCGAAACTCACCATCGGGGACCAGACTTTCGAGTTCCCGGTGCTCTCTGGCTCCGTTGGTCCCGATGTCATCGACATCCGATCTCTCTACGCAAAGACCGGCCTGTTCACCTACGATCCGGGCTTCACCTCGACCGCGGCCACCGATAGCGCCATCACCTACATCGACGGTGACAAGGGCGAGCTGATGTACCGCGGCTACCCCATCGAACAATTGGCCGAGAAGTCGAACTATCTCGAGGTCTGCTACCTGCTGCTCTACGGCGAGCTGCCGAACAAGGCACAGCTGGCTGACTTCTCCGATCGCGTGACCAAGCACACGATGGTCCACGAGCAGATGCACTATTTCTATCGCGGTTTCCGCCGCGATGCGCATCCAATGGCAATCGTCTGCGGCGTCATCGGGGCGATGGCGGCGTTCTACCACGACTCGACGGACATCAACGATCCGCAGCAGCGCGAGATCGCCTCGATCCGCATGATCGCCAAGGTGCCGACGATCGTCGCCATGGCCTACAAGTACTCGGTGGGCCAGCCCTTCGTGTACCCGCGCAACGACCTCGACTATGCGTCGAACTTCTTGCGCATGTGCTTCTCGGTGCCTGCCGAGGACTATGTCGTGAACCCGGTGGTCGCCCGTGCGATGGACCTGATCTTCACGCTCCATGCTGACCACGAGCAGAACGCCTCGACCTCCACCGTGCGTCTCGCCGGCTCGTCCGACGCCAACCCGTTCGCCTGCATCGCGGCTGGTGTTGCCTGCCTCTGGGGCCCTGCCCACGGGGGCGCCAACGAAGCGGCGCTCAACATGCTGAAGGAAATCGGCACCGTCGACCGCATCCCCGAGTTCATCGCCAAGGCCAAGGACAAGACGTCGGGCGTGCGCCTGATGGGCTTCGGACACCGGGTCTACAAGAACTACGATCCGCGCGCCAAGGTGATGCAGCAGGCCGCCAACGACGTGCTGGCCCAGCTCGGCGCCGACAACCTGTCACCCACCCTGCAGGTGGCCAAGGAACTCGAGCGCATCGCGCTGTCGGACCAGTATTTCATCGACCGCAAACTCTATCCGAACGTCGACTTCTACTCGGGCATCATCCTCGATGCGATCGGCTTCCCAACCTCCATGTTCACCGCGATCTTCGCCCTCAGCCGGACCGTCGGCTGGATCGCCCAGTGGAAGGAAATGATCGGCGATCCGCAGAAGAAGATCGGCCGCCCGCGCCAGCTCTATAACGGGTCGCCGACCCGTGACTACGAGCCGATCAGCGGCCGCGGCTGAGACGCGATCGCGAGTACCCGTTGAACGGGATCGACCAGGGGCGCCTCAGGCGCCCCTTTTTGCATCAAGGCCCTGATTTCGCGAAAAGCTGCGAGTTGAGCGACGATCGCCTCAGGATCATCGAGCAGACGGCGAAGCGCCGGAGCGACACGAGCAGGGTCGACCTCTCCGGGGAACAGCAGTTCTGGCACGACTCCCCGGCCGGCGACGATGTTCGGAAGCCCCACCACCGGTGGCCTCGCCAGCTTGGCATAACGCTTCGCCTGACCGCGGTCGCCGACATAGGTCACCACCATCGGCACCCCGGCCATCGCGAGCTCCAAGGTCACAGTTCCACTGACAGCAAACGCCCCGACCGCCGAGGCAAACGCAGCATCTCGTGCCGTGCCAGTCACCACCTCGACCGGAGCGGCCCAGTCCGCGACCTCGGCCACCAGCCTTTCGTGGAGGTGCGCCAGTGTCGGCATCACGAAGCCGTCGATCTTGGGATGTTCGCGCATCGCCTCTACTGCGGCCCGCATCAGGCCAAGGTGGCGCTTGAGCTCGCCCGTCCGGCTACCAGGCAGCAGCAGAAATGGCCCGCGATCGGGCTGAGAGTGCCTCATCGTCTGCCGAGTCAGCGCGGGATGCCCGACATAGCTGGTCGGCGGACCGCCCAGTTCAGCCATTGCCTTGGGCTCGAAAGGCAGTACCGCCAGCACCTCGTTGAAAAGCGGCGTCAACCGTGCGGCCCGCTCCGGCGCCCAAACCCATACGGCGGGTGCCACGTAGAGCAGCATCGGCACCTCCGATCCTGCCTTCCGAACCCGAGCGGCAACCACGCGGCTGAACACCTGTGAGTCGATCAGCACCACGACATCTGGCCTGCTTCGAATGATCGCGTCCGCGACTTGTCGGGCGCGCCACAGCAGAAGCGGTAGTCGCACCAGCACGTCGGACCAGCCCATCACCGACAGATCGGACATCGGGAACATGCTGGCGAGCCCTTCGGCCGAGAGTTCAGCCCCCCCAACCCCGGTCACTTTCACGTCGCGTCGGCTTCGCAGCCGCCGTATCAGATCGGCTCCGATCAGATC
>JAEYYP010000445.1 GCA_023428425.1 Pseudomonadota bacterium
CTTCAGGGTGAATGTGTTCGGCGTCATGTATTGCATCCAGGAGGCTGCGAAACGCATGTCGACCCGCAGGGGCGGGTAGGGCGGGGCGATCGTGAACATGTCGTCCCTCGCGGCCTACTTTGGCAGCCCCAACGAGTATGTGCACTACGCCGCAAGCAAGGGCGCGGTCGAATCCATCTCCATTGGCGCAGGCAAGGAACTGGCGCCGGAGGGAATCCGCGTGAATGCCATACGCGTCGGCACCACCAACACCCGGATCCATACGCAGGGCGGAAACCCGGAGCGACCGGCAAGGATCGCGGCGGCAACGCCCATGGGCCGGATCGCGGAGCCCGAAGACATCGCGCGGGCGGCCCTGTGGCTTGCGTCTCCGGGATCCGGCTTCGTGACAGGCACCCTGATCACTGTGTCCGGCGGGCTCTGATGCCCCGGGCTACTCCTCGGCGCCCTGGGCTCAGTGCAACCAGGACGCTGGCACGGTCACCAAGGCCGGGAACAGAACCAGCAGCAGGATGAGGAGCATCTGGGCCATGAGGTAGGGCATGGCACCCCTTGCGGCCGCCTCCATTGAAACGCCACTGATTCCGGAAACCGTGTTCAGGACAGTTCCGACGGGAGGTGTGATCAGGCCGACTGCGTTGACCATCATGAAGATGACCCCGAAATAGACCGGGTCGATCCCGGCCGCTTTGACTATCGGACCGAGGATAGGCACCAGGATCAGAATGCAGGGTGCGAAATCGAGCACGGTGCCGACGATGAACACCGCTATGACGATCAAACCCATCAGCAGGATCGGCGAGTCGATGAACGGACCGAGGAGGCTGACGAGCTGGGAGGGCAGGTTGGAGATCGTCAGCATGAAGCCGGTGATCATGGAGGCTGCCACAAGCAACATGATCACGGCCGTCAGGCGACCGGCGGCGAGCAACGCGTCATAAAGCAGTTTGGGTGTCAGTTCACGATAGACAAAAAACCCTACGAAGAGCGCATAGGCGGCTGCAACGACGCCGGCCTCAGTGGGGGTGAAGAGGCCGAACCGCAGTCCGGCCAGAATGATCACCGGCATCATCAGCGCCCATCCGGCGGTCATGATAGTTTTCGGGAGGTCTCTGCGCGGCAGTTTGGGCCTGACCGACGCTGTCTCCTTCTTGGAGAGGAACCACCAGGTGATCATGAGGCTCACTCCCATCATCAGCCCAGGCGCGATGCCGGCGAAGAACAGGCCGACGATGGAAATGTTTGCTGTGACGCCCAGAAGGATGAACCCGACAGACGGAGGGATGATGGGGGCGATAATGCCTGTCGCCGCCATCAGGCCTGAGGCACGACCCATGTGATAACCCGCATCCCGCATCAGCGGAACCAGCATCACGGCCAGCGTCGCCGTATCTGCGATTGCGGACCCGGAGACGCTGGCAAGCACCAGGCCCGTGCCGATGACCACGTAGCCGAGGCCGCCACGTATGTGACCCACGAGCGCCAGTGCCACGTTGACGATGCGGCGCGAGAGGCCGCCGGCGTTCATGAGTTCGCCCGCGATGAGAAAGAACGGGATCGCCATCAGAGGATAGCTGTCCGCGCCGTTGACGAGACGTTGTGCCAGAATCTGCGCATCCAGATTTCCCATCAGCAGCATCATCGCGACGCCCGACAACATCAGGGCGAAGGCAATGGGAATCCCGATGGCCATCGTACCGAGGAGGGAAGCGATGAAGATCAGGCCGCTCACGATGTTTCCTCCGAACTGTGCGCGGGGGGCACGACCGATAGCGGCTCGACATGCTCTGCGCCCGACCAAGGGGCGGGAAGGATGCCGCGCAAGGAGCGCCACAGATCGACAAGGAGTATCACAGCCATCAGGATGGCGGCGGTGAACCCCGCGAGATAGATCGCGCCGACGGGAATTCCCGATAGCGCCTGGACGTTACCCCATTCGATCACAGTGAGAGACCAACTGCCCCGTGCCAGGAGCCAGCAGCACCAGAGCATCAGGCCGTATGAGATGAGAAAGCAGACGCAGCGCGCTCTGGGCGGCAACCGGACCACCAGCGAGTCGACGCCGAGATGCGCACCCTTTGCAAGGGCCACTACGGAGCCCATGAAGATGACCCAGACGAGGACGACACGGGAGACTTCTACGGCAAACGGTATGCCTGAGCTGAAACCGTAGCGCAGCACGACATTCGTAAAGATCAGGAGGCTGATGACGGCCATGCCTGCGACGACAAGGACGTCAAAAAACTTCAAAAGCCACCGCAACGGTTCAGGCATGGTTGCCCCCAGAGGGTTGTGCGCCAATACGACGTTCTCGCCGCACTCTGGCGAGCCTGCGGAGAAGGCGAGCATAGCGCTCCGGCATGCTGGTCCCGCCGAAACGCCTTATCGCGTCAGACGCCTTCCACCACGGTAAGATGCGCCTTGGCGTACTTGACGCGCGCATCGATGGCCTTCCGATACTCAGGGGAGTTGTAGCAGGCGAGGGCTGTTTCGTAGTCCTTGAACTCGATCACGGCCACGCGGTTGGCGTCCGGCCCTTCCATCACCTGATGTCTTCCGGCGCGAACGACAAAGGTCGCGCCGTATTTGTCGAAAGCCGCCTTGTTCAAGGCGATATATTCTTTGTAGCCCTCCTGGTCTGCAATATCGACCATTGCAACCCAGTACCCTTTCTTCGTCATCCCTTCTCCTCCCAGCAGGAATTCGCGCCCTCGCACCGAAGGTCGGACTGCCCGATGCGTTCACTTTCGGTGCGCGCGAGCTTGCCGTTGATCCTCCTCGATCATACGACTAGAACCGAATTCCGGGACACTGACTACAATATGGACACTTTGTCCACAAACGTGTAGTCCCGCCATGTCCCCTTGTCAAGCTTGCGAGGAGTTTTGCCATGAGCCTGAGTGACCTCCAGGACGAAGCAGATGTGAGGGCTCCGAATCCCGTGCAGGGGGCGGCTTCGTTCTCGAAGTTCATGACGGTGCTCCAGATCATCGCGGATTCCCCCGGAACACTGGACATTGCCCGACTGACCAAGCGCGCGCGTTTCCCGCGTGGGACGGTCTACCGGCTCGTATCGGCGCTTGTCGCCGAGGGCCTCATCACGCAGTCCGGGGAGAGCGGAACGTTTCGCCTTGGGCCGCGCCTTCTCCAGCTCGCCGCCAAGACCTGGGAAGATTCCGACCTGCGAACGATCGCAAGGGACTTTCTCGTATCGCTCCGCGACGCCACGGATGAGGCCGTGCACCTGGCCGTGCCGAGCAACAACCGGATGGTCTACATAGACAAGCTGGTCGGCTCCAGCACGGTCCAGATGCAGACCAGCATCGGCGGCCAGGTCGAACTTCACTCCACCTCCGTGGGCAAGGCGTGGCTGTCCGGCCTGCCGGACGAGCGCTTGCTTGAAGTCATCAAGGGACTGGAACTGAAGCGCCACACCGTCAAAACGCTCACGACGCCCGAGGCGCTGCTCGATGAACTGAAGCGCACGCGCGAGCAGGGCTTTGCATTCGACGACGAGGAGAACGAGCCGGACATTCGTTGCCTCGGCAGCCCGATCTTCAATCGTCAGCGGGAACCGGTCGGGGCAATCAGCGTCAGCATGCCCGTATACCGGCACGACGCCCGCCGTCACGAACTCTGCGCCAGGCTGGTGCGTCAGACGGCGAAACGGATCACTGCCGAGCTGTCCCGGATCCTGTAGCGCCGTCGTTCGGGGAATTCGCCCCTTCTCTTATGGCCCGTTTACGCCGATCGCCTCGATAGCACATCGCGCGTTGATGCCTTGATGCCATAGACAGGACGTTCCTGCCGCAGCGCGGACAAGTGTCAGCATGTCCACTTCCGGAACGTCCTGTCTGACGGTGCGGAGCGTCGCCCAGTCTGGCTGAGGGAGATCTTAGGATGGCTGGGGAACCTGGATTCGAACCAGGACTAACGGAGTCAGAGTCCGTGGGTCTACCGTTAACCTATTCCCCAATGTCGCGAAGTGCGACGGCGGCGAACCGCTTGCGGCCTGCGTTTTAGCGATGGGTTCGCAATAGTCAAGCCATTCCTCGCAGCCGCCGGAATCCGGCTGTCCCGCAGCCCGACGGCAGATAGGGTTTTGCGCGGGGCGTTCAAGGGCGGCGCAGGCCTTGCCGCGGGTCAATCTGCCGGCGGTGCCGGCCGGCGGCGCAGGGACAACTGACCGCGTTCGAACACCACGACGACGACGATCGCCAGGATCAGCGGCAGGATCAGATAGAGGAAGCGGAAGGCGAGCAGGGACGCGAGCACGTCGGCCTTGTCCATGCCGGAGAAACCCGCGAGCGCCACCAGTTCGAACACGCCGATGCCGCCCGGCGCATGGGTGGCCGAGGCGACCGAGAAGGCGACGAGGAAGACGCCGAGCGTCGTGAGATAGCCCGGATTGCCGGCCGCCGGGAGCGTGAAGTAGATGATCGCCGCCGCGCCCAGAAGTTCGATCGGTCCGATCGTCATCTGGCGCAGCACAATGGGCGGCCGCGGATAGTCGAGTCGCGTCTTGCCGATGTGCAGCGGCCGAAAGTGCAGCAGGCTGCCCAGCACGTAGAGCCCGACGATGGCAAGGCACAGCGCGCCCGTACCCGCCGACAGCGTAATCGGCAGTGCCTCGAAATCGACGAAGCGATCCGTCAGTTCCGGCACCAGCACCAGAACGACCCCGAGCAGCAGGATGGTCGCCAGCACGAAGGTCAACCAGCAGAAGGCGACGAGCACGCCGACCTCCTGGCCGCTCAGGCCGCGCGAACCGTAGGCGCGATAGCGGATCACCGCGCCCGAAAACACCGAACCGCCGATGTTGTGGGAAAGCGCATAGGTCGTAAAGGAAGTCAGCGCCACGAAGCCCCAGGGAAGCGGCTTCCCGATATGTGTCAGCGCGATGCGGTCGTAGCCGGCAAGCGCGGCATAGGCGATGAGCGCGCCGCAGGCGGCGAGCAGCCAGCCCTTCAACGGGATCGCGGCGAGCCCGTCGATGATGTCGGACGCCGAAATGCCGCGCAGCTCCTCATAGAGAAGCCAGCCCGAGAACGCGACTGCCGCGAGCCCGACCAACGGCCAGACGTAGTCCTTCCACTTCATCCGTCGCCTGTTCCCACTGCTTCTTGGCTTTTCGCGTTCGTCCCCGCTACCGGGATAAAGCCAATGCCATGGCGATGAAAGCCCTGCCTCGGCATGAGCGTCGTTTCGTCGCCGAACTTCTCCATGGGGCGCGCCGCCGTCAAGAATGTGCGGCCGGGCTTGGTGTCGGGCGCGGGCCCTGCTATGCTTTGCCCAACGCAGAAGACAACAGCGCTCGCAGCGTCCGGAACCGGTTCGCGCGGCGCGCGAGGAACACGAGTGAAAGACCCCGAAACCGGCGACAGGCCGACAGGCGGGGCGTCTTCGGACTTGCGGGTGGCGCCTGCCGCCTGGAGTCCGCACCCATCCCGTCTGAATGGCGGGAAGGGGACCGGTCACCCGCAGGGGCCGACCGGGGCGGACGCACCGCAGCCCAAGGGAAAGTCCCGCAAGCGCCGCAAGCGTCGCGGTCGCAAGGTCTTCGCACGCGACGGCCAGGCCCTGCCGCAACCGCCGTCCCCACCGCCCCCGGCCATCGAGATCAAGCCCGTTTCGCCGGCACCCCCGCCGATTGCCTCGGCGCGCTCGGCCGCGTTCGTCCGGCCGGCTTTCGCCGCCCTCGATCTCGGCACCAACAATTGTCGCCTTCTCGTCGCCGTGCCGGGCCGTCGCGGCCAGTTCCGCGTCGTCGATGCCTTTTCTCGCATCGTTCGGCTCGGCGAAGGCCTTTCAGCCACCGGTCGACTGGGCGAGCCTGCGATGGACCGCGCCGTCGAGGCGCTGCGCATCTGCGCCGACAAGCTGCGCGGCCGCGCTATCAGCCGCTCGCGCCTGATCGCCACCGAAGCCTGCCGGTCGGCCGAGAACGGCGCCGCTTTCCTTGACCGCGTCGCTTCGGAGACGGGGCTGGAACTCGAGATCATCGACCGTGAGACCGAGGCGCGTCTTGCCGTGTCCGGCTGCGGCTCGCTGGTCGAGCACGATACGAAGGGCGTCGTGCTGTTCGACATCGGCGGCGGCTCGTCCGAGATCGCGCTCATCGACCTCAGCGGCCAGCGCTCCCCGCGGCTTGCGAACCACATCGTTTCCTGGACCTCGCTGCCGCTCGGTGTCGTGTCGCTCGCCGAGCGCTTCGGCGG
>JAEYYP010000120.1 GCA_023428425.1 Pseudomonadota bacterium
CGCGTAGCGTGGTGGAGGGGGCGTCCGGCACGCCTCGCCTCACTCCCGGTGATACGGGTGGCCCGACAGAATGGTGGTTGCGCGGTAGAGCTGTTCGGCCAGCATGATGCGCACCATCTGGTGCGGCCAGGTCAGCGGCGAAAAACTCAGCGTCAGGTCGGCCGCTTGCAGCATCTCGCGTCCGTGCCCATCAGCGCCGCCGATGACGAAGCTGACGGCGGGGCGGCCATCGTCGCGCCAGCGGCCGAGCTGGGTGGCGAATGCCTGCGACGAGATGGATTTGCCGTGCTCGTCCAGCACCACGCGCACGCCCTCGGGCAGGGCGGTGAGCAATGTCCGCGCTTCCTCGTCCTTGCGCGCCTCCGACGAGCCGGCGCGCGACTCCGCGAACTCCAGCACATCGAAGCTGACAAGCGCCAGCGGCTTGCCCGACCCCTTGGCGCGCTCGAGGTAGCGCGAGACCAGTTCGCGCTCGGGCCCCTGCTTCATCCGGCCGATGGCGGCAATCGCTATACGCACCGCGTCAGGCGATCAGCGCCCGTCGGCAGCGAAGTCGACGGCCCACATCTTTTCGATGTTGTAGAACTCGCGCACTTCGGGGCGGAAGATGTGGACGATGACGTCGCCGGCATCCACCAGCACCCAGTCGGCGTGCGGCAGGCCTTCGACACGCGGCTTGCCGAAACCGCCGTCGCGCAGCGCGCTCACCAGCTGGTCGGCGACGGCGCTGACGTGGCGGTTCGAGCGGCCGGAGGTGACGACCATATGGTCGGTCAGCGACGACTTGCCGGTGATGTCGATCGACACCGTCTGCTCGGCCTTGGCGTCCTCGAGGCTCTTGAGCACGAGGTCGATCATGGCGTTGTCATTGGCAGTTTCCGCGACGGGCTCGGTGGCCGGGGCGGGTGCGGGTTTCTTCCGGGGTGATGCCATCAGCAAATGGCCTCAGCCCATGCGTAAGCACGGGTCATGCTTGTTTCAGCTGTCCTTGGTTGATCGGTATAGGGAACGCTAAGTGCGTAGCTATTGCCGTGATCCCATCCAGAGTGGTTCAATACCACTACACTCCTAATATGACGCTTCGGCCTTGGTTCCGCAAGGCGGAGGGCTTCTATCAATTTGCGGGAGCCTTGTTGCGGGCCCGAATGGCGCTCGAAGACTGCTTCGATGTGACCCCGTGGAGGTAGACCCAGGCCGGCGTGTCGTGCCCAGCCAGCGCCTCGGCCTCGGCCTCGGGCAACCGAAATCGCTTCAACGCCACCGCCGCACGCGAGACGGTGGCCCGGAACGTCGAGCCCGGTCGGGCGTAGACGGCGATCGGCATCAGCTCGGCGATCCGCTCCCAGCGCTCCCAGCGGTCGAACTGCGCCAGGTTGTCGGCGCCCATGATCCACACGAAGCGCGTTCCCTCGCACGCCTGGGCCAGCCATTCGAGCGTATCCACGGTGTAGTGGAACGCATGCCTGGCCTCGAAGGCGGTGACGCGGATGCGCGGGTCGGCGGTCAGCGCCCGTGCCGCGGCGACCCGGTCGGCAAGCGGCGCCAGCTCCGAGTGATCCTTCAGCGGATTGCCGGGCGACACCAGCAGCCAGACCGCATCGAGCGCCAACCGCCTCAGGCACTGCTCCGCCACCAGCCGGTGCCCCTCGTGGATGGGGTTGAAGCTGCCGCCGAACAGCCCGATCCGCATGCCAGGGGCATGTGGGGGCAGGGCGGTGATGTCGGGGGGATACCCAGCGGTCAAGGCCGTGTCTGCCCCGTGCCTTCGACAAGGTACTTGAACGAGCACAACTGCTCGACCCCGACCGGTCCGCGCGCGTGGAACTTGCCCGTCGCGATGCCGATCTCGCCGCCGAAGCCGAACTCGCCGCCATCGGAGAACTGCGTCGAGGCATTGTGCAGCAGCACGGCCGAGTCGATCTCGTTGAACCAGCGCGCCACCGATGCCGCATCCTCGGTGATGATCGCTTCGGTGTGGTGCGACGAATACTTGCCCACATGCGCGATGGCCTCGCCGACATCGGCGACCACCTTCACCGAGATGATGGCGTCCTCGTATTCGGTCTGCCAGTCCTGCTCCGTTGCGGCGATCGCCTCGGGAATCAGCGCCGTCACCGTCGCATCGCCACGGATCTCGCAGCCCTTCGCCACCAGCGCCGCGATCACCGGCCGCAGGTGCGTGTCGACGACGTCGCGATGCACCAGCAGCGTCTCGGTGGCGCCGCAGATGCCGGTACGGCGCATCTTGGCGTTGAGCGTCACTGCCACAGCCATATAGAGCTCGGCGGACTTGTCGATGAAAGTGTGGCACAGTCCCTCGAGGTGCGCGAACACGGGGACCCGCGCCTCGTCCTGCACGCGCGCCACCAGCGTCTTGCCCCCACGCGGCACGATCACGTCGACGGTGCCGCCCAGCCCGCGCAGCATGTGCCCCACCGCCTCGCGATCGGTGGTGGGGACGATCTGGATCGCGTCCTCGGGCAATCCGGCATCACGGAGCCCCTGCACCAGGCAGTTGTGGATGGCGCGCGTCGAGTTCACGCTGTCCGAACCGCCGCGCAGGATCACCGCATTGCCGGCCTTGAGCGTCAGCGCCCCGGCATCGGCGGTGACGTTCGGGCGGCTTTCGAAGATCACGCCGATGACACCGAGCGGCGTCGCCACCCGCTTGATGCGCATGCCGTTGGGCCGCGTCCACTCAGCCAGCACCCGACCGACCGGATCGGGCAGGTCGGCGATCACGCGCAGCCCTTCGATCATCGCGTCGATGCGCTTGTCGGTCAGCAGCAGGCGATCGAGGAAAGCCTTGCTGATACCCTTGCCCTCGGCGGCCCGCATGTCGAGTGCGTTGGCGCTCATGATGTCTTCGCGGCGATCGTCGATGGCGTAGGCGGCGGCGTGCAACGCCTTCACCTTCAGCGCCGGGTCGGCGAAGGCGAGCGTCGCGGCGGCGGCGCGGGCGCGGCGGCCGAGTTCCAGCATCACCCCGGTCAGGTCGTCGTCGGTTGCTTCGAGTGCGCTCATACCCTCGCCTCCAGCCCCATCAGCACCACCATGTTGTCGCGGTGCACCATTTCGGATCGCGTGCCGACGCCGAGCAGTTCGGCCGCGCGGGCGGAGTTCTTGCCCTTCACGAGGTCCGCTTCCTCGCGTCGCAGCGTCGCGAGGCCCCGCGCGATCTCGCGACCGTCGGGGTCGTAGATCGCGACGACCTCGCCGCGCTCGAAATCGCCCGACAGCTTCGTGACGCCGATGGGCAGCAGGCTCTTGCCCTCGCCGAGCGCCCGCGCGGCGCCGGCGTCGACATGCACGGTGCCCTTCAGCTCCAGCGTCCCCATGATCCAGCGCTTTCGCGCCTGAGCGCGGGTTTCCACCGGCGCGAACAGCGTGTGTCGCCCGCTTTCCATCAGCGCCCGCAGCGGGTGCTCCACCGTGCCGCTGGCGATGATCATGCCCGTACCCGCCTGCGTTGCGATCTTGCCGGCCTCGATCTTAGTGGTCATGCCGCCGCGGCTCAGGTGGCTCGCGGCGCCGCCCGCCATCGCCTCGATCTCGGGCGTTATGGCCGGCACGTAGGGCAGATGCGTGGCGCTCGGGTCCTTGGCCGGCGGCGCCGTGTAGAGCCCGTCGAGGTCGGAGAGCCGCACGAGGCAATCCGCCTCGATCATGGTCGCCACGCGCGCCGACAGTCGGTCATTGTCGCCGTAGCGGATTTCGGCCGTGGCGACGGAGTCGTTC
The DNA here is from genome assembly GCA_023428425.1 of Pseudomonadota bacterium. Taxonomy (GTDB): domain Bacteria; phylum Pseudomonadota; class Alphaproteobacteria; order Rhizobiales; family Devosiaceae; genus Devosia_A. The sequence goes on from JAEYYP010000120.1 coordinate 3,739, forward strand.
TCGTTGATGATCGGCACCGCGCCGAGCCCCAGCAGCGTCGAGATCGTCGTGCGCGCATTGAGGAAGTAGCGGCGTTCCTCGGTGATGTTCGGCGTCAGCAGGATCTGCCCGGTGGTGATGCCGTGCGCGCCGAGCGCCGTGGCCCAGGCCTGCGACAGCGCGATCTGCCCGGCGCTGGCCGCCGCCTGGCTCTGCTCGAGCGGCAGCACCTTGGCCTCCAGCCCCAGCAGGCGGCGGCCCAGCGCGATGGCGCCCGAGGACACGATCACCAGCGACACGCCGCGCGCCTTCAGCGCAGCGAGGTCCTCGGCCAGCGAGGCGAGCCAGTCGGCGCGCAGCTTGCCGGTCTTGCCGTCGACCAGCAGGGCCGAACCGATCTTGATGGTGAGGCGCCGATAGGGCGCGAGCGCGTCGTGCGCGGCCGTCTGCTCCATCAGGGCACCCAGGTCGGCTCGTCCTTGCGGCGCTCGAGTTCGGCCCGCTCGGCCTTGTCGGCGTCGATCACCGAGAGCACCTTCCACAGCACGTCCGGCACGTTGAGGCCAGTGGCACCGGAAGCGGTCAGCACCTCGCCCTTCGATGCGCGCTTCAGCACCTTCAGCTTCTCCTTCACCTCGTCCGGATCGAGCGCATCGATCTTGTTGAGCACCAGGATTTCCGGCTTCTCGGCCAGCATCTCGGAATAGGCGGCGAGCTCGGTGCGGATGGTCTTGTAGGCCAGCTTCACGTCTTCCTGCGTGCCGTCGATCAGGTGCAGCAGCACGCTGCAGCGCTCGACATGCCCGAGGAAGCGGTCGCCGAGGCCCTGGCCCTCATGCGCGCCTTCGATCAGGCCCGGAATGTCGGCCATCACGAACTCGCGCTCGCCCACGCCGACAACGCCGAGGTTGGGGTGGAGGGTGGTGGAGGGATAGTCGGCGATCTTGGGTTTTGCGGCGGAGACTGCGGCGAGGAAGGTCGACTTGCCGGCATTGGGCAGGCCGACGAGCCCGGCATCGGCGATGAGCTTCAGCCGCAGCCAGATCCACTTCTCCGTGCCTTCGAGCCCCGGATTGGCCCGGCGCGGGGCCTGGTTGGCGGAGGTCTTGAAGTGGGCGTTGCCGAAGCCGCCATTGCCGCCCGAGAGCAGCACCAGTTCCTGGCCGATCTCGGTGAAATCCGCGATCAGCGTCTCGTTGTCTTCCTCGAACACCTGGGTCCCCACGGGCACCTTGAGGATGACGTCGTCGCCCTTGCCG
>JAEYYP010000217.1 GCA_023428425.1 Pseudomonadota bacterium
GAGGAGCACCGCGCCGTCGGCGTCCTATCGTTGTCGAAACGCTGAGCTCTCCGTGCTCCTCCACCGCGCAGCGGGGGAGGGGGACCGCGCATCGAAGATGCGTGGTGGAGGGGGCGCCCCGCCCCTGCCCTACTGCGCCAGGGTCAGCCTCGCCACCGGCACCCGATATGGCGAGCAGCTCACGTAGTCGACCCCGAGCCCGGCGAAGAACCGAAGCGAGGCAGGGTCGCCGGCGTGTTCGCCGCAGATGCCGATCTTCAGGGCCGGGTTGGCGCGCTTGCCGCGCTCGATGGCGATGGCGATCATCTCGCCCACCCCCTTCTGGTCGAGCGTCACGAATGGATCGAAATCGTAGAGCCCCTTGCGCTGATAAGCCGACAGGAACGCCGGCGCGTCGTCGCGGGAGATGCCGTAGGTCGTCTGCGTCAGGTCGTTGGTGCCGAACGAGAAGAAGTCGACCTGCTCGGCAATGTCGGCCGCCCGCAAGGCGGCGCGCGGCAACTCGATCATCGTGCCGAACTGGAACGCCTGCCGCGCGGCGGAGGGGAGACCACCGCGATCGACGATATCGAACACCTGCCGCTTGATCTCCACCACCTCGGACACGGTGGAAACGAACGGCACCATCACCTCCAGCACCACCGGTTCGGCCTGCCGCGCCGAGGCGGCCCGCACGCCGGCGCACAGGGCCTCGATCTGCATCTTGAGGATTTCGGGATAGGTGATGGCGAGACGCACGCCGCGATGGCCGAGCATCGGGTTGATCTCAGCGATCCGGTCGAGCCGCAGCTTCAGCGTCCGCACCGCCAGACCCAGCGACTGCGCGGTCTCCTCGATATCCTCGTCGGTGCGCGGCAGGAACTCGTGCAGCGGCGGATCGAACAGCCGCACCGTCACTGGCCGCCCCTGCATCGCAGTGAAGATGGCCGAGTAGTCGTCGGTCTGAAAGCGGACCAGACCTTCCAGCGCCTTCTCGCGGTCGGCGGCGTGCTCCGAGAGGATCATGCGCCGCAGCGCCACCATGCGCTCGCGCGAAAAGAACATGTGCTCGGAGCGGGCCAGGCCGATACCCTCGGCTCCAAAGCTCAGCGCCGTGTCCACCGCCTCGACGGTCTCGGCATTGGCCCGCACCTTCACCGCGCGCGAGGCGTCAGACCAGTCGAGCAATCGCCCCATCGCCCCGCCGATATGGGGTTGGGCGAGCGGCAGCGCACCGAGATAGACCGAGCCGTCCGAGCCGTCGATGGTGATGCGGTCACCCATGCGGAACTCGCGCTCGCCGATGCGGCAGGTAAGTTCACCGAGGTCGATCGACAGCGAGCGAACGCCTGCCACGCATGGCTTGCCGGTGATGCGCGCCACGACGCCGGCATGCGACGTCATGCCGCCACGCGCGGTGAGGATTCCGGTCGCGGCCCGCATGCCCTCGATGTCGGTCGGTCCGGTCTCGGTGACCACGAGGATGCAGTGGCGGCCGCGCGCCTTCATCCGGGCCGCGTCCTCGGTGGTGAAGACGATGATGCCGCTCGCGGCGCCCGGTGACACCCCGAGCCCGGAGGCCAGCACATGCGAGTGCTCCGGCGCCTTGAGCCGTGGGTGCAGCAACTGCTGCAGGCGCGAGGGGTCGATATGCGCCACTGCTTCGCGCTGCGTCCAGCTTCGGCGATCGACCCGATCGACGGCTGCCTCCAGTTCGGCCGCGGCCGTCGCAGGGGCGGGCCGGGCCGACAGCAGCCGCACCACATCACCCTCGATCGAGACGAGGCAGGCAAGATTGCGCCCGGCGAGCCGGTCGAGCGTTTCGCACAGCAGCCGCGCGCTCGCGGGCAGCGGACCGAACGGAGAACCGTTGCTCGCCGCCGGACCGAGCGCTCCGGTATTGGCATCGCGGGTCAGCAGCAACCGCACATCGCCCTCCGCCATCGCCTGGACGATGACGATCTGCCGCTCCGGCTCGCTCACATCGGGATAGGACTCGAAGGCATCGGTAATGGCGCGCGCCAGGGGTCTTGCCGGATCGACCGCTTCGGCCCCGCTCTGCGGCGCCGTCAGACCGGGCCGGCCCTGCATCAGCCCGGGGCTGTGCGAGGGTGCAGCCGTACGCACCACCAGTTGCGGGGGCACGCCGTCACGGCCGACGAGGCGGAACAGCGTCGCCACCCAGTGCGCGCGCAGCTTGTCGGCATGGGCACGCCGCTCGCGCTGCAAGGCCTCCCAGGCGGCGCGTGAAATCGCGATGGTGGGGATGACTGGCAGCCCGGCCTTGTGGGCCTCGTTGAGCCATGCAGCCTTGCCGGCGAGCAGCGCCTCCTGCGCACCCGAAAGGTTCGCCTTGCCCGTGGCGGGCGATATCGCGAACATTTCCAACGCCAGGGTCACGGGGCACCCACCGATCTGCTGATGAACATATTGCCGGGCAAGCACTTGAGCCGCAACACTTGACTTGCAGGTCTTGACTTGCACCCCAGCGCGCCGCATCTGCTCTCCTATGCAAACAAGGCCGCACTTGGACATCACGCTGTGCGCCCCCCGCGGATTTTGCGCGGGGGTCGATCGTGCCATCCAGATCGTCGAGCTGGCGCTGGAGCGGTACGGGGCGCCGGTCTATGTCCGCCATGCCATCGTGCACAACAAATACGTGGTCGATGGGCTGAAGCAGAAAGGCGCGGTGTTCGTCGAGGAACTCGACGAGATTCCTTCGGGAGAGGCTCCCGTTGTGTTTTCGGCCCACGGCGTGCCCAAGGCAGTGCCCGAGGGGGCGAAGGCGCGCAACATGTTCTTCCTCGATGCCACCTGTCCGCTGGTGTCGAAGGTTCATATCGAGGCCAACCGGCAGTTCGAGGCCGGGCGCGAGATCATCCTCATCGGCCATGCCGGCCATGTCGAGGTGATCGGCACGATGGGCCAGTTGCCCGAGGGCGCCATCACGCTGATCCAGACGGTGGAAGATGCCGAGGCTTTCACCCCGCGCGACCCGGACCAGTTGGCCTACGTGACGCAGACGACCCTCAGCGTCGACGATACGTCAGCGATCGTGGATGTGCTGCGTCGCCGCTTCCCGTCCATCGCGCTGCCGCACAAGGAAGACATCTGCTACGCCACCACCAACCGGCAGGAAGCGGTGAAGCGCGTGGCGCCATCGGTCGACGCGATGATCGTGGTGGGAGCGCCCGAATCGTCCAACTCAGTGCGCCTCGTCGAAGTGGCGCAGCGCTCCGGCTGCAGCAACGCCTCGCTGGTCGAGCGCGCCGACAAGATCGACTGGTCGCGCTTTGCGGGCATCCGCACCCTCGGCATAACCGCCGGCGCCTCGGCGCCCGAGACACTGGTCGATGAGGTGATCGAGGCTTTCGCGCAGCGCTTCGACATCACCGTTTCGGCCTCGGGCGAGCAGCGCGAGAGCATCGTCTTCAACCTGCCGCGCGAACTCCGGGTGCAAGCTCCAGCATGACCGACCTCACCCTCCTCGAAACCGACCGCCTCATCCTCTCCGGCTGGCGGGCGGACCAGATCGACGACCTCTATCGACTGCATGGCGACCCGGTGGTGGCGCGCTACCTCACCGGGCACGGCCAGCCGTGGACGAAAGAGGCGATGGACGCCTCTCTCGCCCACTGGATCGACCTGTTCGAGCGCCAGAAGATGGGCAAGCTGCGCGTCACCCGGAAGGCCGATGGCGTGCTGGTCGGCCGCTGCGGCTTCGGCGTCTACGGCGAGGAAGAGATCCCCGAGATCGGCTACTCGCTCTATCCCGAGTTCTGGGGCAACGGCTACATCTGGGAGGCGGCGAGCGCGCTGCGCGACTGGTACTGGCGCGATACCGACCGCGACCATTTCCTCGGCATGGCGGACGCGCGCAACGAGGCATCGCTGAAGGTTCTGCGCAAGCTCGGCGGCGTCTACACCCACACCGGCGACGCCCATGGGCACGCCAATGTCGAGTTCTACCGCTACGACCGGCCGGCGGCCGCCTGATGGCCAGCGTCATCATCCACACCGACGGCGCCTGTTCGGGCAACCCGGGTCCCGGCGGCTGGGGCGCCGTGCTGCAATATGGCGACAAGCTCAAGGAGCTGAAAGGCGGCGCCCAGCTCACCACCAACAACCAGATGGAACTGACTGCCGCCATCGAGGCGCTGACGGCGCTCAGCCGTCCGTGCGAGGTAGAGCTTCACACCGACAGCAACTACGTCAAGGACGGGCTGACCAAGTGGATCCATGGCTGGAAGAAGAACGGCTGGCGCACCGCCGACAAGAAGCCGGTGAAGAACGCCGAACTCTGGCAGACGCTCGATGCCGCGACGCAGCGCCACAAGATCAACTGGCACTGGGTCAAGGGTCATAACGGCGACGAGATGAACGAACGTGCCGACCAGCTCGCCAACGAGGGCATGGCTCCGTTCAAGGCGGCGAAGCGCCAGGGCTTCACGCCGCCGGTGTAGACTCGCGTGCCCCTCCGGCAAAGTCGGCTGTGGATAGAAACCCCGTGTTCAGGATGACGGGCTATCAAGGTAGGCGGGACGGCGCGGCGCGGCCAACGCTTGTGCCCATGAGTCGGAACATCAAGCACCCCACGGAGCCAGCCACGGCCTCCTCACACCGAGCCACCATCGCGGAGGCACCAGCGGCGACCGATAAGGTGCGCCACGCCTCGACCGACGAGCGCAATGGCCATGCGGCGCTGTTCGCGACCGCGGCCTGCGTCCTGGGCACGATGGCGCTGCTCGTGGGCCAGCTCGGCTGGTGGACGCTGCTCCTCGGTCCGGCCTATCTCGCCGCCGTCGCCATCCTGACCATCGTGGCCCGCGGACGTGCGAACAGCATGCTGGCCGTGGCCCTCGCCACCGCATCCACGGGCATGGTCGTGGCGTTGATCAAGCTGACCGGCCTCGCCTGAGGCCGGTTACTGCTCCGCGCCGCCGCCTGCGGTCTGCAGCCACGCCTCGCCACACTGCTTGGCGAGTTCGCGGATGCGCAGGATGTAGCTCTGGCGCTCCTGCACCGAGATGACGCCGCGCGCATCGAGCAGGTTGAAGTTGTGCGATGCCTTCACGACCTGCTCGTAGGCCGGGACGGCCATGGTCTGGCGGTTGCCGACGGCACCCTTCTTCAGGATCGCCCGGCACTCGTCCTCGGCATCCTTGAAGTGGCGGAACAGCATCTCGGTGTCGGCGGCCTCGAAATTATACTTCGAGAACTCCTGCTCGTTCTGCAGGAACACGTCGCCGTAGGTGACCTTCTCGTCACCCTCACGGCCATTGAAGTTCAGGTCGTAGACGTTCTCTACGCCCTGCACATACATGGCGAGGCGCTCGAGCCCATAAGTGATCTCGCCCGGCACCGGCATGGTTTCGAAGCCGGCGACCTGCTGGAAGTAGGTGAACTGGCTCACTTCCATGCCGTCGCACCAGCACTCCCAGCCGAGACCCCAGGCGCCCAGCGTCGGGCTTTCCCAGTCGTCCTCGACGAAGCGGATGTCGTGCAGCCTGCGGTCGAGTCCAATGATGTCGAGCGACTGCAGGTACAGGTCCTGGATGTTCTCGGGCGAGGGCTTCAGGATCACCTGGAACTGATAATAGTGCTGCAGCCGGTTGGGGTTCTCGCCGTAGCGCCCGTCCTTGGGGCGGCGCGAGGGCTGCACATAGGCAGCTTTCCACGGCTTGGGGCCTAGCGCGCGCAGCGTCGTCGCAGTGTGGAACGTGCCGGCGCCCATCTGCATGTCGTAGGGCTGCAGGATCACGCAACCCTGCTCGGCCCAGTAGCGCTGAAGCGTCAGGATCAAGCCCTGGAAGGAATTCCGGGGGTCCATGTGGGCGGGCAGGTCGTTCATCGGCGTATCGGTCCGGGCTCGAATGGCGCGCGGAACCTAGTGGGAGGCCGGGGGACGGTCAACCACCGTGACGCCGTCAATCCTCCGGCCTGAATTTGCCGTCCTTGTCGCGCTTGAGCGTGATCATGCCGTCGTCGCGCTTGATCTTGTCGCGCTCGGCGCGGTCGCGATCGAGGCGCGCCTGGTCCTCGGCCCTGAACGCGCCGCGCCAGTCGCGCCAGATCTTGCGGGCACCCCAGAATATCGCGAGCCCGATGACGGTGATGATGACGATGCGGAGGATGAGCGCTGTCACAGCCCGAGCCTCGTCCAGTGGGCGCGATCCTCGACCGCGGCGGCGATATCGGCGGCGAGGCCGAAGCGCGGCAGCGTGAACAGGCCGCGCTTGAGCGCGATCACCTGCATCTCGACCTTGTCGCCGAAGCGCTGGCGCAACGTCTCTCGAATGTCGCCGAGGCCATCGACCAGGCCGAGGTCCAGCCCGCGCACACCGCTCCAGAACTCACCGGTGAACAGCGTATCGTCCGGTGCCTTGAACCGACCACCACGCCGCGACTTCACCCAATCGATGAAGACGGCGTGGATGTCGGATTCCAGCGTCTTGATGCGCTCGATGTCCTCCGCCTTCTCGGGCAGGAAGGGGTCGAGCGTCGATTTGTTGCGGCCTGAGGTGTGGACGCGGCGCTCCATGCCCAACTTGTCGAGCGTGCCCACGAACCCGAAACCGGCAAAGATCACGCCGATCGAACCGACGATCGACGATGGGTCGGCGATAATCTCGTCGCCCGCAGTGGCGATGAAATAGCCGCCCGAGGCCGCCGCGTCCTCGACGAATACTAGCACCGGCTTGCCGTTCTCGTCGGCGAGATCGCGGATACGCTTGGCGATGAGCCGCGACTGCACCGGCGAGCCGCCGGGTGAATTGACGATGATCGCCACCGCCGGCGCGGACTTGTTGGCGAAGGCGCGCTTCAGCAGCGGCGCGACGGACTCGATGTTGAGTCGGCCGGGACGCTGCTCCGCCGCAATCACTCCGTGGAGCCGCACAACGGGCACGACGGGGCCGGACTGCCCCATCATCCGCCTCAGCCAAGATCGCAAACCCATCGGCGCCCTCGCACTCAATCGAGGGCAGATGTATGTGGGCGAGCCGCGATTTACCAGACCAGCCGGGCGCTTCCGCGGAAGATGGCGTCGAACTCCGGTCGAAAGGCCCGCCCCTCCGGCTCATGCAGGACCCGCCCGGCGAGCAGCGTGAATGGCGCTCTCGACCCCTTGGTGCCGCGCACCAGAATGCGGCTCGCTGCCTCGCCGTCGCGGGGTATGAGCGGCAACACCGTCACTGCTCCGAACCGCGTCATGAAGGCGGGCAACAGCAGCGGCAGGCTCGCGGCGGCGTGGATGAAGATGATCTCGCCCTCAGGCGCGGCATGGCTTGCCGCCGCCTTCACCCAGAGGTCCAGTGCGTCCGGTGGCATGTGGCGAGCGGAGGTGCGCGCCGCCGACGGGGCAGAGCCAGCCGCCGGATCGAAGAAGGGCGGGTTGGCGATCACCGTGTCGTAGAGGTCGGCGGCGAGCCCGGCGGCGGCGCGGACTTTACCCCTCGCGGACACATCCAGTGCCAACACCTCGCTGCGCCCGGCAAAGCCGTTGACCTTGAGGTTGAGCGCCGCAATCGCTGCGGTCGCGGGGTCGATCTCCGCCAGGGTGGCCCTCGCGTCCGGCAGGTCGGCCAGCGCTACCAGCGACGCGGTGCCCACCCCCGCGCCAAGGTCGAGCAGGCGCCGAGTACCCGCGCGTACGCTCGCGCCGAGCAGCACGGAGTCGAGGCCGGCGCGGAACCCCTTCTCGGGCTGCGACACAACGAGCCGCCCGCCCAAAAAGGCGTCGCGCGTCAGCGTTTGTTGTTTTACAAGATCGGGCGTGTGGTCTAGGGACATCGGAACCGGACTATAGGGCTTCAGCAGGGCCCCTCAAACCGAGGAATTGATGGCTTTATCGGCGGCAGCGGCAAACGAGGCGGCGAGCGCGGGGGCACTCGAACGGCTGGTCGATGCGACGCGTCCGGGCATGGAACGGGTCAACGCGATGATCCTCGACCGTGCCCGCTCGCATGTCGAACTGGTGCCGGAGATCGCCCGCTATCTCATCGACGCAGGCGGCAAGCGGCTCAGGCCGATGCTGACCATCGCCAGTTCCACGCTGTTCGGACGCGTCAATGGCAGCGAGGTCAATTTCGCCGCTGCCGTCGAATTCCTGCACAACGCAACCCTGCTGCACGACGACGTCGTCGATGAAAGCTCGATGCGCCGAGGCCGGGCGGCAGCCCGCATGAAGTGGGGCAACCAGGCAAGTGTACTGGTGGGCGATTTCCTGCTTGGCCAAGCCTTCATGATGATGGTGGAGACCGGCAGCATACCGGCGCTCGAGGTCATCTCGAAGGCCGCCACGGTGATCGCCGAAGGCGAAGTGGTGCAGCTGAGCAAGACGCGCGACCTGAGCGCCACCGCGGACGACTACAACGAGGTTATCCGCGCCAAGACGGCGATGCTTTTCGAAGCGGCGACCGAGGTTGGGGCCATGGCCGGTGGCGCCGACGCGATGGGCCGCCGGGCGATGCGCGACTACGGCCGCGAGCTCGGCTATGCCTTCCAGCTCGTCGACGACGTGCTCGACTATCGCGGCGAGGCCGGCACGCTGGGCAAGAATACCGGCGACGACCTGCGCGAAGGCAAGATGACTCTGCCGATCATCTCGGCACTCGGCGTGGCAAATCCGTCCGAGCGTGAGTTGATCCTCTCGGCGCTCGGCAATCCCTCCACCGGGGCGACCGAGACGACGGCGGTGATCGCCGTGCTCGACCGCCATGGGACCCTGGATCGGACCCTGGAACAGGCCAACGCCCATGCGCGGCGTGCCCGCGAGGCGCTGAAGTCCCTGCCCCCCAGCGAGATGAAGTCGCTGCTTGGCGACGTGGCGGAATTCACGGTGATGCGCGCCTACTGACGTTCGCTCCGCGAACGCCCCCTCATCGGGCTGCGCTTCCCCGCAATGTCGAGCGGCGTGCTGACAACCTCGCCTTTGGCGGTAGCCGGATGAGGGGTGCTCGCAAGTACCGCGTCCCTACCCTGGCAGCGTAACCGGCGCCGCCGCGACCCAATAGCTGCGATGCCGATCCCGCAGGTCATGCGCCGCCTGGTGGGCGCGGGACGCCGACGCGAAAAGCCCGAACACTGTGCCGCCCGAGCCCGACATGCGGGCCAGCATGCAGCCATCGAACGCTGCGAGTTCCTCGATCAAGTCGCCGATCGCCGGAACCAGCGACAGCGCCGGCGGTTCGAGGTCGTTGCGCGTCTCGGCCAACCACAGCCCTAGCTCAGCCGGGCGCGTCAGCGGTGCAGGCAGCGTCGGCAGTGGCGGGTTCTGGCGGGATTGCAGGCGGCGGAACACGTCGGCCGTCACTACAGGCACGAGCGGATTGACCAGCACGATATGCGTCTTGGGGAACGCCCGCAGCGGGTGCAGTATCTCACCGACGCCGCGCACTTCCAGTGGTCGCGACAGCAGGCAGGCTGGCACGTCCGCGCCGAGTGATAGCGCCACGGCCGACAGCTCGGCGAACTCGATCGCCTCCTCACCGAGGCCCGCCATCAGCCGAAGCGCGGCGGCGGCGTCGGCCGAGCCGCCGCCCAGGCCGGCCGCGACCGGCAGGTTCTTCACCAGCTCGAAGGAAAGACCGGTTGGCAGATGATCGGGCCATCGCGCCCGGAATGCGGCCACGGCGCGCGACACGAGGTTGGAGTCGCCGGTCCCGGCCGCAGCGGCGAACGGGCCCGTGACCGCCAGGCTGTCGCGGCGCGCCGGCCGGGCGACGAGTTCGTCCGCGACGCCAGCGAAGACCACGAGGCTTTCCAGCTCGTGGTAGCCGTCCGGCCGGCGGTTGGTGACGTGCAGGGCGAGATCGACCTTGGCGGGCGCCGCCTCGGCATAGACCTCGTCCATTATTCGGCTGGAGCCGCCTGGGTTTCGGCCACGGGCGCGGCGTCGGGCGAAGGCGGCGCGGCGTCGAGCCCCTTCTGCAGCTTGATGGCCACCCGTTCCTTCACCGCACCTTCCTTGTCCACGGACGAGGCGATGTTCCACTGGAAGCGGGCTTCGAGTTGCCGGCCGGCCCGCCAGTAGGCGTCGCCCAGGTGATCGTTGATCTCGGGATCCGTCGAGCGGAGCTGCACCGCCAGCTCGAGTTGCTTCACCGCCTCCTCGAAGCGGCCGAGCCGGTAGTAGGCCCAGCCGAGCGAAGCGATGATGTAGCCGTCATTGGGCGCGGCGGCCACCGCGCGCTGGATCATGTCGAGCGCCGGCAGCAGATTGGTGCCCTGGTCGACCCAGCTGTAGCCCAGATAGTTGAGCACCTGCGGCTGATTGGGGTTGAGGCTCAGCGCCTTCTGGAAATCCGCCTCGGCCTTCGGCCACTCCTTAGCGCGCTCGTACGAGATGCCGCGGACATAATAGAACCGCCAGTCGGCAGGGCTTTCGCCGCCGGAAGCGGCCAGGGCCTTGGTGTAGGTTTCGGCGGCTTCCGCGTACTGCTTGGCCCCGCGCTGCAGGTCTCCCAGTACCGAAAGAGCCTCGATGTCACCCGGGTTGGTGGTGACGATGTTCCCGAGCCGGCGCAGCGCCTCATCCTTGTCGCCCAGCGCGTCGAGGTTTTCCGCTACCCGCACCACCGCCATGGGCTTCAGCGGCGAGCTAGCGGGAAGCTTGTCGTAGATGACGTTGGCGAGTTCGTGCTGGCCGGCAGCATCGAGCATCTGGGCATATACCAGGTCGATGACGTCGGCGCCCGGATCGAGGTACATGCCCAGCTGCAGGAAGACGGTGGCAATGTCGCCGCTCCCCTCGCGCGCCAGCGCCACACCGATCGAGTGGAAGAGTTCCGCGGCACCCGCCTGAACGTTGGCCGCAAAGGCCCCGGGACGCTGCTTGAGGTCGATCTTGGCCTTCACGGCCGTCACCAGCGGGTGGCTCAGCCCCTGCTTCGCGTAATCGGCCAGCACCTTCTCCGCCTCATCGAAGCGGCCGGCTTTGCCGAGCATGCGGGTATAGGCCTCGACGATGCGCGCAACGAAGGGATCGTTCTCATAGGTGCGCTTGCCCATTTCCAATGCTTCGGCAGTGCGACCGGAAACATCCGCCATCAGCGCACGGTGGAATACGAGGAAGTCCTCGAGCCCGCCCTCGCCGATGGAATCGAGCACATCGTTGGCTTGCTGCAGCTTGCCGTCGGCGGACAGCGCCCAGGCGCGAAGCACGCCACCCGCAATACCGGCATAGGTGTCGCCGCCCACCGATTCGAGTGCCCGCGCCGCCGCCGCGTAGCGCCGGTCCTTCAGCGCCTCCGCGCCCAGCACCAGCGTCGCCAGGTCGTTGGGCCCATCCAGTTCCAGCAGGTGGCGCGC
>JAEYYP010000219.1 GCA_023428425.1 Pseudomonadota bacterium
TGGATGGAGCAGGGGCCCACCACCACAGCGAGCCGATCATCGTGGCCGTGGATGATGTTGTGGAGGGCGTGGCGGGCGCTGATCACGGTGCGCGTGGCTGCGTCGGTGCGGGGGAACTCGCGGATCACCTCCTCGGGGGATCGGAGTTCGCGCAGTTCCTTGATGCGAAGGTCGTCGGTGGTCTTGAGCATTTGTCGTCGGTCTCCTCGTTTGGGAACCCGGCGACGAAGAAGCCGCCAGGTGCTGGCGGCTTTTCGGGTAACTTGTGTTTGTCGGTCGTCAGATCAAACGCGCCCCTCCGGCTGCCCGCGGCTTCCGTTGCTAAAGTACCAATAGAAGAAGGTGGCGCGGAGGTTCATGGCCGGAGTCTGTATCTCAGCGCTCGATACTTGTCACTAGGCTTGCTCTACGTCCTTGGCCGCAGCTTCCTTCAGGGCCGCGAACACCCGTCCGGTGGCCTCGATATCGGCCCGGGCCACTCCGGCGAATATCTGTTCGCGCAGGTTCTGGATGTCCTCGTTGACCTCTGTCACTACTTCGCGGCCGCGGGGCGTCAGCGACACCACGTTGGCGCGACGGTCGGACGGGGCGGGTTCGCGGGTGACGAGCCCGGAGGACTGGAGTTCGTCGATCAGCCGCACCAGCGAGGCGCCCTCGATGCCGATGGCGTCGGCGAGGGCGTTCTGGCGCACGTTCTCCCCCAGCCGCTCGATCCAGATCAGCGGCGCCGACGCCGCTTCCGACACACCGTGGCGAGCGGCCGCCTCGCGCGCCATCTTGCGCCACAGCCGCCCAGTGAGCAGCAGGTCGCGTGTCAGGTCACGCAAGGGGTAGGTGGCTTCGGTCGCCATTCAGTTGTCCCAGTTGCGCGCCTCGGAGGCGCAATTGAAGGCTCGCGTGTGCGATTCTCCACCGCCCGGAGAGCTTTGCACCCCCGATGACGATGGCAGATCAGCCGAACAACCACAAATGCAGGGTTGTGGGCAACATGGCTCGATGTCGCTGCCGTGGGAAAAGCCGTATCTGCGGTGGTGCGAAGCCCGGATCGGCCGGCTGCAGATGAACGTATACTTAACGTCGGTTAATCCGACCTGCGCCCTGCGCATGGCTCGACTGCGATATATGCGACTACTCTGGTAGGGTATCCCCGCCTATATGAAGGTCATCCAAAACGAAGGGGAAACCGAAATGACCACGCTCCGCCAGAAGATCGCCCAGTATGCCGCTTACCAGCGCACCGTCCGTGAGCTCGCCCAGCTCAGCAACGTGCAGCTGCGCGACCTCGGCATCACCCGCGATGACATCAAGACCGTCGCCCGCACCGCTGCCAACTAAGCAGCGAGCCCGGCAACGGGATCGAGAACAAGGCGCCCCTGCGGGCGCCTTTGTTTTTTCGGGGTTACCCCCTCAGGCGGCAAAGCGCGCAGACTCCCGTTGTCTCCGGGAGTAGCCGACCTGCCGACCAACTGTTCAGTTACCGTTGAAATGGTCGTAAATCTGCTGGGCCAGGGCGTTCGAAACGCCTGGCACGGCAGCGAGGTCGGCCAATGCGGCGCGACTGACGGCCTTGGCGCTGCCGAAACGCTGCAGCAAAGCCCTCTTGCGCGTCGGGCCGATGCCCTCGATCTCATCGAGCGGGTTTGTGATCGCATTCTTCTGCCGCTTGGCGCGGTGTGTGCCGATCGCGAAGCGGTGGGCCTCGTCGCGCAGCCGCTGCACGTAGTAGAGCACCGGATCGCGGTGGGGCAGCATGAAGGCTTCGCGTCCTTCCATGAAGAACTTCTCGCGCCCGGAGTCACGTTCTTCTCCCTTGGCGATGCCGATGAAGGTCACCTCGCGCGGCAGGTTGAGGCCCGCGATCACCTCGCGCACCGCGTTCAGCTGCCCGGCGCCGCCGTCGATGAACACAACATCGGGCCAATCCGGCATCGTGCCCTCCTCGGCCTCGATCTCGGGCACGCTTTCGTTGGCGAGCCGGGTGAAGCGCCGGGTCAGCACCTCGCGCATCATCCCGAAATCGTCGCCCGGAGTGATGTCGGTCGAGCGGATGTTGAACGTGCGGTAGTGCTTCTTGCTCAGTCCTTCCTCGCCGGCCACGATCATCGCGCCGACGGCGTTGGTGCCCGAGATATGCGAGTTGTCGTAGACTTCGATACGACGCGGCGGCTCGTCGAGCCCGAACAGGGTGGCGACCCCCTCGAGCAGAGTCTTCTGCGTCGCGCCTTCTGCGAGTTGGCGACCGAGTGCCTCACGGGCATTGTTGCGGGCATGCGCGACGAGGTCCTTCTTTTCACCCCGCTGCGGCACCTGGATGGAGACCTTGCGGCCGGCGCGTGCCGACAGGGCCTCGACCATCACGTCGGGCTCGCTCAGTTCGTGCGACAGCAGCACCTGCGCCGGCGGCACCCGGTCGTCGTAGAATTGGCTGATGAAGGCCTCCAGCACCTCCGCTTCGCTGAGGCTGGCGTCGGCTCGCGGGCGGAAAGCGTGGTTGCCCCAGTTCTGGTACGCGCGGAAGAAGAACACCTGGATGCAGAAGGCGCCAGCTTCCTGCGCAATGGCGAATACGTCGGCCTCCTCGACAGTCTTGGCAGCAACGTCACCCTGCGACTGTACCAGCGCCAAAGCGGAGAGTCGGTCGCGGAGCAGTGCGGCCCGCTCGAAGTCCAGGTTCTCGGCCGCGGTGTTCATGTCCGCGACCAGGTGGTCCTGCACCACCTTCGACTTGCCGCTGAGGAACTGTCGCGCCTCATCGACCAGTTCGTTGTAGTCGACGAGCGATATCTCGCCCGTGCACGGGCCCGAGCAGCGCTTGATCTGATGCAGCATGCAGGGGCGCGTCCGACCCTTGTAGAAGCTGTCCGAGCACGTCCGCAGCAAGAACGCCCGCTGCAGGGCAGTGATCGTCCGCTTCACGGCGAGGGCCGATGCGAAGGGGCCGAAATAATGGCCCTTTCGGTTCCGGTTGCCACGGTGCTTCCGGAGCTCCGCCGCCTCATGCTCGGTGGCGATCAGGATGTACGGGAAGCTCTTGTCGTCGCGCAGCAGCACATTGAAGCGGGGCTTCAGCCGCTTGATCAGGTTCGCCTCGAGCAGAAGCGCTTCCGCCTCGGTCTCGGTGCGAACGAACTCCATGTTGCGCGTCGCCTCGATCATCCGGCGGATGCGGAGGTCGAGCCCTTCGGGGCGGGTGTAGTTGGTGACGCGTGCCTTCAGGTTGCGCGCCTTGCCGACATACACCACCTCGCCGGCATCATCGAACATCCGGTAGACGCCCGGCGAGGCCGGCAGCGTCTTGACGAAGTTGCGGATGACGTCGGCCCCCGAGAGGCGGGGCGCCGGCGCTGCGCGGTCGGTCTCGGTCATTTGCGCCTCGGGGTAGGGTCGCGGCGTGCCGGCCACTCGAGGTGCTCGCCGCCGTCGAGAGCCAGCATCTGTCCGGTCAGCGTGGGCAGGTTGAGAACGGCGATGACGCCATCGGCGAGGCCCTCCGCGTCGGCTGCCTCCTGCAGCGGCAATTCGAGATTGCGTTTCGCATGAGCTGCCTGCGTCACATCGGGCGGCGGAACGGCTGGGCCGGGTGCGATGGCATTGACCCGGATATCCGGCGCCAGAGACTGGGCCAGCGTCCGCGTCATCGTCCACAGCACAGACTTGCTGAGCGTATAGCTGAAGAACGCTGGCGACAGGTCGAGCACACGCGCGTCGATCAGGTTGATGATGTTGCCCTTGGCGCCCGCCGGGAGCTGAGCCGCGAAGTCGCGCGCGAGGAATGCCGGCGCCTCGGCATGGATGGCGAAGTGCTGGTCCCACAGCGCCTCGTCGAGGTCGCGAACGGAATCGCGGTCAAAGCTAGAAGCGTTGTTCACCAGAAGGGTCAGCGGGCCGAAGTGCGCTGCCGCTTCGGTCACGACGCGGGACCGCTGCCCGCGGCGCGCAAGGTCGGCCTGCACGGTCGCGGCTCGGGCACCACTTTCGCGAATATCGGCGGCCAGCGCCTCCGCTTCGTCGGGCTTGCTGCGGTAGTGGATGATGACGGCAAACCCTGCGCCCGCCAGGCGACGGGCGATAGCGGCGCCGATCCGGGTTGCGGCGCCGGTGACGAGGGCGATTTGGTCTTGGTGCGATGTCATGAGTCGAGGGGAAGATAGGCGGTCGGGTCACGCGGTTCAATTCTGACGGGAACTGTCAGGGACGCCGATAGCGGCGGGTGCACAAGAATTAGGCGACTCGGGGCAATAGGCGTAGGCTCCCTCATGCCAGTGGGGAGTCCCTTGGGCTGCCCACGTTGGATGAGAGGGGAAGGGTCCAATGGAAGCGATTGTTCCTATTCTAGTGCAGTTGATTGGCGGCGGCGTGGGCGGCAACGGCCTCGGGGCTGTCATGAAGAAGTTGAGCCTGGGGCCGGCAGGGAACACCATTGCCGGCGCGATCGGCGGGTGGCTTGGTACTTGGCTCGCCGGAATTGTCCCGGGGCTGGATGGCATCGTCAAGGGCATGGCGGCGACCGGTGGTGCAGCGGCCGGGCTGGACATCGGCGCGCTGGCAGGTCAGGGAGTGACGGGCATCGTCGGCGGCGCGATCCTCACGGCAATCGCCGGGGCGATCAAGAACATGACGGCCAAGAGCACCTGATACGACTGTCCTTCTGCGGCCCCGGACCGCCCTTGGCCCGGGGCTTCTTCAACGAGTTCATCCTTGACCGCACCCTCCACAGAGCGTCGCCACGCCGACAACGTTGCGCTCGGCATCGGCCTCAGCCTGTTGGCCATCGTCATCTTCGGCATCCAGGACGCGATTTCGAAGCTGCTGGTGCAGGACTATTCACCGTTCCAGATCGCGATGATGCGATTCTGGGCCTTTGCCGCGTTTTCCCTGTTTCTGGTCGCCCGCCAGGGACCGCTGACGCAGGCGTTCCGGTCGAAACATCCCTGGTTGCAGGTGCTGCGAGCCGTTCTGCTGGTCGTCGACATCTGGTTCTTCGCGGCGGCCCTGCAAACCGTGCCGCTCGCCGAACTGCAGGCGATCACGCTTGTCTATCCGCTGGTCACGACGCTGGTGGCGATCCCGATCCTCGGCGAGAAGGTTGGGCTCTTCCGGTTCGCCGCCGTGTTCGTGGGCTTCTGCGGTGCACTGATCATCGTGAGGCCCGGCGGCCTGCCCATCGACTGGGGCGTCGGCTACGCGGTCGCCTCGGCATCCTGCTTTGCAGTCTACCTGGCGCTCACCCGCAAGGTATCTGCGGCGGATACGACTGCGACCAGTATGGTCTATGTCGGCGTCGGCGGGCTACTGCTGACGAGCGCGGTCGGGATATTCTTCTGGAAGCCGCTCGACATGCAGTCGGCGCTGCTGATCCTGATGGTCACCATCACCTCAGTCGCAGCCCATGGCCTGATGATGGTGGCGATGTCGCGGGCCCCTGCCAGCGCCCTGCAGCCCTTCAACTACATGTCGCTGCCCTGGGGTATCGTCCTCAGCTACACCGTGTTCGGGCACCTCATCGACCCGATCGCACTCATCGGCGGGGCCGTTATCGTTGCCGCCGGTCTCGTGGTCATGGCCCGCGAACGCCGGCTCGCGCTCCGCGGCCGCAAGGTCGACCCGCTGGATGCCGAAGAGGGGCCGAAACACTAGTCCCGCTGGGGTCTTGAAGTGAGGTGCCCCCATAGGCATCTGTGTTGTGGCGCAAGGCTTTGCCAGCGCATTGAGAGGAGTTCCCGATGATCATCCTGATCGAGATTCTTCTGGTCGTGGCGCTGGTGGCGCTGGGCGTGAACTACCTGTTCCGCGGGCGTCGCGAGGCGCAGCGGCAGGAGCAGCTCGAGCAGCGCGTCGCCGCCTACATGCAGACCATCCGGCGCGAGGGCGGCAACCCCGAACTGGCGGCGATGTCGGACATGGAACTGCGCGACGTCCTGTTTTCCAGCGCCCGCAACCTGCGCATCCAGTCTGAACGCAAGTGGTACTTGCTGCTCGGTGGCGTGATCGTTGCCTTCTTCTCGGCCATCATGGTGGCGACGCAGGATGGCACCCGCGGCTTCGGCATCGCTCTGCTGATCGGCGCGATCGTGCTCTACGGGATCAACGAGTTCCTGGGGCGTCGGATGCGTGAGCCACTGGCCGCCCGTGGGATAGACGTCGAGCGGCTGCGGGTGGAGTGACTACATCCGCCGCATCTTGCCGACCATGAAGACGATCGCGGCGGCGAGGATCAGTGCGAACGGGGCGATCACCAGCAGGCCCAACAGGTTGGGGTCGAGGTGGATGCCCTGTCCGTTGTTGAAGTTCTTGAGTTCGTTGAGGCCGTAGCGTTCCAGCAGGAACATGCCGGTGCCGATCGAGGCGAGGGTGGCGGCGAGCTTGATGTAGGGCTTCTGCATGACGGTACCGGCGCTGGTGCAGTGGCTAGATAGGTCTGGCCAACACCGCTGGCAACCCTTGTCGGAGCGACGAAACACCCCGGAGCGGTGAACGCTCCGGGGTGCTTCTGCAAGCGACCGAGATCAGTAGCCGGCGGAGAGGCAGAACGAGGCGTTGGTGCCGTTCACGCAGAACGAACCGCCGTAGCCGTAGCCGTAGTCACCCGGGAAGGGGAACGGGCCGGGCTTGCTCCAGTTGAGCGCGTCGGCATGAACCCAGCCGTCGTTGCCGGGGATCTGCAGCTTGTACCACTTCATCTTCTTGTCGACGATCTTCACCTTCTGGCCTTCCTCGACCCAGTTGACGACCGCGCCGGCGCCGGGGTGCTTGCGGACCTTGGCGTCGTAGTCGACCCAGGCCCAGGTGGCGGCCATGGAGGCGGTGGCGGTGGTGGCGAGGACGGCGGCGGCGATAGCGACGGTCTTCAGAGTGCGGGCAAACATTCTCTTGGTTCCTTCCATTTGTGCTGTGGCATCACTGCCTTGGCACCAGTTCTAGAAGGAGTTTGCTGAACCTGACCTGAAACACCCGTTTACCTGGTGTTTTATTCTCTTTTGACCGATCAGTGGCGTCTCCGGAAGGGGATCGGGTCGAGCGGATCGAAGCCGAGGAACTTGTGCGGCGTGACCTGCAGCTTGGCGCCCGAACCGACCAGGTAGGAGCCGCGGGCCCAGCCGGCCGGCTCGCCATCGAGCAGCACCAGGCACCAGTTGGATTCGCGTGTGCAACGCTCGAGGTGGACCCGGGTACCGTTGGCCAGCCGGCCGATGATGGCGTAGCCCGACCCGGGACCGGCCCGGAGGGGGATGTTGCCCGAGGCGCGGGCGGTGGAGGTGCTGGCGGCCTCGGCCGCGGCGATGGGGGCCAGGGCGGCGGTGACGAGGGCGAGGGCGGCGAGCGCGAGGCGCATTGGGAGCTCCGGGATTCGAACGAGGCAGCATCGCCGCGATCCTCGGCGGGATTGCGGCGATGCCATTGCCGGGCACTAGAGGCGGACCGCGCCGTGATCGCCGACGGCAGGCTTGGCGCCGGTCGCGGCGGCAGCGAGCATCACGGCGTAGGCGACGATCTTGTTGGGGCCCTCCCAGATCTCGGCATTGTCCGGGCGGACCGTGACGAGGCGGATCTGCGGATCATCGGGCCCATCCCACCACGCCTTGGCGAACGGCGTCCACAGCTCCTCGATCTTGGCGCGATCGTTGGTGACCTCGGCCTCGCCGGTGATGGTGACGTAGTCCGAGGCCCCGGGGTCGGCGAAGGCGATGGTGACCGTGGGGTATTTCTCGATCTGCTCGGCGAGGGTGAGGGGCGGGGCGCTGGTGGCCTCGGCCAGGGTGGTGCCGCCATCGATGCCGATGAGGAAGTAGATGGCGTGCGCGTCGCGATCGACCGTGGCCGAGAGCGGGCGGATGCGCTGCTGGGTGCCGTCCCAGGTGGTGAACAGGCCGATGCGGATCTTCTCGGCCAGCTTCCATGCCTTGTCGGCGAGTTCGGCGGGGCTGAGGCCGGCTTCTTCGTTCGCCATTTCGTTGCTCCTTGGTTGCTGAGGGTAGCAGGGCAACTTGCGACGGGGACAAGCGGTTGCGGCAGCGCGGCGATGTGATCAGTACCGCGACCGCCGCTGGCGCTTCATCCCGCTCGGATCAGAAGACCGCGAGGTATTTCAGCAGCGCGACGATGCCGATGATGATGACGATGATCTGGGCGATCTGCTTGATGCGGGCCTCGACCGGCAGGCGCTGGACCAGCCAGAGCACGAGGGCGATGACGAGGAAGGTGATGAGGATCGAAATGAGGATTTCCATCGGGGTATCTCCGTGACGCTGCGGAAATGCAGTGCCCGCCTAACGCGCCTGTGGCGAAAAGGTGGCAGGGCGCGGCGCTGAATTTCGGGGTGGTCACGGATCGCCGAGTTTTACGGTGCGCCAGGTCTGAATCATGCGGACGGGGCCGGGGCGGCGGATGCTGAGGTTGCCCCAGTCGCCGGCAAACGGGGTGGTGAGCTTTACCCGCATGAACTCGGTGGTGCCGCATTTCGAGCAGGTGAAGGGCACTTCGAGCGCCAGCCGGTCCGGCGAGAGCAGGGTGACGAGGTCGCTCGCCAGGTAGGTGATCGAGCGGCGGCAGAGGTTGCACTTGACGATGACCAGCTGGTTCTGCTCGGCGGCGTGGCGGAGCAGGTGGTTCTGGCCTGGATAGCGCTTCTGCAGCCATGGGGGTTCGGGCATCGGTCGTCCGGATTCGTATGTTCTTCATTTGTTCTAATCAGGGATGATTGATCCGTCCATTCACGACGGGAAGTTTGCGTGCCAAAGCACCCGGCGGACCGGAGTCCGTCGGGATCGTCGGGTGGTCAGGCGGTGCCGGCGAGGACTGGCCTCGTGCGGTAGTCCGCGTTTGTAGTGGCAAGGCGCTCGCCCCGCCGGCACGACCAGGATTTTGGGCCTATGGCGTGAGAGGCGGGGAGCATCCCCAGCCGCATCGCGAGAGCGGTGAGTGGCCTGGCAACCCGGGCGACCCGGCATTGCCCACCTTCCTCGGCCGCACATGGATGGCGACCTCCGCCCCTGGAAGGGTTCCATAGTCCCTCCCGCGCGTTGACAGCGGCTTGCCCGGCGAACCGGCCCCTCCCGTCACGCTTTCAGCCTGGACGGAAACGCCTTCCCGCCCCCCCCGCCCCCCCACCCCGCCCCGGACCTCTCGACGCCG
>JAEYYP010000128.1 GCA_023428425.1 Pseudomonadota bacterium
ATCGTCGTCATCGGCAACGCCCCCACCGCCTTGTTCCACCTTCTCGAGATGCTGGTCGTCGGCGCTCCCCGTCCCGCCGCCATCATCGCCACGCCCGTCGGCTTCGTCGGCGCGGCCGAAAGCAAAGCCTTGCTAGTCGCCGACAGCTTTTCTATCCCATTCGTGACGGTTACAGGCCGGCGTGGCGGCTAGGCCATAGCGAGCGCCGCCTTCAACGCCATCAGCAAGGGGGCTTGGGCATGACCACGGCCTGGCTGCATATCATCGGGGTAGGCGAGCGCGGACCGCGCGAACTGGCGCCGGCGTTCAAGCTGCTGCTCAGCTACGCCGAGAACGTCATCGGCCCCCGCCGCTTCCTCGACGAACTCGAACCGGCGAGCCGTCCGGGCGCGTCGGGCGACCTGTTCAATCCGGAGTTCGTGACCAAGCGGTCGTTCGAGGCAGTGGCCCGGGCGCTGGCCGGTGAAATCGATGAGGCGTCGCAGCGCCCCAGCTACTCGGATGGCCGCAATATCATCGAGTGGGAATCGCCGCTCGAAAAGATGGTCGAGCAGATCCTAAAGCTGCGGGACACGCCCACCGTCATTCTCGCCTCGGGCGATCCGATGTGGTTCGGCATCGGCGCCACGCTGGCCCGCTACCTGCTGCCGTCGGACTATGTGGTGCACTCGCACCCCTCCGCGTTCCAGCTGGCGGCGGCACGGCTGCACTGGCCGCTGCAATCGGTGGCGACGCTTTCGATCCACGGCCGGCCGGTCGAACTGCTCCACCCGCATATCCTGCCCGGCAACAAGATCCTTGCCCTGACGTCGGACCGGGCCACCGTGGACCTGACGCTCGAACTGCTCGGCGATCGCGGCTATGGTCGTTCGATCGTCTCGACGCTGGAAAATCTCGGCGGCGCTGACGAACGCATCACCACCGAGGAAGCGGTCGACTTCGAGACCCGCGGCATCGGCGATTTCTACGTCCTCGCCATCGATTGCGTGCCGGACCTCAATGCCGACCTGCTACCCCCGGTGCCCGGCCTGCCTGACGAGCTTTTCGTCAACGACGGCCAGCTGACCAAGCGCGAAGTGCGCGCCGCGACGCTGGCGAAGCTCGCCCCCTTCCCGGGCGCCACGCTGTGGGATGTGGGCGCCGGTTGCGGTTCGATCGCCATCGAATGGATGCGCGCCGCCCGTGACGCGAAGGCCGTGGCCTTCGAGCGCGAGGGCGAGCGGCTCCAGATGATCGCGGTGAATGCCGCGGCGCTCGGCGTGCCCGGTCTCGAGATCGAGTCGGGCGAGGCGCCGATGACGTTCGAACGCCGTGCTCCGCCCGATGCCATCTTCATGGGCGGCGATGTCGGCAATGACGACCTGTTCGAAGCCTGCTGGTCGGCCCTGAAGTCGGGTGGTCGCCTCGTCGCCAACGCGGTGACGCTCGATGGCGAGCACGCGCTCTACTCGCGCCACCTGCAACTGGGCGGGGAACTCACCCGCATCGACATTTCGACCATTGACCGGGTCGGCGGCCACCGCGCCTTCAAGCCGCGCATGACCGTGACCCAGTGGGTCGTCACCAAGGCCATGCACGGCCTCATCGTCTCGCCATGAGTGAAGCTGTGATCGGAACGCTTCATCTGGTCGGCGTCGGCCCCGGCGACCCGGAACTGCTGACGCTGAAGGCGGTCCGGCTGCTCGGCAGCGTGCCGGTCGTCGCCTATCCGACCACCGGCGATGGGGCGGCGCTGGCGCTCGACATCGCGCGCCACCATCTCAACCCGGCCGCCCTGCACCTGCCCGCCGCCATTCCGATGGCGGTGGAGCGCGGCCCGGCCCAGGCGGCCTACGATGCGGTGGCGACCGCCATTCACGAGCACCTGCGCGCTGGCCGCGACGTCGCCTGGCTTTGCGAAGGCGATCCGCTGTTCTACGGTTCCGCGATGTATCTGGTCGCCCGTGTCGCCGCGTCGGCGCCGGTGCTGGTCATCCCCGGCGTCACCTCGCTGACAGCTGCCGCCGCCGCCATCGGCCGGCCGCTCGCCGCCCGCAACGAGACGCTGAAGGTTCTGCCCGCTCCCCTCGATGACGCGGCATTGCGCGCCGAACTCGAGGCGGCGCCGGCCGTCGCCATCATCAAGGTCGGCCGCCATTTCGACCGGGTGCGTAGCCTCCTCGCCGAAACCGGCCACGCCGAGGGCGCCATGGTGGTGGAACATGCCACCACCGCGCGCCAGCGCATCACCCCGCTCGCCGCCTTCGGGCATGACGAGCGTCCCTATTTCTCGACCATCCTCTGCTATCGCGGCGCCGAAGCCTGGGGCCAGGGGTCGTCGATCGGAGCCGCATGAAACCCGCCGTCATCCTGTTCTCCGACGCCGGCATCGAGACGGCGCAGCGCATCGCCACGGCCATCGATGGCGAGCTCCATACCTGCGGGCAGGGCGGGGCCGACGCGCTGAAGCTGCTGCCGAAGGTGTTTGCCGAAGGCCGCCCGATCGTCGGTATCTGCGCCGCCGGCATCCTCATCCGCCTGCTCGCCCGAAGCCTCGAGGACAAGCGCCGCGAGCCGCCGGTGCTCGCCGTGTCGCTCGATGGTGCGTCCGTCGTACCGCTGCTCGGCGGCCATCGCGGCGCCAATCGCCTCGCCCGGCAACTGGCGGAAGCGCTCGGGGGCAGGGCCGCGATTACCACGGCGTCCGACAGCCAGTTCGCCCACGGCCTCGACGAGCCTCCCGAGGGCTGGGTGCTGGGCACGCCGCAGGATGCCAAGCCCGCCATGATGGCCCTGCTCCTCGGCGCCAAGCTGCAGGTCGAGGGCTACGCGCCCTTCCTCGCCGATGCGGGCTACCCGGTCTCGTCGACGGGGCCGGTCAAGGTGCTGGTCACCGAGACTGTGCAGCGCATCGAGCGCGGTATCGTGTACCACCCGCGAACCCTTGTCGCCGGTGTCGGCTGCGAGCGCCATGCGGACGGGGCCGAGGTGATCGGGTTGATCGAGGCGGCGCTGCGTTCGCAGAACCTGTCGCCACTGAGCCTCGCCGCCATTGCCTCGATCGACATCAAGGCCGACGAGCCTGCTCTTCACGCCGCAGCGCGCCACTTCAAGGTGCCGCTGCGCCTGTTCTCCGCCACCGAACTGGCGCAGGAGCGCTATCGCCTCCAGCATCCCTCTGACTATGTCGAGGACACTGTCGGCACGCCGTCCGTCGCCGAGGCCGCCGCGCTCAAAGCGGGCCCCCTGGTCGTGGACAAGCAGAAGTCCGAGCGCGCCACTTGCGCGATCGGCCGCGCTCAGCGCCCCATCGATCTCGCCGATTTCGGGCGGCGACCCGGCGTGCTGCATCTCGTCGGCATCGGGCCGGGCGAGGCGCCGCAGCGAACGGCGTCGGCGGTGGCGGCTCTCGAAGGCAGCACCGACTGGGTGGGCTACGGCCTCTACCTTGACCTCGTATCCGACCTGCGCCGTGGCCAGACGGAGCACCGCTACGACCTCGGCGAGGAAGAGCCGCGCGTCCGCCACGCCCTCGAACTGGCGGCGGAGGGACGGGAAGTGTCGCTGGTCTGCTCAGGCGACGCGCAGATCTACGCCATGGCGGCGCTCGCCTACGAACTGCTGGATGCCGAGGGCGAGCGGGCCGTGTCTCCGGTGGCCCGCCGCGTCAACATCGCCGCCCACCCCGGCGTCTCGGCCTTCCAGGCCGCCTCGGCCGCGGCGGGCGCACTGATCGGCCACGATTTCTGCTGCATTTCGCTCAGCGACCTGCTCACCCCGCGCGACGCCATCCTGAAGCGCCTCGAAGGCGCCGCCACCGCCGATTTCGTCACCGCGCTGTACAATCCGCGCTCGCAGCGCCGCACCGACCTGATCCAGGAAGCCAAGCGCATTTTCCTCGAACACCGGCCGCCCGACACGCCGGTGGTGATCGGCTCCAACCTCGGCAGGCCCAGCCAGCGCGTCCGCGTCGTAACTCTGGAAGCCTTCGATCCACGCGAGATCGACATGCTGACCATCGTGCTGTTCGGCGCCAGTACGTCGAAGGCCTTCCTCCGCGGCGACGGCCTCAAGGCCTACACCCCGCGCGGCTACGCGGCGAAAGCAAACAGATGACCGTCTATTTCATCGGCGCCGGCCCCGGCGCGACCGACCTCATTACCGTGCGCGGCCAGCGGCTGATCGAGCGCTGCCCGGTCTGCCTCTATGCCGGCTCATTGGTTCCCGCCGAAATCGTAGCGGCGGCTCCGGCGGACGCCCTCGTACGCGACACAGCCCCGATGCATCTGGACGAGATCATCGGCGAGATCAGCAAAGCACATGCCGACGGGAACGATGTTGCTCGCGTGCATTCCGGCGACCCTTCGATCTATGGCGCCGTCGCCGAGCAGATGCGCCGGCTCGATGCGCTCGGCATCCCCTATGAGGTGGTTCCTGGCGTACCCGCCTTCGCCGGCGCCGCCGCGCGCCTCGCCGCCGAGCTGACGCTGCCGGAGATTTCGCAGACCATCATCCTCACCCGCACCTCCGGCAAGGCTTCGGCCATGCCCGAGTCCGAGAGCCTCGAAATCCTGGGGCAATCGAAGGCGACGCTCTGCATTCACTTGTCGATCCGCAATCTCGGCTATGTCGAGAGCGCATTGACGCCGCACTATGGCGCCGATTGCCCGGTGGTCATCATCTACCGCGCCACCTGGCCCGACGAGGAGGTGATCCACACCACGCTTGCCGAAATGAAGGCCCGGGTGCGCGAGGAGAAGATCACCCGCACCGCCCTCATCATGGTCGGCCGCGTCTTCGGCGAAACCCGCTTCCGTGAATCCCGGCTCTATGACGAGAGCTTCGCCCACGTGCTCCGCAACGCCGGCAAGAAGAAGCAGAGGGCAGGGTGAGAGAGGCGCTGCGGTCGCCGGGGTCCTCCACCGCGCAGCGGGGGAGGGGGACCAGCGAAGCTGGTGGAGGGGGCGCGGAGGGGCGCCGCCGCCTGTCAACTCAGCCGCAGCGCCGCGATCACCTGCCCGATGGTCGGCACCTCGTGGGCGGGCGGCAGTTCCGGTCGCGCGATCATGAACACCGGCAGTCGCAACTGGTGCGCCGCCTGCAGCTTGGCCTCGGTCTGCACGCCGCCGGAATTCTTGCACACGAGATGGGTTATCCCCTGCTCCTGCAGCAACGCCAGTTCGGCCTGCGGGTAGAAGGGCGGACGGGCGATCAGCGAGGTGGCATTTACCGGCAGGGCCTTCGCGGGCGGTTCGATCGAGCGCACCACGAAGCTGCAATCGGTTCGTGCCAGGAAGGGTTCAAGCCCGGTATGGCCCAGCGTCAGCAGGGCCCGCGCGCCGCGCGGCAGCGCCTGCGCCGCCTCTTCGGCCGTCGCGACGCGCTTCCAGAACGCATATTGCGGCTCCTGCCATTCGGGCCGCGTCAGCCGGATCAGCTTGAGATCGGCGAGGGCCGCGGCGCGCACGGCATTGAGCTTGATCTCGGTGGCGTAGGGGTGGGTCGCATCGACGATGCGGTCGAACTTCTCCTCGCGCAGGAACTTGCCGAGCCCGTCGCCGCCGCCGAAGCCGCCTGTCTTGAGGTTGCCCTTGGGCAGCACGGGCGAGACGGTCTTGCCGGCCAGCGACGTCGTCACGTCATGGCCCATGGCGACGAGCCTATCGGCGAGCAGCCGCGCTTCTTCGGTGCCCCCCAGGATCAGGATCTTCATCGCCCTACCGTCCACCCCCAAGTGGCGCACCGGGCCGAACCCGAAGCGCTTCGGGGCAATATAGGGCCAAGTGCCTGCAAATCGCAGCATTTTTATCGGGTGGCTTGGTCATGAACGGCTTCGTCGTCGCGGCGCCCCGCTCTGGATCGGGCAAGACCACCGTCACGCTGGGCCTGTTGGCGGCGCTCAAACGTCGCGGTCTGTCCGTCGCGCCGGCCAAGTCGGGGCCCGACTACATCGACACCGCCATCCTCTCCCGCGCCGCCGGGCGTGAGGCGATCAACCTCGACGCCTGGGCTATGTCGCCGGCCCGGCTGCGGCAACTGGCCGAAGCGCAGGCGGCGGACGCCGACCTGCTGGTCGTCGAGGGTGCAATGGGCCTGTTCGATGGCGCTGCCGACAATCGCGGCTCCAGCGCCGACCTGGCCGCGGCGCTGGGTCTGCCCGTGATCCTCGTGCTCGATGCCGAGCGCCAGAGCCAGTCCATCGCGGCCATCGCGCACGGCTTTGCGACGTGGCGGCCCGACGTGACGGTCGCGGGCCTCATCGCCAACCGGGCTGCCTCTGCCCGGCACGAGGCGATGCTGCGCAACGCCCTGTCCGCGCTCGATATTCCGCTGTTCGGCGTGCTGCCGAAGCGCGAAGCACTGGGCCTGCCGGATCGGCATCTCGGGCTTGTGTTGCCCGGCGAAGTTTCGCGCTTCGACGAAGTTGTCGCAACGGCCGCCGAGGCGATGGAGGACTATCTCGACCTCAATCGCCTCACCGCGCTCTCGGTCCCATCGCCTTCTCCCCTTGTGGGAGAAGGTGCCCGACGGGCGGATGAGGGGTTCTCACCGCAGGCACTCCCACCCCTCGCCCAACACATCGCCATCGCCCACGACGCGGCCTTCGCGTTTCTCTACCCCCACTGGCTGCGCGACTGGCACGCGGCCGGCGCGACGCTGAGCTTCTTCTCGCCGCTATCCGACCAGCCGCCCGATGCGGCAGCTGGCGCCGTGTTCCTGCCCGGCGGCTACCCCGAACTCCACGGCGAAACCCTTGCCGCCGCAACGCATTTTCGCGCTGGCCTCCACGCTGCCCGCGACCGCGGCACGCTGGTCTACGGCGAGTGCGGAGGCTTCATGGTCCTCGGCCAGTCCCTTACCGACAAGGCGGGTGCCTCATTCCCGATGACGGGACTGCTGCCGCACGAAACCCGCATCGACCGGCCGAAGCGCGTCCTCGGCTACCGGAGCCTGACGCACAGGAGTCCGCTGCCGTTTCCGACGCGACTCAACGGCCACGAGTTCCACTACTCAAGCGCCCGTCGCACCCACGGCACCCCGCTGTTCGCGGCGACCGATGCGCTCGGCGAGTCGCTGCCGCCGATGGGTCTGGTCGATGGTCGTGTCATGGGCTCGTATGCCCACGTGATTGATATCGCGTAGCTATTCCGGCTTTCGGATCATGTAGGTGTCCATGATCCAGCCATGCCGTGCCTGCGCCTCGCTGCGCCTGGTGTCGATCTCGTCCACTACGTCCCGCACCACTCCAGCGACGAGGATTTCGTCGGGAGTGCCGAGATAGGCACCCCAGAAGATTTCGGCTTCGGTATCGGCAAAGCGTTGAAAGACCTGGTGGTTGTCGAGCATCACTACCGCGCTCGACAGGTCGTCCGCCTCGCCCTCGCCCACCCGGCGGCCGGTGGTGATGGTGATCGCCTCGCCGACCCGGTTGAGCGTCACCTGATGCTGCGCGGCGAGGGCCTGCGGGGCGGAGATGCCGGGAATCACCTCGATGGTGAAGTCCCATCCCGCAGCCTGCATGTCCTTGAGAATCCTCAGCGTTCCATCATAGATCGTCGGGTCGCCCCAGACGAGGAAGGCCCCGATGCCGTTCTCGCCGAGTTCATCGAACATCGTGCGATAGGCCGCTTCGAGCTTGTCGCGCCACTCCTGCACCGCGTCGCGATAGCCTGATGTGTCCGCCTGCCGCCGCGATGGGATGGCGAAATCGACCAGGCGGTAGCGGGGCTCGGTGACGAAGCGCTCGAGCATGCCGAGGCGGATGGCGTTGAGGCCGGACTTCTCCAAGCCCTTGTCAGGCATGAAGAAAACCTCGGCGCGGTTCATCGCCGCGATGGCCTGCACGGTGAGGTAGTCCGGGTTGCCGGCGCCGATGCCGATGACGAGAATGGTGCGCATGCACACTCCCTACCGGATCAGGGCGCGACCCGCTATCACTCGGCCATGGCTGCGCGATCGATCATGTTCATGGGCACCGGCTCCGATGTCGGAAAATCCCTTGTGGTAGCGGGGCTTGCACGCGCGTATGCCAATCGCGGCCTGCGAGTAGCGCCGTTCAAGCCGCAGAACATGTCGAACAACGCTGCCGTCACTGCCGATGGCGGCGAGATCGGCCGGGCACAGGCGTTGCAGGCCCGCGCGGCGCGCCGCAAGCCGGTGACGGCGATGAACCCGGTTTTGCTGAAGCCGGAGGGCGAAACCGGCTCGCAACTGGTGGTGCGCGGAACGCGCGTCGGATCGTACAAAGCGCGTGAGTACTGGCGCGAGCGCCACAAACTTCTGCCAGTTGTCACTGCTGCCCATGGCGAACTGACCGCAGACGCCGATCTCGTGCTCGTGGAGGGGGCGGGAAGCGCCTCCGAGGTCAACCTGCGGCAGGGCGACATCGCCAATTTCGGCTTTGCCCGCGCCGCCGACCTACCTGTCGTGCTGGTGGCCGACATCGAGCGCGGTGGGGTCATTGCGGCGCTGGTCGGAACCTTCACGGTGATCGATCCCGCCGATGCCGCGCTGATCGTCGCGACGCTGGTCAACAAGTTCCAGGGCGATCCGCAATTGTTTGACGACGGCAAGCAGTTCATTGCCGAACGCACCAATGTCCCCTGCCTCGGCCCGATCCCCTACTTCCCCGATGCGAACAGGTTGCCGGCCGAGGATGCCTTGGCGCTGTCCGACATGACCTCGCGCCAGGGCGGCTATCGGATTGTCGTGCCCCGGCTGCCGCGCATCTCGAATTTCGACGACCTCGATCCACTGCGTCTAGAGCCGGGAGTGTCGGTGGAGATCGTCGAGCCCGGGCGGCCGCTCCCTTTCGGCGAACTTGTCGTGCTGCCGGGCTCGAAGGCGACGCGGGCGGACCTGGCGGCGCTCCGTGCCGAGGGGTGGGATATCGACATTCTCGCCCATCACCGGGCAGGGGCGAGGGTGATCGGCCTGTGTGGCGGGTTCCAGATGCTGGGGCGGTCGATCGCCGATCCGGATGGCGTCGAAGGCAGCCCCGGAACGTCGGCCGGCCTCGGGTTGCTCGATGTCGAGACCGTGCTGGGCGAGCGCAAGGAACTGCGGGTTGAGCGCGCCGTGTCGACGCTCACCGGCGATCCGCTTGCCGGCTACCACATGCATATGGGCGTGACGGAAGGGCAGGGCCTCGCGCGGCCCTTCGCGCGTATCGGCGGGGCCCGCGACGGCGCGATCTCCGCTGACGGCACCGTGATGGGGACATACCTCCACGGCGTCTTCGCCGCTGATGCCTTTCGCCGCAACTTCCTCGGCGCCGCGGCCGCCACCTCCACCCTCAACTACGAGGCGACGGTGGATGCCACGCTCGACGCGCTGGCCGCGCATCTGGAACGCCATCTCGACCTTGACCACCTGCTGAGCCTCGCCCGATGACGGCGCTGCTCGCCCTCGTCCTCGAGCGGGTGATCGGCTACCCGCAGGGGCTGGTCGATCGCATCGGCCATCCGGTGATCTGGATGGGGCGGCTGATCAGCCTGCTTGATGCGCGGCTGAACAACCGTACGCGCGGTCGTGGCGTGCTGGCGCTGGTGCTGCTACTGGCGGCCACGGCGCTCGCGACCGTGCCGTTGGTTCTTGCCCTGCGGTCGATCCCGTTCGGCTGGGTCATCGAGGCCATTCTCGCCACGTCGCTTCTGGCGCAGAAATCGCTGCGCGATGCGGTGCAGGCCGTGGCCGTCGCGCTCACCCACTCGCTGCCCGAGGGGCGTACCGCCGTCAGCCACATCGTCGGCCGCGATCCGCAGGCCCTCGACGAGGCGGGCGTGGCGCGCGCCGCGATCGAGTCGCTGGCCGAGAGTACCTCCGACGGGGTGATCGCCCCGCTGTTCTTCCTGATCGTCGGCGGCCTGCCGGGCATCGCGCTCTACAAGGCGGTCAACACGGCGGATTCGATGATCGGCCACAAGACCGAGCGGCACCTGCGGTTCGGCTGGGCCTCCGCCCGCTTCGACGACCTGCTGAACCTGATCCCGGCGCGGCTGACAGCGCTGCTGATCGCCGGAGCGGCATTTTTCGTGAGGGACGCCCATCCCGAGAAAGCCTGGAGCACGGCGCTCGCCGATGCCGGAAAGCACCAGAGCCCCAATGCCGGCTGGCCTGAGGCGGCCTTCGCTGGCGCCCTCGACTTCCGGCTGGGGGGACCACGCAGCTATGATGGCGAACTGGTGGACCTGCCGAGCTTCGGCACTGGCCGCTCCGACCTCGGGCCGGCCGATATCGAGAGGGCCTTGGGGCTGTATGCAGGTGTGCTGAACGTTGCGACTGTCGTGACGGCGGTCGTAGCTTTAGTGGTTTGGCGGCTCAGCTAAGCGCTTGTTGGCCTGCGTAGTGATGGGGGCGCCACTAAGCCTCGTGCACCCGCCGTGTCATCACCTCGGCCTCGGGCGCCGAGCCCTTGAGCACCATTGGCAACCCAGCCACCACGAAATAGGCGTCGTCGCAGATCTCGGCGAGGCGCTGGTGGGCGCTGCCGGCGAGGTCGCGGAACATGCGGGCCATGGCGTTGTCGGGCACGATGCCGAGGCCGACTTCGTTCGAGACGAGAATGACGCGCGAGTTCTTGATCCGGCGCAGCGTACCGACCAGTCCATCCACTGCCTGCGCCACATTGGCGTTGGCGACGATCATGTTGGTGATCCACAGCGTCAGGCAATCGACGAGGATGGCGTCGTGGTCGCGCGCCGCGCGGGTGAGCGCGCCGCTCAACTCCAGCGGCTCCTCGATCGTGGCAAAGGCGCCGCCGCGCTGCTGTTTGTGAGTCCGCACCCGCTCGCGCATCTCGTCGTCGAGCGCCTCGGCGGTGGCGAGGTAGGCGGGTCGCTCGCCGGCGCGCATCGCCAGCCGCTCGGCGAACCCCGTCTTGCCCGAGCGCGCCCCGCCCAGCACCAGCACATGACCCATGGTGGCCTCCTTGGTTGTCGAATCCAATGCGCCCGCGGCATCATCGATCCACCAGTGGCGAGTTTCTGCCTTGCGACCCCGCGCTGCAAGCGGGGCAGACAGGCCGAAATCGATTGCTTTAGCTACTTTCGTCTAGCCCCCTTTGGCATTATGGTCCGCGCGGACTCGCGGGGCTCCCGCGTCGGGTCGAACCTCAAAATCGAGAGCTGAAGCGTGGCTAAGTATTATCTCGGCGTCGATGGTGGTGGCACCAACTGCCGCATCCGCCTGGCGAACGAGAACCTCGAAACCCTGGCCGACGCGGGCGGCGGGCGCTCGAACCTGCAGATCGAGGGCGGCGACCCGGCCTTCCGCTCGATCACCGAGGGAACCGCGGAAGTGTTCCGCAAGGCCGGCATCGATATCGCCGAGGCCGCCAACACCGCAGCCTGCTTCGGCATGGCCGGCGGTCGCCTGCCCTCGGCGCGCGTCGCGTTCGAAAAGCGCGCCTGGCCGTTCAAGGCGGTGAAGGTCTACGACGATATCGACATCGCCCGTGCCGGCGCGCATGGCGGCGCGGATGGCGCGGTGATCATCGTCGGCACCGGCTCAGCCGCGCTGGCGCAGGTGAACGGCCAGCGGCACCAGGCCGGCGGCTGGGGCTTTCATATCGGCGACCAGATGAGTGGCGCCATCCTCGGGCGCGAACTGGTGCGCCGTACCGTCGAGGCCAATGACGGCCTCGCCACCGGCTCGGCCCTGACCGAGGCGGTGAGCGAAAAGCTTGGCGGCAACACCGACGCCATCATGGACTGGTCCTTCCCGCAGGATCCGCGTGGGCCGATGCCGGCCACCGCTGGTGCGCCATCGACGCTGCTCGGTCGCGCGCCGGCCGAGTACGGCGCGCTGGTGCCGATGTTCTTCGATTTCTTCGAAAAGGGTGATCCGGTCGCGAAGGAGCTGATGGAGCTGCAACTGCGCGAGATCGACAAGTATGTCGCCTGGTTCAAGGTCCGCGGCGCGACCCGCATGGCGGCGGTCGGGGGCTTCGGTACCCGGCTCTACCCGCTGATGATGGAGCGCTATGGCGACTTCATCGTCCGCCCCGTGGATGAGCCGCTGCACGGCGCGGTCATCCTCGCCAGGCAGAACTTCCCCGACTGAGCCTGAAGCAGCTGCCCACATGAACTACCACCAACGGAGCCTCACCAGCGTGTCCAGCCGTATCATCCCGGTCCAGCCCTTCGACTACGTGGTGTTCGGCGCGACCGGCGACCTCACCAAGCGCAAGCTCATCCCGGCGCTGTTCCACCGCTTCGTCGACGGTCAGTTCGACGATCAGAGCCGTATCATCGGGGTGTCGCGCTCAAAGCTGACCGACGCCGAGTTCCAGAAGGCGGTTCGTGACTCGATCGAGGCCTTTGTCGAGAAGGCCTACCAGGACAAGAAGGCGATCGACCGGTTCGTTTCGATCTGCTCCTACGTCGCCAATGACGTGACCGACGAGGCGCACTGGGGCGACCTCTCGGGCAGCCTGCGCAAGGACCCGGCGATCGTGCGCGCCTTCTACCTCGCCATCGCGCCAGACCTGTTCGGGCCGACTTGCGAGTACATCAAGAAGAAGGGCTACTACCGCCGCGACGCGCGCGTGGTGATCGAGAAGCCGCTAGGCCACGACCTCGCCTCCTCGATTGCCATCAACGACGAGGTGAGCCGGATATTCCAGGAAGACCAAGTCTACCGCATCGACCACTACCTCGGTAAGGAGACGGTGCAGAACCTGCTGGCGCTGCGCTTCGCCAACATCCTGTTCGAGCCGATCTGGAACTCGGCCCACATCGAGCATGTGCAGATAACGGTGGCGGAGTCGGTCGGCGCGGGTACGCGCGGCTACTACGACGAGTCCGGCGCGCTGCGCGACATGGTGCAGAACCACATCATCCAGCTGCTCTGCCTCGTCGCCATGGAGCCGCCCGCTTCCGACGACGCCAACGCGCTGCGCGACGAAAAGCTGAAGGTGCTGCGCTCGCTGAAGCCGATCGCCGGCGCCGATGTCGGCCGCTGCACCGTGCGCGGCCAGTATCGTGCCGGCTCGGTCGATGGCGCAGCTGTCGCCGGCTACCTCGAGGAACTGCCGAAGGAAAAGCAGGTCGACGGCAAGGCCGTCTCGCGCACCGAGACCTTCGTCGCCATCAAGGCCGAGATCGAGAACTGGCGCTGGGCCGGCGTGCCGTTCTACATCCGCACCGGCAAGCGGCTGCCGAGCCGTGCCTCCGAGATCGTCATCCAGTTCCGCAACATCCCGCACTCGATGTTCGACCATGCCGAGGGCGCGCCCAAGGCCAACCGCCTCGTCATCCGCATCCAGCCCGACGAGGGCGTGAAGCTGTTCCTGATGATCAAGGACCCGGGCCCCGGCGGCATGCGGCTGCGCGAAGTGCCGCTGAACCTCAGCTTCGCCGAGGCCTTCGCCGAGCGCACGCCCGAGGCCTACGAGCGCCTGCTGCTCGACGTGGTGCGCGGTCAGCAGACGCTGTTCATGCGCCGCGACGAACTCGAGGCCGCGTGGATGTGGGTCGATCCGATCCGCGAGGGTTGGGACAATGCCACCGACAGCCCGCAGTCCTACATGGCCGGCACCTGGGGCCCCACCGCTGCCATCGCGCTGATCGAGCGCGACGGTCGCACCTGGCACGAGGACGGGATTTGAACGCGACACGGCGCAGCTTCGGCACCAAGGAAGACCTCGCCCTCGCGCTGGCCGAAACGGTCGCCGAGCACCTGAACGACGGCATTGCCGCGCGCGGAGAGGCCTCGATCGCGCTGTCCGGTGGGTCCACACCGGGGCGGTTCTTCTCCGTCCTGGGGCGGCGGAAGGACATCGACTGGTCGCGGGTGACCGTGACGCTGGTCGACGAGCGCTGGGTGCCGGAGACGTCCGAACGCTCCAATGCCGGCCTCGTCAACGAAAAGCTGCTGCAGGGCCCGGCGGCGAGCGCGCATTTCGTGCCGCTCTATTCCGGTGGGGACGTGCCGGACGCGGCGGGGATCGCCCGCACCAACATGCAGCTCTCGACCGTGCCGATGCCGTTCGACGCAGTGATCCTCGGCATGGGCAATGACGGGCACACCGCCTCGTTCTTTCCGGGCGGCGACACTCTCGCCGAAGCGCTGACCGGCGAGGGACCGGCCATCGCGATCACGGCACCGGGGGCGGGGGAGCCCCGGGTGACGCTGGTGCTCAAGCGCCTGCTGATGGCGTCGGGGCTCTATCTGCACATCGAGGGGGAGGAGAAGGCGGCAACGCTGGAGAAGGCTGCGGCGGACGGTCCTGTTGAGGACATGCCGGTGCGCTCTATCCTGCGCCAGAGCCAGACACCGCTGACCATTTTCTGGAGCCCGTAACGAGCGTTACGCGCTTCCCCCAAGGAGCATTTCGATGTCCGTCGTCAAAGCCGTCCAGGAAGTGACCGACCGCATTGCGGCCCGGAGCGCAGGTTCGCGCCGTGATTATCTCGATCGCATCGAGGCCGCCCGCATCCAGGGCGTGCATCGCGCCGCGCTGGCCTGCGGCAACCTCGCCCACGGCTTCGCCGCCTGTTCGCCGGCGGACAAGGCCAAACTCGCCGGCTCCAAGACGCCCAACCTCGGCATCGTCACGTCGTACAACGACATGCTGAGCGCCCATCAGCCCTATGCGACCTATCCGGACCTCATCAAGGAAGCGGCGCGGTCCATCGGCGCGACGGCCCAGGTGGCGGGTGGCGTGCCGGCCATGTGCGATGGTGTCACCCAGGGCCAGCCCGGCATGGACCTCAGCCTGTTCTCGCGCGACGTCATTGCCATGGCGACGGCGATCGCGCTCAGCCACAACATGTTCGACGCCGCCGTCTTCCTCGGCATCTGCGACAAGATCGTGCCCGGCCTGATGATCGGCGCGCTGACCTTCGGCCACCTGCCGGCCGTCTTCGTGCCCGCCGGCCCGATGCCCACCGGCATCTCCAACGACGAGAAGGCCAAGGTCCGCCAGCTCTATGCCGAGGGCAAGGTCGGCCGCGCCGAGCTGCTGGAGAGCGAAGCGAAGTCCTACCACTCGCCCGGCACCTGCACCTTCTACGGCACCGCCAACTCCAACCAGATGCTGATGGAGATCAGGGGCCTGCACCTGCCGGGCGCCAGCTTCGTCAATCCGGGCACGCCGCGGCGCGATGCATTGACCCGCGAGGCTGCGCGCCGCGCCCTGTCGATCACCGCCGAGGGCAATGAGTACACGCCCGTCGGTCATGTCATCAGCGAGAAGTCGATCGTCAACGGGCTGGTTGGCCTTCACGCCACCGGCGGCTCGACCAACCACACCATGCACCTCGTCGCCATTGCTGCCGCGGCCGGCCTCCACATCACCTGGGAGGATATGTCGGAGCTCAGCGGCGCCGTGCCGCTCCTCGCCCGCGTCTATCCCAACGGCATCGCCGACGTGAACCACTTCCACGCCGCCGGCGGCATGGGCTTCCTCATCCGCGAACTGCTCGAGGCCGGCT
>JAEYYP010000340.1 GCA_023428425.1 Pseudomonadota bacterium
CTGAAGGATGCGGCCAACTGGACGCTGATCAACTCGGGCGAGTATCTCGATGCGAGCGGCAAGCGCGTGCTGATGGAAGAAGAAGCGACCGACATCCTCAACGTGCACGGCCAGGTGACCGACGTCATGCGGATCGGCTGGCTTGCCGCCGACAAGGGCATTCCGGTGAGCCTCGGCAACACCTTCCTTGAAGTGGGTATCCACGCTGCGTGCGCGCTGCCCGAAGTGCAATGGCTGGAATACTCGTTCCAGAATTTCGACCACCTGGTCGACGAGCCGGTGCTGATCAAGGACGGCTGGGCCTATGCGCCCGATCGGCCGGGCCATGGCCTCGTGCTCAGCGAAACCGCCCGCCGCGAGTGGGCCCGACCCAACCTGCTGCCGCGCTCCGAGCTCGGCGAGGCTCCGTTCAATCCGCGCGTCGGGACGACCCCGCGCGCGGCGTGAAGACTGATTTCGACTACCCAACCGACACCTGTCATCCAAGGGAGGAGAGACAAATGAACCTTCTGCGTACCACCGTGGCGCTCTCGGCGATGCTCGTCGCCGGCGCCGCGCTCGCCCAGGACGGAGCGATCACCGTCTGGGCCGACGCCACCCGCCAGCCGGCCGTCGAGGCGTTCATCGCCGCGCATCCGGAAGTGCCGGTGAACCTCGTTCTCGACGATGGTTCGTCGGGCGCCTCGGGCACGTTCCAGACCAAGATCAGCCTCGCCGACCAGGCCAATGAAGGCTGGCCGGATGTCGTGTTCTCGACGCAGAACAACGATGCCGCATGGGCTGCGCGCGAGAACAATGGCGCACAGGCTTTCGCGCAGGTGCTGAACGAGGGCTTCCTCGACGACGAGTTCCTCGCCGGCTTCACGCCGGGCGCGCTCGACCCCGTCACCATCGACGGCAAGGTCTATGGCCTGCGCAACGACCTGGCGCCGGTGCTGTTCTGGTACAACAAGACGCTGCTCGATCAGTTCGGCTACGCTGCTCCGACTACCTGGGAAGAATACCAGGCACTGGGCGACAAGCTGGCCGCCGACCATCCGGGCTACTTCCTCGGCGCCATCGGCGATGCCTTCCCCGGCCCCTATGTCTACTACTGGAGTGGCGAAGCGCCGATCTTCCAGGTCGAGGGTGAGACCTTCAAGTCGGATACCTCTCACCCGAACTCGGTGAAGGTGTCGAACCTCATCGACCACATGGTGGCCAACAAGACGCTGACGCTCGACAGCCTGTTCGGCGCCAACTTCGTTGCCACCGCCGACAAGCTCGTCGCGATCCCGGGCGCTGCCTGGTACGCCGGTGCGCTGTTCCAGAACCCGGGTGGCGTCAATGCCAAGGCCGGTGACTGGGTCGCCGCTCCGCCGCTGAAGTGGGCCGATGGCGCTGCCGTGACCGGCAATGTCGGCGGCGGCGTCTGGTACGCCTCGAGCCACACGCAGAACCCCGAGGCGGTGAAGACCTTCCTCAAGTTCGTCACCTCCGACCCGTCGGTCGCGGGCACCGGTGGCCTGCCGGCCTACCAGTCGGCGGCCGACGCCTGGCTCGACGCTCAGGCTGCGAGCGGCTTCTATGCCGGCGACTTCAAGGCCGCCATCCAGGCCGCCGCTTCGTCGGTTTGGAACGGCTGGGGCTACCCGAACTTCTCGCCTGAAACCGCATGGGCCAAGATCATCACGCCCGGCCTCGCTGCCGGCAAGACGATGACCGAGCTTGCCGCCGACTGGCAGCAGGAAATGAAGAACGAGGCGCAGGTCGTCGGGTATACCGTCGAGTAACGGGTGGGGCCCGGCGGGGGGCAACCTTCCGGCGGGTGGGCGTGTGCCGTAGCTGACCAGGACGGCCCCCTCCCGGCCTCCCCCACAAAGGGGGGGAGGTGCAGGGCGGCTTCGCCGACTACCCCCCCCACCCTAGCTTTGCTAGGTCGCTGACGCTCCCAAGCTGCGCTACCCTCCCCACAAGGGGGAGGGAGACCTTGTGGCGGAGGCGGTGCAACATCGCTTCCCTCCCCCTCGTGGGGAGGGATTGAGGGTGGGGGTCTACATCCCCAGCCGATGAATCGAAACCGCAGTGCCTGGAGCCTCCCGCGTGACCACGATCGAGAACACTGCAGTCGCCCTGGAGCGCCCGGCCAAGAAGGGCCTCAGCGTCGAGCGGGCGCAGGGGCGGATCGGCATGCTATTTGCCGCGCCTTACACGCTGTTCCTGATCTTTTTCGGCATCCTGCCGGCGCTCTATGCGATCTATCTCGCCTTCACCAAGAAGAACGCGTTCGTCGG
Source organism: Pseudomonadota bacterium (assembly GCA_023428425.1). Taxonomy (GTDB): domain Bacteria; phylum Pseudomonadota; class Alphaproteobacteria; order Rhizobiales; family Devosiaceae; genus Devosia_A. Next base: position 2,274 of record JAEYYP010000340.1, read on the forward strand.
TTTCGACAATTTCATCAAGGTGTTCAAGGACTACCGGTTCTGGCCGGCGGTCGAGCATGTCGGCATCTTCATCGTCGTGTGGCTGGTGCTGCTGGTGGTGCTGGTGGTGACGCTCGCCATCCTCGTCCACTCGATCGGGCTGCGCTGGTTCTCGGGTACGATGCGCTTCGTCTACTATATCCCCGGCGCGCTGGCCGGTGCATCGAGCGTGATGCTATGGCTGTTCGTGCTCGACCCCACGGTGAGCCCGGTGTCGTGGCTGCTGCAGGCGCTCGGTATCCAGACCTTCGTGGGCGCCGTCGAAGCGAGCCGGCTGCCGATCGTGCTGGCGGTGATCGCCTTCTGGACAGGCGCCGGTGGGTGGATCGTCATCATGTATGGCGCGCTCAACAACATTTCCAAGGACATCATCGAGGCGGCGCGGATCGACGGCGCCAGTCCGGTGCAGATCGCCTGGTCGATCCAGATCCCGCTGATGCGCAAGTGGATCGCCTACATGGTGATCATGAGCTTTGCCGGTGGCACGCAGCTGTTCGTCGAGCCGCGCGTGCTGTCGCAGGCGAGCCGCGGCGTGGTGGGGCAGGACTATTCGCTGAACCAGCTCGCCTTCCTCTACGCCTTCAAGCAGAACGACTTCAACGGCTCGGCGGCGATCTCGCTGGTACTGCTCGTCGTGGCGATCGCCCTATCCATCTATTTCGTCTTCAAGGGTGGCCTGTTTGAGCGCGCATAGTTACGAAACCGTCGGCGGCCGGCCACAGGACCTGTCGCCCGGGGCCTGGCTGGGTCGAGCCTTCGGCGTGTTGCTGCTGATCACGGCGGCACTGTTCTTCGTGGTGCCGCTGATCTGGCTGCTGATCGCGCCGACCAAGACGGACCGGCAGCTGCTACTCGATGCGCCGTTCGCCTTCGGCGACATCGGCACGCTGATCAGCAACTGGCAGAGCCTGATGACCTTCCAGGGCGGGCTGATCTGGACCTGGATCGGCAACTCGGTGTTCTATTGCGTGGCGGCGCTGGTGATCACGCTGGGGATTTCGATCCCGGCCGGCTATGCGCTGGCGATGACGGAGTTCCCGGGCCGCAAGCTGCTGCTGATCACCACGCTGATCGTGATGCTGATCCCCTCGACGGCGCTGGTGTTGCCGATCTTCCTCGAGCTGAGCGCGGTGCGGCTGATCGGCAATCCGCTGGCGGCGATCCTGCCGTTCTCGTTCTATCCGTTCGGCGTCTACCTGACCTACATCTACTTCTCGACGGCGGTGTCGCGCGACCTGCTGGCGGCGGCGCGCATGGACGGGGCCAATGAGTGGCAGGTGTTCATGAAGATTGCCATGCCGCTCTCGACCCCGGTGATCGCGCTCGTCGGCTTCTTCAGCTTCACCGGCAACTGGAACAACTACTTCCTGCCCTATGTGACGCTGCCGGGCCGCAAGGCGCCGATCCAGGTCGGTCTCGCCGAACTGCTGTCGAACGTTCCGGCCTTCAATCCGACGAACGCTGCCTCGACGACGATCACGCTTTCGGCGCTGGCGCTCGCCACCCTCGTGGCCATTGCGCCGGTGATGCTGGTGTTCCTGTTCGCGCAGCGCTACCTCGTTTCCGGCATGACGGCCGGCGGCACCAAGGAGTAATCGCCATGGCGCAACGGATGGGCATGGTGATCGGGGTCAGGCCCGAAAAGCTCGAAGAATACAAGGCCCTCCACGCTTCGCCGTGGCCCGAGATGGATGCGGCGCTGAAGGCCGCGAACATCCAGAACTACTCGATCTACCTGCGCGAGCCCGAAATGCTGCTCTTCGGCTACTGGGAATATACCGGTACCGACTACGAAGCCGACATGCAGGTGCTCGGCGAACGCGCCATCACCAAGGAATGGCTGGCGCTGACCGACCCCTGCCAGATGCCGCTGAAGACGGCTGCCGCGGGCGAGTGGTGGAGCACCATCCCCGAAATCTACCATCTCGACTGAGGAGATCCCGATGGTGAAGCTGAACGGGCGAGATTACACCCGCCGCGAGATTGCAGAGCGCGCCGGCATGCTGAGCCAGTTCGCGGGTGTGCGGCTGATGGAGCTGTCCGACGGGGTGGAGCGCGGCATCCGCATGCTCGAGTTCCGCACCGGCTCGGGCCTGCGCTTCACGGCGCTGGTCGATCGGGCGCTCGATATCGCCGACTGCGAGTTCAAGGGGCAGGCGATCGGCTGGAATTCGCCGGCGGGGTTCCGGCATCCGGGGTTGCATGAGTACGAGGGTGAGGGCGGGCTCGCCTGGGCGCGGTCGTTCTCCGGGTTGCTGGTGACCTGCGGGCTCGACCACATCCTGTTCATGAACGATGTGCCGGCGGACAACTACGTCTACTCGCCCAAGCAGACGGTCAGCCATTCGCTGCATGGGCGGGTGGGGACGATCCCGGCCAGGCTCACCGGCTATGGCGAGACGTGGACCGGCGACGAATGCGTGCTGTGGGCCGAGGGTATCGTGCAGCAGTCGGCCGTGTTCGGCGAGGACCTGCATCTCATCCGGCGGATCGAGGCGGATGTCGGGGGAAAGGACATTCGCATCACCGACCGGGTGGTGAACCACGGCTTCTACAAGACGCCCCACATGTACTGCTACCACATCAATGTCGGGCACCCGGTGCTGGACGAGGGCTCGCGCTATCTCGCGCCGATCAAGGACGTCGTGTGGGCGGCGCATGCGGGCGGCGACTATCGCAAGCAGGGCGTGGGTTATCGCACGCTGCCGGCGCCGAAACTCGATTTCCACGAGCAGGTCTGGCAGCACGAACTGGGAGCGGATGACTCAGGCAAGCAGTATGTTGCGCTGGTCAACGATCATGCCGGGATCGGCTTCGAGGTCGAGACGCGCAAGGACCAGTTCCCCTGCCTTTACGAGTGGCAGAACCTGCAGGCGGGGCAGTATGCGCTCGGCATCGAGCCCTCGACCAACCATGTGCTGGGCAACAACGCGGCGCGCGAGCGCGGCGAGATGATCTGGCTGCAGCACGGCGAGGAGAAGCGCTACGACAGCGTGTTCCGCGTACTGGACGGCGCGGCCGATATCTCGGCGAGCGAGGCGCGCATCCGGGCGATCGCAGGGCAGCCGGAGGACGAGTATCCGGCTGTTTCGGGCAATCATGTGAAGATCGAGGGGCGCTGATGGGTGCGGATCACTTCGGCTCACTCAGCGGGCGCACCATTCTCTATACCGGTGCGGCGGGTGGGCTCGGGCTCGAGACGACGGTGGAGATGCTGCGCTCGGGGGCGAAGGTCATCGCCATCGACAACAACCCGGTGAAGCTGGCAGCGCTTACTGAAGCGGCGGCGGGGCTCGATGGGCTGGTGACGTCTGCGCTGGATCTCTCCGATCTGGCTGGCTTCAAGGCTGGGCTCGAACAGCTGTCGGGCGAAGTCGGCGGGTTCGATGTCGTCATCAACAATGCGGCGATCTATCCGAGCAAGCCGTTCGAGGCCTACACGATCGAAGAGATGCAGCTGGTGCAGCGCGTCAACGTCGATGCGGGCATCGTCGCGGTGCAGGTGGCCCTGCCGCACATGAAGGCGGCGAAGCGCGGGCGCATCATCAACATCTCGTCGGTGACGATTTCGGGCGGGTGGTCCGATCTGACGCCCTATGTGCAATCGAAGATGGCGCTGGTCGGGCTGACTCGCTCATGGGCGCGCGAGTTCGGCAAGCACGGCATCACCGTCAATGCGGTGGCGCCGGGCGCCTTCCCGACCGATGCCGAGAAGATCCATCCCGACCTGCCGGCCTACGAGAAGCGCATCTACGAGGCGCAGGCGCTGCAGCGGCGCGGCGCGCCGGCCGATATCGCCAACATCCTGATGTTCCTGTCCTCCGACGCCGCTTCCTTCATCACCGGCCAGACCATCCACGTCGATGGCGGCTGGTACATGCACTGACCACGAAAGACCTCACACAAATGGGCATCCTGTCCGGTTATCGCGTTCTCGATTGTTCCATCGCCATGGCAGGGCCGTTCGCGGCGCAGCGGCTGGGTGATCTCGGTGCCGATGTGGTGAAGGTGGAGCCGGTGACTGGTGAGTGGCAGCGCCACACGGCGGCGGGTGGGGCGCGCGGCAACAAGGTCAACGTCTCGTTCCTCTCGCTCAACCGCAACAAGCGCTCGCTGGCGGTGGACCTCAAGGATCCCGACGGCAAGGCGGTGCTGCTGGAGCTGGTGAAGTCGGCCGACGTGTTCCTCCAGAACTACCGGCCTGGCGTGGCGAAGCGCTTGGGCGTCGACTACGAGACGCTCAGCGCGATCAATCCGCGGCTAATCTACGTCTCGATCTCGGGCTATGGCGAGGACGGTCCGTACCTCCATCGGCCGGGCCAGGACCTTGTGCTGCAGGGCATGTCGGGCGCCATGCTGTCGGCCGGACGCGAAGGCGAGCCGCCGAATGCGGCGGGGCAGTATCTCGTTGACGGCATCACCGCCTACACCGCGTTCGAGGGTGCGCTGGCGGCGCTGCTGCACCGTGAGCGGACCGGCGAGGGCCAGCTGGTGCAGGTGAACATGCTCGACGCGATCACCACCATCCAGATGCAGGAACTGTCGGTGTTCACGGTGGGGCACAAGCCGCAGACGCGGTCGGCCGAGCCGCATGCGCATGTCTATATCCGCGCGCCCTACGGCGCGTTCGCGACGTCGGACGGCTTCATCATCGTGGCGTTCCCCAAGCTCGCGAACCTCGGCCAGACCATCGGCGAGCCGAGCTTTCTCACCATGGACGACGAGATCGACACCTGGGAGAAGCGCGACGAGATCTTCGCCAAGACGCGCGATCGGCTGAAGACGAAGACCACGGCGGAGTGGCTGGAGCTGCTGCGCGCCGCCGATATCTGGTGCGGCCCGGTCTATGGCTATGCCGACCTCGTCGAAGACGAGCAGATCAAGCACAACGGCACATTCGTCGAGTACGAGCACCCGACCGAGGGCCACGTGAAGACGCCGGGCTTCCCGATAAAATTCTCGAAGACGCCGTCGACGGTTGATCGTGGCGCACCGGTCGTCGGCCAGCACAGCCGCGACGTGCTGATCGAAGCCGGGTACTCCGATGCCGAGATCGAAGCGCTGCTGAAGAAGGGTGCGGTGGCGGAGAACGGGGTATGAGCGAGAACATCCTCGTTGCCCGCGACGGCTTCGTCGGCACCATCACCATCAACCGGCCGGAAAAGCTGAACGCGATGACGCCGGAAATGGCGGCGGCGCTGGTCGAAGCGGTGACGGCGTTCAACAAGGACGACGGCATTCGCTGCGTGATCCTGACCGGGGCGGGCGAGAAGGCCTTCTCGGCCGGGTCGGACATCCGGACACTCGACGACTACGACACCGCCTGGAATTTCCGCAATCGGCCGGACTATTGCGATGCCATCCGCGCCCTGCTGAAGCCGTCGGTCGCGGCGGTCAATGGCTACGCCTTCGGCGGCGGGCTCGAGACGGCAATGGCCTGCGACATCCGCATCGCGGCGAGTAACGCGAGCTTTGCAGCACCGGAGATCAAGCTCGGCTGGATCGGTGGCGGCGGCATGGCGGTGAATCTCGCCCACGCCATCGGCCCGTCGAACGCGGCGCTGATGGTGATGACCGGCGATCCGATCGATGCGGCAACGGCCGAGAAATGGGGCCTCGTCTCCCGCGTCGTGCCGCAGGCCGAGCTGATGGCCGAGGCGATGAAGATCGCCCAGGCGATTGCGGCGCGGGCACCGATCGCGGCCGAGACGGCGAAGCTCAACCTGCGCGCGGCGTGGGAGCTGTCGATCGCCAACTCCATCGCCTATGAGCGCGACCTGCAGGCGATCTGCTTTGCGACCGAGGACGCGAAAGAGGGCAGGGCGGCCTTCAAGGAGAAGCGGCCGCCGGTGTTCAAGCGCCGTTGACCCTCAGGTGTCGAGCGGAAACATCCGGTCGATCCATGGCGCGGTCTTGCGCGTGGTCGGCAAGTGCATCTTGGCGACGCCGGGAAAGAAGACGATGCGGGAGTGCTCCGGAAGTTCGGGCGTGCAGTCGAGGCGGAAGTGCATGACGCCGTCCGACTTGTCCCAAACGGCTTCGTTCGGGCCGAGGACGTGGGCCATCCAGGCCTGATCGGTGCCGGTGAAGCCGGCGGCGGCGGTAGTCGCGGCGGCGGTGGCGGGGTCGAAGCGGTCCCACACCTGCGGGCGGGCATTGGCGCTCATCAGTACCATCGAGCCATTGTAGGGCTGCCCGGCGACCGAGTTGGAGCGGTAGAGGACGATATCCTCCTTGCGGCCGAGGATAGCATCCATGTTGCCGACAATGACGCTGTCGAGATCGATCCAGGCGAAGCGGGGGCCGACGAGGCTGGTCGCGTCGGGGCCGAAGAGGCGGAGGCGGCGGTAACAGCCGCCCATCTCGGCGTTCTCGGTCCAGATCGGCACGACCCGGATGCCGCTGTCGAGCCCGGCGGGGTTGTCGGTGATGCAGACGACATCGTGCGGGATGGTGAGATTGGCTTCGATCTGCCGGTAGAGCTTGTTCACCGCCTCGGTCGAGAAATCGAAGAGGATGTGGAGCTTCTTGGGGTTGGTCCACTTCCACAGCACGATCTGCAGACGGTTCGCGGGGTCGGACATCGTTATTCCTTGATCAGAGCGACGGCTGGCGCGTGCGCCGGGCCGGCCAGGTATTGGCGGAGCAGGGCCTCGTCGACCATGGGAACGAGGTTGGCGGCGCCCTCACCGGTCAGCCGTGCTGCCGTGAGGGCGAGGGCATCGGCGGGCGAGGGGGCGAGAAAGCGTGCACTGCCCGCGGCAACGGGCACGGCGCGCTGCCGCAGGCTGGCGTGGCCCAGAGCCTCCGTGTGGCGCCAGGCCGGGGCGCTGAGGAGCAGCAGCTTCATTTGCGAGGGGTGATCGAGCCGGAGGCGGGCGTGGCGGACGAATGGAACGTGCAGCGTGCGCCAGCCGCCTTCGCGGGTGCGGTAGCCTTTTGAGACGAGGCGGTACATCAGGGGGCGCAGCGATGTCCCGGGGCGAAGCAGCAGGGTGATGATGCCGGTGTGGCGGGTCGCGGGGTGGGGGTAGACGGTTTGCCCGAGGCCGAGGCCGCCGAGCATCAGCGGATCGTGCGGAGCGATGGCCGGGTCGGCGAGGATTTCGGCAGCCGTATCCTCGACGGCGACGAGGCGGCGTTCCTCGAGCACCGAGGCGGCCCGCAGGCGGCTCAACAGCCAGCCGGGGCCGGCAAGTCCGCCTTCGCGCTGGCGGAAGGCCGCGAGGGGCATGAGGTCGCGCCAGTGCGCGGGGTAGGGCTCGGCGTCGCGTTGGGGTTCCCGCAGGGCGGCGATCCACCGTTCCCATGCGGCGGCGCGGCCGGCGGGTGGACCGGCGCAGAGCTGCAGCAAGTCCTGCTCGGCCGACATCAACGCTTCCCCGGGTCCGAGAGCCGGCGCTTGGCGCGCATGAAGGCGGGCTCGTGGAGGTGCTTCAGGGCCTCGGAGACGAGCTGTCGCGGCGAGGCGACGCCCCAGCGCCGGGCCATCTGAGCGAGGAATGGCAGCGGGGTGGCGAAGCGGTGTCCGGCCTGCCGCTGGCAGGCGTTCCAGGCGATGGCGATGCGGCGACGGAAGCCGGCGGCCTCGTTGAGGTCGGCCGTCTGGCGGAAGAACGCGCGATCGAACTGCGGCATGTCCTGTGCGGCGAGCCGCGCCAGCACGTCGGTGGGGATCGGGCAGTCGAGGTTTTGGGCGAGGTAGCCGAGGGCGGCGGCGAGGAGCGGGCCGCAGCGATGGCGCCGGGCCTCGGTTTCGAGCATCGGCCAACGGAAGCCCGGCCCGGAGCGCGCGAGGATGAAATGCGCGTCGAGCATCCAGCGGATCGACAGTTGCAGCAGGCTGCGCGAGTAGCCGTGGAGGCACGCGTGGAAGAGGTGATGCTCGGGCGCCAGGGTCAGCGCCGCGCCGAAGCCGGGCTGGCCCAGCGGTTCGGCGGCGGCCCAGAAGCCGTCGTCGGCGCTCTCCCAGATGGAGTAGTTGAGGATGTTGTAGTGGAGGTCGAGGTTGACCTGCCGCGTGTCGTTCCGGAACGGGCAGGCGTGGGTGCTGACGCCGGGAATGGCCCGGCTCTGGCTGCCTTGCGGGCGGGCATCGGCGAAGCCGAGCTTGTCGAGCACCGCGCTGGCCTGCTGGAAGGACTGATGCGGGACCGCAAGATCGAGGTCGCCCATCGGCCGTTGGGCCGGGCTGGGATAGACGCGACAGGCGAGCGGAAAACCCTTGAGAAACAGCGCAGGTATGCCGGCTTCCGCGAGGCCGTCCGAAACCAGGCGAGCAGTGGATTCGAGGCGCACGAAGGCATTGCGGGACTTGAGGTAGCGCTTTTCGATGGCCGCCAGTGTGTCCGGAGGGACCGTCGCGAGAAGTGCTGCGTTGCCGCGGGCCAGCGGCAGCAGCTTCTGAACCCCTTTGTCGGCGTCGCCGGTCGCCGCAGCAATCACCACGTTGCGGGCGTCTGCGGTGGCGGGCGCGACGCCCACGAGCGCACGCAGCAGGTCGAGCAGCGCCGGTTCGGGCTCGTGGCCGAAATCGCCGAGCCTGGGTGCGCTCACGGCAGGCTCCGCGACAGGTCGGAGAGGGCGTCGGGGATCAGTCCGATGTCGGTGCCGAGATCGAGGCGATAGGCGGGAAGCGCCGTCACGAGAGGCAGGGCGGCGGCTTCGTGGGCCTGCCGGTGCGGATCGGTCAGCTTCTTGGACTGACGCAGGGCGGCCTCGAAGCGTTGCCTGGATTCCTCGGTCGAAATGGGTGTCCAGCGGCTCGGGCCGGGCGTTCCAGTGATGACGGTGAAGACCAGCGCGGCGACCGGCAGGCTGCGGCGCATTGGGCTTTGCGGACCATCGGGCGGCAGGATGAGGATGGACTTGGCGTCGGGCGCGGCACCGTAGGGCAGGATGAGCGGGCCGGACAGGTCGGGGAACAGCGCCTGGGTCTGCTGTGTCAGGTTGCAGCTGCAGTAGAGCGAGTGGCCAGTGATGCCCGCCGCACTGCGTTCGGCTACCACGACGTCCTCTCCGACCAAGCCGAACCCGGCGCGAACGGCCGCAAGGCAGGTGGTGGACTTGCCGCTGCCGTTGGGACCGACCAGCAACAGGCCCTTGCCCGACCCCGGGGCGGAGACCAGGGCGCCGTGGAGGGCCGGGAGTCCGCGGGCGGTGAGGGCGGCGATCAGCGCCCACTGGAACGGCCGGGCGATCGAGATGCGCTGAAGCTCTTCCGCGCTCGGCAGGCACGAGACGATGAGGCCACCGGTGGGGCGCAGCCATTCGAGCGGCTCGTCGTAGGTCCAGGCGACCCCGACAGGCGGAGCCACGCCGGTCTCGGCGACGCTCCACGCGCAGAGCGTCAGGTCTGGCGGGGCATCCGAGGCGACAGCGACGTGGCGCAGGGGCGCAAACAGACGCTCGGCCAGCTTCGGTCCCGCGACACGGACCAGCACACCGAGTGGTCCGATGGAGAGGCGCATCTCTTCGACCGTGGCGCGGGTGGCGGCCTGTTCGAAGGCAGGCAGGGGTGTGTCTGCGATA
>JAEYYP010000414.1 GCA_023428425.1 Pseudomonadota bacterium
CCATGTACGAGATCGACGAGGTGCCGGCGCTCAACAAGAAGCTGAAGCACGACATCGAGGTGGTGGTCGACCGCATCGTGGTGCGCGAAGGGCTGGGCAACCGTCTGGCCGATTCGCTGGAAACCGCGCTGGGCCTGGCCGACGGTATCGTCTGGGTCGAGAATGCCGAGACCAACGAGCTGACCGTCTTTTCGCAGAAATTCGCCTGCCCGGTCAGCGGCTTCACGATTCCGGAGATCGAGCCGCGGCTGTTCTCCTTCAACAACCCGTTCGGCGCCTGCCCGGCCTGCGACGGGTTGGGCAGCAAGATCTATTTCGACCCGATGCTGGTGGTGCCGGACGAGCGGCTGTCTTTGGCGAAGGGCGCCATCGCGCCGTGGGCCGGCTCGACCTCCAAATACTACGACCAGACGCTGGAGAGCATCTGCGAGCATTTCGGCGCGTCGATGACCACGCCCTGGCAGGAATTGCCGGAGAAGGTGCGCCAGACCATCCTGTTCGGCTCCGACGGGTCGGCAATCACCATGACCTATGACGACGGCCTGCGGCGCTACCAGACCAACAAGGCGTTCGAAGGCATCGTCAACAATCTGGAGCGCCGCTACCGCGAGACCGACAGCGCCTGGACCCGCGACGAGCTTTCGAAATACCAGTCCTCCCAGCCCTGCGAGGTCTGCAAGGGCGCTCGCCTGAAGCCGGAAGCGTTGGCGGTCAAGATCCGCGGCCGCAACATCTCCGAGGCGGCGGAACTGTCCATCGCCGGTGCCGGCGCGTGGTTCAGCGAGCTGAACGAGCATCTGCGCCCGAAGGACCGCGAGATCGCCTACCGCATCCTGAAGGAGATCAACGAGCGGCTGGGATTCCTTAACGCCGTCGGCCTCGAGTATCTGACGCTCAGCCGCGGGTCCGGCACCCTGTCGGGCGGCGAGAGCCAGCGGATCAGGCTGGCCTCGCAGATCGGCTCCGGCCTAACCGGCGTGCTCTATGTGCTGGACGAGCCGTCCATCGGCCTGCACCAGCGCGACAACGACCGGCTGCTGGACACGCTGAAACGCCTGCGCGACATCGGCAACACGGTCATCGTCGTCGAGCATGACGAGGACGCGATCCGCAGCGCCGACTATCTGGTCGACATGGGTCCCGGAGCCGGCCAGCATGGCGGCACCGTCATCGCCCAGGGCCGGCCTGAGGAGGTTCAGAAGAACCCCAACAGCATCACCGCCCAGTATCTGAACGGCACCCGCTTCGTGCCGGTGCCCGACACCCGCCGGCCTGGCCATCCCGGCCAGTTCCTTGAGGTGCAGGGCGCCCGGGCCAACAATCTGCAGAACGTCTCGACCAAGATTCCGCTCGGCACCTTCACCTGCGTGACCGGCGTGTCGGGCGGCGGCAAGTCGACGTTGATCATCGAGACGCTCTACAAGGCGGTGGCGCGCAAGCTGATGGGTGCGCGCGAGCATCCGGCGGATCATGACGCGGTTCTGGGCCTGGAGCATCTGGACAAGGTCATCGACATCGACCAGTCGCCGATCGGCCGCACCCCGCGCTCCAACCCGGCGACCTACACCGGCGCCTTCACCCCGATCCGCGACTGGTTCGCCGGCCTGCCGGAATCGAAGGCGCGCGGCTATGGTCCCGGCCGATTCTCGTTCAACGTCAAGGGCGGGCGCTGCGAGGCTTGCCAGGGCGACGGCGTCATCAAGATCGAGATGCACTTCTTGCCCGACGTCTACGTCACCTGCGACGTCTGCCACGGCAAGCGCTACAACCGCGAGACTCTGGAAGTCACCTACCGCGACAAGACCATCGCCGATGTGCTCGACATGACGGTCGAGGAGGGCAAGGAGTTCTTCAAGGCGGTCCCCGGCATCCGCGACAAGATGGACACGCTGGAACGGGTCGGCCTCGGCTACATCCACATCGGGCAGGCGGCGACCACGCTCTCGGGCGGCTAGGCGCAGCGGGTCAAGCTGTCCAAGGTGCTGAGCCGCCGCGCCACCGGCCGCACGCTGTACATCCTGGACGAGCCGACCACCGGCCTGCATTTCGCCGACGTGGAAAAGCTGATGGAGGTGCTGCACGCGCTGGTCGACCAGGGCAACACGGTGCTGGTGATCGAACACAATCTGGAGGTCATCAAGACTGCCGATTGGATCATCGACCTGGGACCGGAGGGCGGTACCGGCGGCGGCGAGATCGTCGCCGAGGGCACGCCGGAGGATGTCGCAAAGGTGGAACGCAGCTACACCGGCCGTTACCTCGCCCCCTACCTGAAGGCGAAACCGGTGGTGCGGAAATCGGCAACCCGAAAGAGGGCGTGAACAAACGCAAGCTGCGCCGCGTTCTCCCCTGCAGAGTTCGCACTGCATGGGAGAAGAGGCGCATGAAGACGATTCTGACCGGTGTGGGCACCGCCCTGGGGGCCGCGCTGCTGCTGGCCGCCTGCGGCTCCGACGGCTCCACCACCAGCACGACGACCACCACGACCACCACCCCGAACTATGGTTCGAGCACCGTGACCCCGGCCCCGACCGGCGCCACCACCATCGAACGCAGCACGACGACCAAAAGCGAGTGAGCCTCCGCTCGACGTAACGGTTCTGGCTAGATGTTCTGATTGACTCCTGATCGACTTGCGGCCGGCCTTCCTTGTGGGGGGCCGGCATTTTCCTTTGGCCGCATCCAGACCCGAATGGTGTTAAACTGCAGCCATGATGAACCCGGTACGTTTGCGCGCCCTCGACACTGTGAAGCGCATAGTCCTCCAGCGTTTGGCGGGGCACCCTGCCCGCGTTTATCTGTTCGGCTCGTGCGCCCGCGGCGATGTCGGACATTGGAGCGATATCGACGTGGCCATCGACCCGGCAGAGCCGCTGCCCCCCGATCTGATCGGAGAGATCAACGAAGAGTTGGAAGAGAGCACCGTTCCATACTTCGTCGACGTGGTGGACCTCCGGACGGCGCGGCGGGAGTTCCGGCAGGAGGTCGAACGGGAAGGGATCGAATGGACAAGGTGAGCCGGAAACTCGATATCGCACGTCAAGCCTTGGAACGCCTTCAGGAAGTCCTTGCCCGTCCCGTGGACGATGTAGTCCGCGACTCCGCGATTCTGCGATTCACCTTGGCAACGGAAACAGTCTGGAAAGCTGCGAGGTCGGTGATCGCCGACCAGATGGGGGCTGAACGGCTCACCTCGGCAAGTCCGAAGGCGATGGTGCGCGAGAGCCAGATCGCCGGCTTCCTGACCGAGGAGCAGGCGGAAGCTGCAATCGAAATGATGAACGACCGGAACCTGACGGTTCATACCTACGACGAGGAAAAGGCCAACGAGCTTTTTTCACGCCTTCCCTCCCACGCAGTATTGATTGAGGCCTGGATCTTGGCGATGCAGAGCGCCATAACCCGCCCCTGATCCGCCTGCTCTTAGCCCCTCTGCCTTCGCACAGTATTCTGGAAAGCCCAATGACCGACACCCTTCGCCCCGTCCATGTCATCGGCGGCGGTCTCGCCGGATCGGAAGCCGCCTGGCAGCTCGCCACGCGCGGCGTGCCCGTCGTGCTGCACGAGATGCGGCCGGTTCGCAAGACCGAGGCCCACGATACCGACAAGCTGGCGGAGCTGGTCTGCTCCAACTCCTTCCGGTCGGACGACGCCGAATACAACGCGGTGGGTCTGCTGCATGAGGAGATGCGGCGCTGCGGCTCGC
>JAEYYP010000048.1 GCA_023428425.1 Pseudomonadota bacterium
GTGCTGCACAAGGTGCTGACGGGTTGGCGCGCATCACCGCAGCTCCATCAATACCACATGGAGCGCTCGGCACGTTACAAGGTGACCAGCGGCCCCCACGATCCATACGTGATGGTTCGGGGGCGGCGCATCGAATCTCGAGGTCAGGATTCCGCCAGGGCCTTCAGGACGTGCGCGGCGAGGGGGTTGGCCTGGGCTTCGGCGGAGGTGAAGTCGAAGGTGGAGACGGTGATCCAGCCCTTGCCGAGGAAGCTGCGCTTGGTGAGCGCGGCGGCCTTGTGCAGCCAGGCGACGGCGATGCCGGCATCTACGAGGCCACCGAAGGCGGTGGAGCGAAAGCCGGTGAGGACGTATTTCGGGATGATGCCGGCCCAGTGCTCGTCGAGCATGGGGCCGTTGGGGAGCCCGGCCCACGGGCCATCGGTGCGGCGCCAGGAGAAGGCCCCCATCCAGCGGCCATCCCATGGGGTGCCTTCGCGCTCTCGCAACTGCATGGTGGGGAAATTGTGGTTGTCGCCGGCCGGCAGATTGCGGGCGGGATCGACGAGGGCGTCGATATCGTTGGCGACGAGCAGGACCTTGCGGCCAGCGAGCACCTGCTCGCGGACCGGCGTGCTGAGCCGGGTGGCGAGGAGCGTGCCGCCGGGGGCAATGGGGTAGCCGAGGGCGGCGAGCAGGGCACGGGCGCCATCGTCGGCGGGGTCGAGGGCGGGAGCGTTCGCGACGGGCGGGACGATGCAGAACTCGTGGGTGCCGCGGGCGAACCGGTGGCCGGTGGCGTCGGTCGCTTCGAGTTCGACGGTCTCGGTTTCGATGGCGAGGCTGGTGGGGGCGGTCAGCGAGAGGGTGACCTCTGCGCTGCCGCTTGGGGCGGGTGGGAGTTCGATCGTCCCCGTGGTGCCCGCAAAGTGCCAGGTGAGGGACACGCCCGAGGGGAGCTGCCCGGCGCTGGTGAGGCGGACGGGCACGGTGACCGTTTCGCCTGCGGCGAGGGTGGTGCGCTCGGGACGGGCGACGACGAGGGCGGGTTGCTGCAGGGCATGCAACTTGTTGCCGAAGGCACGCACATTGTTGCGCGCGTCCATCAGGCCGTTGGCTTCCCACTGGGTGTCGTTGAGTTCGGTGATGATGTAGCCGCAGATCGGGGCGGCCCAGCGCAGGGTTTCGATCTGGTATTTCAGCGCGCGGTACTGGGTATCCTGGGCGGCGGCGACGAAGCCGTCGAGGTCGCCGAAGATGGGGCCGAGCTGGGCGTCGCGGAAGCGGGTCTCGATGCCGTGCGGGTAGCCGGCGCCATTGTTCCAGTCATGGCCGCTCTCGAACCACCAGGGTTCGGAGCCGGCCTTCTCCATGATGTCCTTGAGATGGGGCAGGCCCCAGACGCCGAACTCGGAGCAGATCAGCGGCTCGCTGCCGGTACGTTCGGCGTCGCCGTGCGGGCTGTAGCTCCATGCCGGGCGGGCCGCAAACTCGTTGGTAACGCGGGCGAACCAGGCGTTCTGCGAGGGCCAGCTATTGTACCAGTGGAAATCCTCGATGTCGGACTTCACGTGGTAGTTGCGCGGGAAGCAGGGGGAGTTGTCGACAAGCAGGCCCTGCGGGATGCGGGCCTTGAAGGCGTCGAAGCTCGACTTCAACCAGGCGCGGTCATCGGGGTTGTCATCGAGTTCGATGCCCCAGCCTTCGTTGATGATGGTCCAGATGCAGATGGCCGGGTGGTGGCCGTGATTGTCGACGGCGGCGCGGAAAGTGTCGGTGAGCTGCGCGCGCGTCTCGGGGGCGAGCCACTCCATGTAGGGCATGTCGAGCCAGACGACGAGGCCGAGACGGTCGGCGAGATCGAGATAGAGCTGGTCCGGAATCTTGACGTGGCAGCGCAGGGTGTTGAGGCCGATGGCCTTGGCGTTCTTGAAGCGCTGCTCGAGGAATTCGGGGGTGGGGTGACGGCTTTCTTCCTCGGGGTACCAGTCCTGGTCGAGGGCGCCGAACATGTAGAAGGGCTCGCCGTTGAGCCAGAGGCGGCCGTCGCGGGACTCGAACTTGCGGAAGCCGACGGTGCGGGTCTGGACGTCGGCGCCGATGGTGACCGTCAGGTCGTAGAGGTTGGGGGTGTCGGGGGACCACAACTCGACCGAGGGGACGGGCAGGCGGAGGGCGATGTCGGCACTGACGGAGAAGGACTGCTCGGCGACCGTCTGGCCGTTGCGGGTGAGGCTCAGCGTGGCGGTGCCGGCGCCGTCGAGGTGGCCGCGAACGGTGACGGCGTGGCTGGCGAGATCGGTTTCGGTGGCGACGGCGAGGCCGGTGATGTGCAGAGGCTCGCGGGCCTCGAGGTGGACGGGCTTGAAGATGCCGCCCTGGAGGCCATACCAATCCTGCTTGCCGTGGAGCATGACGCCGAGGCCGCGCTCGGCATAGTCGCGCTCGTCGGGGACGTGGGCGGTGACCTCGAGGGTGAAGCGCGGGCCGAAGCGGGTGACGTCGATCTCGATCGGGATCCAGGCGTTGTCGTGGCGCGCGACGACTTCGCCATTGATACTGACGGTGGTGATGTGGAAGACGCCCTCGAAGATGAGGAATGCGCGCTTACCGGACCAGTTGGAGGGGACTTCGACGGTGCGGCGGTAGGTGCCGGTGCCGGTCGAGTTGCGGAGTTCGGCGAACTGGGCCTGCCAGACGCCGGGGACCCGTGCCTGGCGCTCGCCATCGAGGCGCGCCGCCGGGCCGGAATAGGAAAAGTCCCAGGTGCCGTCGAGGCTCAGGACGGGGCGGTTGGTTGCGCTGGTGGTCAAGTCGGTCTCCTCCGGTGCCGG
>JAEYYP010000271.1 GCA_023428425.1 Pseudomonadota bacterium
CTCGCTGGGCAATCTCACGCCCAACGAGTTCGCCACCAAACTCGCACTGGAAAAGCTGGCCGCATAAGGCCAAACATCAACCCAAGGACTCTCCTCAAAACCGGAGGGAACTTGGGGCTCAGGTCACAGGATGTGCATCCAAGTTCGCCCCGAAAACCCGAGCCACACTGTTGGTTGGCAAGCCCGCCAATTTGAGCCACCCTGGAATCTAGACCGTTGATTAGACGTCACTTTTTAGGCAGGGTGAGGCAAACTGTGTGGTGAGGAACAATGATGATTTTCGAATCTTCCTCTTCTCGTTCTTAGTTCTGGTCTAGCAAGGAAAGGCCCCGGTTTCCGGGGCCTTTGATCTTTCTTGGCGCAATGCCCATCGATGAGCGCCTTGCCTGACTCGGACGTCTGCCGGCATTTAGGTCCGTTGGCCTTCCACCTTAGAGGCAACTCCCGGCCGTCCTTGGCGAACTTCCACCCCGCTCAACGTCATTGGGCACGGCAAGGCCAATCAGGTGCTGGTCGACCAACGAGATTTGGACAGGGCGCCAGACATCTTCACTCGGGCAGAATAGGTGAATGCAGCCGCCGCCCGGAATGGGTAGGGTGACGCCCGGCGAACGGATTCGCTGTTTTCGCGAGGGTTTGCGGGGTGGGCATCTACGAAGATCTCGGCATCAGGCCGATCATCAACGCGTCGGCAACACTCACCAGGCTTGGCGGGTCGCGCATGCCCGAGGAAGTCCTCGAAGCGATGCATGCGGCGGCAGGCTCGTTCATCGATCTGCCCCTTCTGCAAGCGCGGGTCGGCGACCGTATCGCCGAGCTCACCCGGAATGACGCAGCGTTCGTTTCCTCAGGTGCGGCAGGCGGGATCGTGCTCGCCGTCGCGACCTTCATGGCAGCGCCGAACGAACCCGATCCGATGGCCTATCCGATGCTCAAGGGTATAACCCGGAGCGAGGCCATCGTTTTCGCCTCGCAGCGCAACGGCTACGATTTCGCCATCCTCCAGACCGGTGCTTCCATTGTCGAGTGCGACGATACCCTCGCATCGTTCGAGGCGGCCATAACCGGGCGCACGGCGTGCCTCGTCTGGTTTGCCGGGGCGCTGGCGGCGAACTCTCCGCCCATCGAGGATGTCGTCGCTATCGCGAGGAAGCACCGGATCCCGGTGCTGGTAGATGCCGCCGCCCAGATCCCACCGGTTTCAAACCTCTGGCACTTCACGAAGGACCTCGGCTGCGATGGCGTCGTCTTCAGTGGTGGCAAAGGCATCCGAGGCCCGCAAGCTGCCGGTCTGCTTCTTGGGACCAGGGACCTGATCGCCGGTTGCCGCCGGCTTTCCTCGCCAACGCAGGGCATCGGTCGGCCCATGAAGGTCGGCAAGGAAGAACTCGCCGGGATGCTCGCCGCCGTTCGGTACACACTGGAACAGGACGAACAGGCGATGCTCGGACGCTACGAGGCGATCGTCCGGAACTGGATCGAGTCGCTCTCCGGCATCACAGGCGTGACGACGGAACGCGGCTTCCCGAGCGAGGCTGGTCAACCGCACGCCCGCGCAATCGTTCGCCTCGATGCCGGGTTCAGGAAGACGCGCGACCAGGTCGTTGCCGAACTCAGGACCGGCGATATCTGGATCGAGGTGTCCGCACTGGCCGATGATCCGTTCGCTATCGCCTTGAACCCGCAGACGCTGACGAGGGAAGAGGCCGATATCGTCGCTGCCCGGCTGCGACAGGTTCTGACAAGCTGATCTCGAGGAAAGCCATCGATGCCATTCAACGTTCGGAAGCGCGGCAAGCTCACCTATTACTATCAGGGCGATCGACCGGTTCTCTCGGCGCTGGTGACCGAGGAACAGCCGGACGGTGACCTCAAGATTCATTTCGCTGGCCTGACGGGTGGCCACTCGGCGAAGGGCGTTCTGGGGCTCGACGAGCTCGTGTCGATGGATCCCCACAAGGAATTGGCGCTGGTCTTCAGGTGCTGGGAGAAGTGGCTGGTCCAGGCAGGGATCTGCTCGTCTCTGCGCGACATCGATTTCATCGAGATGCACGCGTTCGGCGCCCAGCCGAAGTCGCCGAACATCCTCGCCGACCCCGCCGGCTACGCGGCAGAGCAGGATCGGCTCCGGACAGCATACGCCGAGGCGTACTCCTCGTTCTTCGCCGATAACCTGCCCGAAAATGGTGTCCCCTGCCGCTTCACCGTCCATCTGATCGATTTTCCGGACAAGGCAGCTTCCTACGAGTTCTATTCGACCGCGCTCCTCCAGCGCGCCTTGCAGAAAAGCTAGTCCTGCGCGCCAGTCCGACCGGCGCCGCTAGATCAGCCCCGGCAGCACATCCCGCTTCTCGAGCCATGTTTTGAGGTTGCTGAGCACCCTGGGCCAGCCGGCCGCGACGCGCGGATAGTTGCGCGGATCAAGCCGCAGGTGCGTCATGGTCAGGCGCGAAAACCCCGTCGTTCCCTGGATGTCGAACTCCACCTCCGAGGTCCGTGCCGGGTCGCCGTCGGCATCCGGCGCGGACCAACTGAGCCGCAGGCGCTGCGGCCGCGCCACTTCCAGCACGCGGCCGACGACGCTCGCCGTGCCGTCCTGCCGCTCGTGTCGCCAGCGCGAGCCGACACGCCAGTCCGAAACGTTGCGATGCCCCCAGTAGTAGCGCGTGTCCTCCGGCGAGGTGAGTGCCGTGAACACCGCCTCGGCCGTCGCCGCGATATAGACCACATAGGTGAATTCAGGCCGATCCATCGGCGTCTCCCCTCCCCTGTCATGCCCCGATAACGTTATTGTCGCCGACCCGTTACTTCGAATCGGTATCTATTGGGTCACTCGTCTGATCGTACGGGTTTTGGATGCGGGATACCGAGCGACCGCTCATCTGGTTCAACCTCATCGGCAGCCTGGTGGCGGGCTACCGGCACGAAGCGCTGTGGTTCCCCCTGGCCGTCACCGTCTTCGCCCTCTATGTCGTGGTTCAGGACCGCGCCCTGCGTCGGCGGATCGGCCATCGCGCCTGGCCCAGCGAAGGCTTCGCCCGCTTCACCTTCAACACCAACCTGAACTTCGGACTGAGCCACCTGTTCCTCGGCGCCCTGCTCTTCGCTCTCTCGGGCACACTCTCCGGCGCCACCGCAAGCTGACGGTTTGGCGCAGGTTCAGAACAGAAGCGCGGCCGCCCGGCCATCTGCGCTGTTCCGCCCGCTCGCACTCCTTGGTAAGAGAGCCACCACTTCACTTACGGGACCAGACCCATGGCCGCTTTCAAGACCCTCGACGACTACGATCTCACCGGCAAGCGCGTGCTGGTGCGCGCCGACCTCAACGTGCCGGTCGCCGACGGCGAGGTGACCGACGCCACCCGCATCGAGCGACTGGTGCCCACGCTGCGCGAGATCATCAAGGTCGAGGGCAAGGCCATCATCCTCAGCCATTTCGGCCGCCCCAAGGGCAAGGTCGATCCGGAGTTCTCGCTCGAGCAGGTCGTCCCGGCGGTCGTCGCCGAGACGGGCGAGCAGGTCGGCTTCATCCCCACCGACTGGGTGGATGTCACCGCAGTGAAAGAAGCGATCGACGCCGCCCCAGCTGGCTCCATATTCGTCATCGAGAACACCCGCTTCCACAAGGGCGAGGAAGAGAACGACGCCGAGTTGGCAAAGCGCATGGCTTCGCTCGGTGATATCTACGTCAACGATGCGTTCTCCGCCGCGCACCGGGCCCACGCGTCCACCGAGGGCGTCGCCCACCTCCTGCCCTCGGCGGCCGGTCGGGCCATGGAAGAGGAACTGAAGGCGCTCGAAGCAGGCCTCGGCGCGCCGAAGCGCCCGGTCATCGCCATCGTCGGCGGCGCCAAGGTGTCGACCAAGCTCGACCTGCTCGAGAACCTGATCAACAAGGTCGAGGCGCTGGTGATCGGCGGCGCCATGGCCAACACGTTCCTCCATGCCGGTGGCCTCGGCGTCGGCCGGTCGCTCGCCGAGAAGGACCTCGCCGAAACCGCCAACCGCGTCCGCGACAAGGCCGAGGATGCCAAGTGCGCCGTCATCCTGCCGATCGACGCCACCGTCGGCTGGCACTTCGAGGCCAACACTCCGCATCGCTACTATGCCGTCGATGCCCTCGATCCCGATGGCATGATCCTCGACATCGGCCCCGGCTCGATCGAGCGCATCAAGGCCGCCATCGACGAGGCAGCGACGGTCGTCTGGAACGGCCCGATGGGCGCCTTCGAGATGGCACCGTTCGATCACGGTACGGTGGAGGTGGCGAAGCACGTCGCCGCCCGCACCAAGGCTGGCAAGGTCATCTCGGTCGCCGGCGGTGGCGACACCGTCGCCGCCCTTGCCCATGCCGGCGTCAAGGACCAGTTCACCTACGTCTCCACCCCCGGCGGCGCCATCCTCGAATGGATGGAAGGCAAGCCCCAGCCCGGCGTCGAGGCCCTCAAGGGCTGAGGCTTGGTCATTCGCCTCGACGGTGCTATATATCAACGGTATACAGCACCGTGGAGTTGCTGAAGTGACCCAATCCAAAGCCAAGATCTTCTGGTCGGGCCGTTCGCAGGCGGTCCGGCTTCCCAAGGAATTTCGCTTCGATGCAACTGAAGTGAACATCCGAAGGGAGGGGAATACGGTCGTTCTCGAACCGGCGGCACTGCCAGAGGAAGAATGGGCCTGGATCGATCGTGTTGTCGGGCAGTTCAGCGAGGAGGGGCTAAAGGCTATCGAAAGAGCCCATGACGAGCCTCAGGACCGGCCGGACCTCGACAAGCTCTTCAAGTGACGCACCTTCTCGACACCAACGTGATGATTGCGTTCCTGCGCGCCGACGCGGTTGTCATGCGAAAGGTGCGATTTGCCGCAACGGGCTCGGTGCTGCTGTCGTCGATCGTCCTGCACGAACTGTACTTCGGCGCACACAAGGGCACCCGGACGATTGACGACCTGAGAGCGCTTCGGGAGATCCGTTTTCCGGTGGTTGAATTCGACGCCGCCGATGCTCTTAGGGCAGGCGAAATCCGCGCCTACCTGCACCGACTTGGCACCCCCATTGGTCCGCTCGACACCCTCATCGCCGGGCAGGCCCTCGCCCGAGGTCTCACGCTCGTCACCCGCAACACCCGCGAGTTCGAGCGCGTCGCCGGCCTGCGGGTCGAGAACTGGGAAGCCTGACCGCCGCCTCCCCCCTTTCGTCTGATACCTGAACGTCCAATTTCCACCGCGGCTCTACTGCGCCATTCTGGCTCCATCGCGCAATGGAGACACCGTCCGATGGCCTCTCTCAATGCAATTGCCAGGAAACTCGTGACGCGCGGACAGGGCATACTTGCCGCCGACGAGTCCGAGGGCACTATTGCCAAGCGTTTTTCCCTCATCGGACTGCCAGTGACGCTTGAATCGCGTCGTGACTATCGCGAGATGCTGTTCCGCTCGACCGAGGCGATGAAACAATACATCTCGGGCGTCATCCTCACCGAGGAAACCCTGGAGCAGAACGCCAAGGATGGTACAGCGTTTCGCGACATTCTCGCCGAAGCCGATGTCATCCCCGGCATCAAGGTCGATCGCGGCGCCTTCCCGATGCCGGGCGCTCCCGACGAGAAGATCACCGAGGGCCTCGATGGCCTCCGCCAGCGCCTCAAGCACTATGCCGAACTCGGCGCCGGCTTCGCCAAGTGGCGCGGCGTCATCGCCATCACCGGCTATGCGCCCTCCCGCAACGGCATTCGCGCCAACGCCCATGTACTGGCCCGCTACGCCATCCACTGCCAGGAAGCCGGCATCGTCCCGGTGGTCGAGCCCGAGGTGCTGGCCGATGGCGAGCCCGGCGATCACTCGATCGAGCGCTGCGCCGAAGTCACCGCCGAAACCCTAGAGGCCGTCTTCAAGGAACTGCGTCTCGCCGGCGTCGACCTGAGCGGCATGCTGCTGAAACCCAACATGGTGACGCCCGGCCTGCGCTCGCGCCAGACCGTCACCGCCGAGGAGATCGCGCAGCGCACGGTCGAGACTCTTCGCGCCTACGTGCCCGCCGCCGTCCCCGGCATCGCCTTCCTGTCTGGCGGCCAGTCCGACGAGGAGGCGACCGCCAATCTCTCGGCCATGAACCAGATCCCAGGCCTGCCCTGGGCTCTCACCTTCTCCTACGGCCGCGCCCTGCAGACTTCGGCGCTCGTCACCTGGAACGGCGAGGAACAGAACGTCGCGGCCGCACAGCGTGCCTTCACCCACCGCGCCCGCATGAACGCTCTCGCCGCCACCGGCGAGTGGCGGCCCGAGCTCGATCTCGCCGCCTGACCAATTCCCGACCCGGACCTCCCGGTGACTGGCGCGGCACGAACCCCTCCCGTTCTGCCGCGCCTCTTCTTTTTGGCGCCGGTCTCGCTATAACTCGCGCCATGTCCGCCCAGCTCTTCCTCATCGCCCCCGCCGATACGCCGGCCCAGACCCTCCGCCCAGCGCTGGAGGCGACCTTTGCCGAGCGCGACGTGGCCGCCCTGCTGCTGCCGCGCGGCAGTTTCAGCGAGAACGCCTACAAGGCCCTCGTGAAGTCCATCGCCCCCATGGCGCAGGAGGCTGGCGCCGCCGTGCTGATCGAAGGCGGGCCCGGTCTTGTCCGCCTGCTCGGCGTGGATGGGCTGCACGTCAGCGGCGACCTTGCCGCCACCCGCGAGGCCGTGGATGCACTCAAGCCCCAGCTGATCGTCGGTGCCGGTGGTATCCACTCGCGCGACGACGCGATGGAAAAGGGCGAACTCGAGGTCGACTACATCCTATTTGGGCCGCTTTCCGGCGCGATAACTCCGGCCGAGCGCGAAATGGCGCGCTGGTGGGCCGAGACGATGGAAATCCCGAGCGTACTGAGCGACCCCGTGGCAGGCTACGATTCCGACACCGCCGAGGGCTGCGAGTTCATCGGCCTGGGTCTGAAGCTGGCGGAGCCGGCCCCATGAAGTGGCGGCTGGCGCTCGTCGCCGCGCTGCTTGCCACCCCCGTGCTGGCGCAGCCGGCCAGCAGCGAGTTCGAGGACCTGCGTCCCAGCGACATGCGCTTCGACGACAATCTCGGCTACCAGGAACTGCCGATCAGCCCGGTGCCGCCCGAGCTGCAGGTGGACAACCCCGATGCGTCGGCCATCTCGAGCGAGATCTTCGGCTCCAATGTCGATGTGGCCTACGGTGCCTTCCAGCGCGGCTACTACCTCACCGCCCTCGAACTGGCGCTGCCACGCGCCGAGCAGGGCGATCGCGCCGCGCAGACGCTGATCGGCGAGATCTATGCCGGTGGCCTCGGCGTCGCGGAGGACAAGCAGAAGGCCGCAACCTGGTACGAGGCCGCGAGCCGCAACGGCGACCCGCTCGCCACCTTCGCCCTCGCCATGATGTACCAGGACGGCAATGGCGTCCCGCGTGATCGCCAGCGTGCCGCCGACCTGTTCCAGCGCGCTGCCGACGCCGGCAACACGATGGCGAAGTACAATCTCGGCCTGCTCTATATCGAGGGCAGCTACCTCGAACCCAACCTCGTCAAGGCCGCCGAGCTCATCAGCCAGGCCGCGGCCGGTGGCATTCCCGAAGCGCAGTACGATTACGGCGGCATGCTGATGGAGGGGGCGGGCGTCGCCCCCAATCCGGCACTGGCCGCCGAGCAGTTCCGCCTTGCCGCCGAGGCCGGGCTCGTGCCGGCCCAGGTGGATTTCGCCACCCTGCTCTACCTCGGCAAGGGCGTCGCGCAGGATCGGGTCGAAGCCGCGAAGTGGTATGCCAGGGCGGCCGAAGGCGGCAGTCCCGTGGCGCAAAATCGCTACGCCAAGCTGCTCGCCGCCGGCGAGGCCGTGGAGCCCGATCCCGAGACAGCAGCGATGTACCGGGCGCTCGCGCGCCGCCAGGGATTGAGCGACCCCCAACTCGACGGACTGCTCGCCAGGGTGCCACCCGACGTGATCGCCCGCGCCGAGGAGCGCGCCCGCCTCTGGCCGGTCCCGCTGCCTGCCCGCGTCGCCGAAGTCGCCGTGCCGACCTCCCCGGTGGCTGTCGATGTTCCCGATGGTGCCGAGGCAGCGGACGCCGCCACCCCTTGAACCGCGGGCGGTTCTGGGGCACAAGGCGGCCCTTCCCTACGCCCTTTCCTTCCTGCGCGGAGTATTTCGCATGCGCTCGGCGCTTTTGAACGTCATGGTCCAGGCCGCCACCAAGGCCGGCCGCAACCTCGCCAAGGATTTTGGCGAGGTCGAGAACCTGCAGGTCTCGGTGAAGGGCCCCGCCGACTTCGTCTCCAATGCCGACCGGCGCGCCGAGCAGATCGTCTTCAAGGAACTGCAGAAGGCCCGTCCCACCTACGGCTTCCTCGGCGAGGAGGGCACCGAGGTGAAAGGCACCGATGGCCAGCACCGCTGGATCGTCGATCCGCTCGACGGCACCACCAACTTCCTCCACGGCATCCCGATGTTCGCCGTCGCCATCGCGCTCCAGCGCGGCGACGACATTGTCGCCTCGGTGATCTTCAACCCCATCATGGATGAGCTCTACACCGCCGAAAAGGGCGGTGGCGCCTGGCTCAATGACCGCAAGCGCCTCCGCGTCGCCACGCGCAAGCACCTCGCCGACACCGTGATCGTCACCGGCATCAACTCGCAGGGTCGCTCCATCGACCTGCTGCAGCTGAAGCAACTGGCGCAGGTCACGCCCGCCGTCGCAGGCATCCGCCGCACCGGCTCCGCCTCGACCGACCTCGCCTGGGTCGCCACCGGCCGCTTCGACGGTTACTGGGAAGCGGGCCTGAAGCCCTGGGACGTCGCCCCCGGCTACCTGCTGGTCCGCGAGGCTGGCGGCGTCGTCACCGACTATGCCGGCACGGCCGGCTGCATCTGGAACGGCCAGGTCATCGCCGGCAACGAGAACGTCCAGGGCCAGTTGCTGAAGATCGTGAAAGCCGTCAGCTGACGGGGTCACGATCCGGTCGTATTGCCGGGATTTCATGGGGTTAACTGGACGCCCGGCGCTCCGGGCGTTTGCGCGTCGCGCAAAACGCTTTATGTTTGGCGTCGGATCGGATTTCCCGGGAACAGGCAGCGACATGTCGCAGAACTACGACCCCTACCGCCTCGCCAGCCCCGTAGTCTACCTCGTCAAGATCATCATCTTCCTGGTGCTGGTCGCGCTGGTTGCCGTCATTCTCTCGTCGCAACTGCTGGTCTTCTTCTGGGCCAATCCCTTCATCAACAGCCTGATTCTGCTGACTCTCGGCATCGGCATCATCCTCAGCTTCCGCCAGGTTATCCGGCTGATGCCCGAGATCAGGTGGGTGAACTCCCTGCAGGAAGGGCGCATGCCGCCCACCCAGCCACGGCTGCTGGCGCCCGTCGCCAACCTGCTGCGCGATCGCCTCGGCGAAGCGGTCATCACCCCGTCCTCGATGCGCTCGATCCTCGATTCGGTCGGCAATCGCCTCGACGAGGCCAAGGATACGTCGCGTTACCTCACCGGCCTCCTCGTCTTCCTCGGCCTGCTCGGCACGTTCTACGGCCTGCTCGAAACCGTCACCCACGTCTCCGAGACCATCGGCGCCCTCGATGCGACGGCCGGTGACACGGCGACGCTGTTCACCAACCTGAAGCAGGGCCTCACCGCGCCGCTCGGCGGCATGGGCACCGCCTTCTCGGCCTCGCTGCTCGGCCTCTCGGTTTCGCTCATCCTCGGCTTTCTCGATCTCCAGACCAGCCAGGCGCAGAACGCCTTCTACACCGACCTCGAGGACTGGATGACCTCGATGACCGAGCTCGATCATCCGATGACGCAGATGCAGGCCACCGGCCTCGGCCTCTCGTCCGACGAGATGTCAGCCATGCTGGCCCAGTTCGGCACCTCCATGCAGAATGCCGGCTCCTCGCAGAACGCCATCCGCGCCATGGCCGAGCTGGCGCGCGGCATCGACGGCCTCGTCAAGCACATCAAGGCCGAGCAGGAGGATCTGCGCGGGCACATCATCCAGCAGGGCGAAACCAACCGGAAGCTGCAGGCCCTGATGGAAGCGATGATCCGCGAGGGCGAAGCCGAAAAGAAACCGAACTAGGAGGCGCTGCATGGCCTACGCCTCCCGCTCCCGCCGCTCGCAGCAGACCAACTACTGGCCCGGCTTCGTCGACGCCCTGTCGAGCCTGCTGCTCGTCATCATCTTCCTCCTCTCACTGTTCATGCTCAGCCAGTTCTTCCTCGGCCAGGAGATCTCCGGCAAGGACGACGCGATGAGCCGTCTAAACGCGCAGATCGCCGAACTGACCGAGTTGCTCCAGCTCGAAAAGGCCGGAGCGAGCGACCTCAACACCACCATCGCCACGCTGCAGGCCACGCTCACCACCACAACCGGCGAGCGCGACCAGCTGGCCGCGCAGATCGCCGGCATGGGCGGCGAGGACGAGGGCAAGGATGCGCGCATTGCCTCGCTCGAAGGCGAAATCCTCGCCAAGGACGACTTAAGCCGCGAGGCTGCGGCGCAGGTCGCCCTGCTCAACCAGCAGTTGAGTGCCCTCCGCACCCAGATCGGCGCGCTGGAGCAGGCCCTGCAGGCGTCCGAAGCCAAGGACACCGAGAACCGCGGCCAGATCGCCGACCTCGGCCGCCGCCTCAACCTCGCCCTCGCCCAGCGCGTGCAGGATCTCTCGCGCTACCGCTCGGATTTCTTCGGCAAGCTCCGGGAAATCCTCGAAGGCCGCGCCGATGTCCGCGTCGTCGGTGACCGCTTCGTCTTCCAGTCCGAAGTGCTGTTCGCGCCCGGCGAAGCCCTGATCTCGCCCGAGGGCCAGGCCGCCGTCGCGGAACTGGGCGCAGCCATTCGCGAGCTCGAGTCCCAGATCCCCGACGACGTGAACTGGGTCTTGCGTATCGACGGCCACACCGACAAGCGCCCGATCAACACGCCTGAATTCCCCTCAAACTGGGAACTCTCGGCCGCCCGCGCCATTGCGGTCACCAAATATTTCGTCGACCAGGGCATTCCCGCCCAGCACCTCGTCGCTGCCGGCTTCGGCGACAGCCGCCCCATCGATCCCGGCGACACCCCCGAAGCCCTCGCCCGCAACCGCCGCATCGAGTTCAAGCTGACCGACGGCTGACGCAGGCACCCACAGCGTCAGAGCCCGCCTGCTCAACCCGGCGCGCGGTAAGAAGCCCCCATGGGCAAGGCCGTCGCAACACCCCGCGCGCACCGAGGAACGGATCCATCCACCCTACGTGTCAGCATCGAAGGTCAGGCGGGGCTGAATGCCCCTTCGCCGCGGAACTGCAGCTTGGCGAGTTCGGCATACTTGCCACCCTTGCGGACCAGCTCGGCATGCGTGCCCTGCCCGATCAGCTGGCCCTTTTCGAGGACGAGGATGCTGTCGGCGTCGCGGATCGTCGCGAGGCGGTGGGCGATCACCAGAGTGGTGCGGCCCTCCATCAGCCGCTTGAGCGCCACCTGCACCAGCCGCTCGCTCTCGGCATCGAGCGCAGACGTCGCCTCGTCGAGCAGCAGGATCGGCGCGTCCTTGAGCAGCGCGCGTGCAATGGCCAGTCGCTGCTTCTGCCCGCCCGACAGCATCACGCCCCGTTCGCCCACGATCGAGTCGTAGCCATTGGGCAGGTTGAGCACGAAATCATGCACCAGCGCCGCCTTCGAGGCTGCCTCGAGCTCCTCGTAGTTGGCGCCCGGCCGGCCGAAGCGGATATTGTCGGCGATGGTGCCGGCAAAGATCGTCGGCTCCTGCTCCACATAGGCGAAGCGCCGACGCAGTTCGGCCGGATCGACCTGCCGCACGTCGACGCCATCGACCAGCACCCGGCCGTCCGTCACATCGTAGAAGCGCTGCACCAGCGCGAAGATCGTCGACTTGCCGGCGCCGGACGCACCGACCAGCGCCACCGTCCTGCCCTGCTCGACGCTGAAGGAGAGCCCACTAATCACCTTGTCGTCGTCGCGGGTCTCGTAGCTGAAATTCACCGCGTCGAACCGAACCGTTCCGAGCGGCGGCACCGGCAGCGGCAGAGGGTTCGTCGGGGACTGGATTCCCGGCTCCGTATCGAGAATTTCGACGAGCCGCTCGGTCGCCCCGGCCACCGTGTGCAGCGTCCCCATCAGCTCGCTGAGGTTGGTCAGCGCGTTCGATGCCATCAGGGCATACATCATGAACTGCGCCAGTTCTCCCGGCGTCACCACGCCGTCGAACACGGCCTTGCTGCCCCACCACACCAGCACCACCAGCCCGGACGTGGCGAGGAACGACATCCCGCCCAGCAAGGTCGCCCGGGTGACGAGCCGGCTGACTTCCGCCTGGTAGGAATCTTCAGCCCTCTGCCCGTAATAGGCGGATTGCTCCTCTTCCTGCACGAAGCTCTTGATCGTCTTGGTGGCCCCGAGCGCTTCGGTAGCCATCGCCGACATCTCGGCCATCGTATCGGTGGCCCGTCGCGACTGCCGGCGCAGGCGCCGGGCATACAGCACCACCGGCACGACGATCGCCGGCCCGACCACGACGATGGTCAGAGTCATGTACGGGCTGGTCAGGAACATCAGCGCCACGGCGCCAACCAGCGTCACGAAGTTGCGCATCGCCATCGACAGCGTGGCATTGAGCGCCCCGCGGATGGTCGCGACATCGCCGTTCAGCCGCGAGGTCAACTCGCCGACCCGGTGCATGTCGAAGAAGGTCGCGTCCAGCACCAGCAGGTGGTCAAAGACCTTGCGCCTGAGATCGGTGAGCACCCGCTCGCCGAGGATCGACATGAAGTAGAATCGGCCCGCCGCCCCGAGCGACATCAGCGCCGCGACGCCGATGGCGAGCAGGCCATACTGGCCCACCGCGTCGATGTTCTGGGCAAGGAAACCCTTGTCGATGAGCCGCCCGGCGATCGACGGAATGCCGAGCGCCGCAAGCGAGGACACCAGCAGGAAGCTGACCACGGCGACGACGCGCCAGCGATATCTGAGAACGAACGGCATCAGCCGCCGGATCGGGCGCAGATCCCGCCGTTCCTGCTTCAGCGCCTCGCCTTTGGCCCCGAGCCGGGCACGTCTGCGGGCGCTATCGGTGGTCTTCGGATTCTGCTTCAAGGTGCGCAGAGGTATATGCGCGGAGGGGGTGCGCCGCAACCGGCAACGCTGCGACATGGCTCCCCTTGCGCGGGCCGGGCTTTTTCTCTATGAAGCCGGCCAATCGAGATTGACGGCAGTCCGGGCGCGCGTGGCGCCCGTTGCATTTGAGGCGAGCGCCATGAAGAACGACATCCACCCGGACTACCACATGATCAACGTGGTGATGACCGACGGCACCACCTACCAGACCCGTTCGACCTACGGGAAGGAAGGCGACACGCTGCAGCTCGACATCGACATCAAGACCCATCCCGCCTGGACCGGTGTGCAGGGCAACCTGATGGATCGCGGCGGCCGCGTCACCCGCTTCAAGGACAAGTTCAAGGGCCTCGGCTTCTGAGCCGACCCACGAATGCCAGAGTTTCGGGAGCCCGGCCATTGCGCCGGGCTTCCGTTTTTTGCCCTCGCGTCTGGAGACTGGCCGGGTTCGGCCCTATTCCCTCAGCTTGCCGAACGCCGCCTTGAGCCGGCTGAGCTGATCGGCGATGCCACCTTGCGTCGAAGGCGAGTATTCGGGCACCCCGCCGCGCTCGAGCCTGTCGAACTGCTGCACCCGCTCGAACAGCCGGTCGCCCTTGGCGATGAAATCGCGCAGCCGTTCCGGCAGTTCGTCGAAGCCGGGGCCCCCGCGCTCGGTCGGGGTAGCGGAGAAGCGCACCTTCTCCTTCTCGGTCCGGGCATTCTCGGCCGTCAGCTCGCCCTCGTTGACCGCTCGTTGCAGCAGCAGCCAGCTCGCCAGCTGCATCAGCCGGGTGGTGAGCCGCATGCTCTCCGTGGCGTAGCAGAACGAGGCCTCCCTCGGCAGTCCGCGACTCTCGGTGCGGCCGTCGCTGTCGAGATAGGCCGCCACCTCCTCGATCAGGCTCATGCCCTCCCGGTAGAGCATGTCGAACCCGCCGGACGCGACGATACGCGGTCCGATGGCGACTGGCTGCGGCTTTTCTCTGGCGTCGTCCACTGAGCGATACTCGTTGGCGAAGGGGTGGGTCAGCTTTGCGCTCCCTCCCTTGCCACCCGCTTAACGCAGTGCAGGCACGGGCACAAAAGAAAAAGAGCCGTCGAAACGGCTCTCGAAAGTTAACAGGGAGGCGTCAAACAGAGGGCGAAGCCACTCTGAAAAGTCCAAACTGGACAGTCCCGAAGTTAACGTGCGACTGTTAATTTGAGGTTAACAGGACTCGCTTTCTTAACCTTGCCGGATGGTGACTGGTCCTGGTTGCCGGTCCGGCCTTCGGGTGGAACTTTTCCACCGCGCAAACCCTTGTCCCGGCAATCGAGCGCCTCCACAGAACGCGTCAGGCGTCGGCGCTCCCGTCTACAAGGAGCCGTCACATGATCCGCCGCAGCCATCGCCCGCTCATTGCTTTCGCCGCCGTCATTGCCGCCGCCGGCAGCGTCACCGCCGCCGGGCTGACCTTCACCGCGCATACCGTAACGCGGAGCGTCGCCGAGCTGCCCGAGGTCAAGACCCGCGTGCTGCCGAGCTACGTCGTTCGCCTGCCGGTGGCGAAGGCCGCCGATCTCGACGTCTCGAAGACGGTCGAGGTCAGCCCCAGGATCAAGATGCCGGCAACCGAAGTTGCTACCGCCCCCGTTGCTGCGCCCGCTGTGGAGGCGCCGACCCTCGTTGCCGAGGTGACGCCGCTGTCGGCTGAAACTGTCGAGCAGCCAGCCCTCGACGGCACCGCCTATGTCGTCAGCACCGATGTCTTCGTCCGCTCCGGGCCGTCGAAGAACAACCGCCAGCTCGGAACCGCAAGGGCGGGCACGGAGGTGCGGGTCTCCGATGAACAGGGCGGGTGGATGAAAGTGAACTTCGCAGGCGGTACGGGCTGGGTCTACCAGCGCTACCTCCAGCCTGCCCGGGTCGATCAGGTCGCCGAAGCCGAAACCGGTCAGGCACCTTTCTAGAACTTGAACAGCGAGTCCGCCGCGGCCCGAGTGTTTCGCCGCGCCCCGATCGCCTGCTCGAGACGTTCGATCTCGCCCTTGAGCAGCGCGATCCGCTCTTCCAGTTCCTCGACCGACATGGTGTCGATCGGCATCCCGACTTCGTGCCCCTTGGGCTTCCTGATCGCGTCGTCGTCGAACACCAGCCTTCTCCGTGCCTGAGGTCTTGGCCGATTCTATGCCGATGGACAGCAAGCGCAAGCTTGAGCCCTGCCACCAGTTGCACGCTGGTGAACGTCGGCGCACAAGTGCTGCATGAGCACCCCTGCCGAAATGATCGCCATCGCCATCGCCGCTCCTGGCGGTCCCGAGATGCTGCAGCCGGTTCGGCAGCCCGTTCCGACGCTTCGGCCGGGGGAGGTGTTGATCCGCGTTGCGGCCGCCGGACTGAATGCGCCGGACCTTGGTCAACGCCGCGGCACCTACGCGCCTCCCCCCGGCGCATCACCGCTGCCGGGGCTGGAAGTGTCCGGAGAAGTCGTCGCGCTTGGTGAAGGCGCCGCGCTGCACTCGCCCGGCGACCGCGTCGTCGCGCTGACCAATGGCGGTGGCTATGCCGAATATGTCGCCGTACCCGAAGGCCAGGTGCTCCCCCTGCCCGCCGGCTGGACGCTGATCGAGGGTGCCACCATTCCGGAGACCTGGTTCACCGTCGAGCAGACCCTCGTCATGCGCGCCGGACTCGACAAGGGCATGTTCGTCCTCATCCACGGTGGCGCGGGCGGTATCGGCGGCGCTGCAATTCAGTCGTCCCGCCTGCACGGTGCCCGCCCCATCGCCGTGGTGTCGTCGGCGAAGAAAGCCGAATACGCCACCTCGCTGGGTGCGGAAGCGGTCATTCGCCATGACATCGAGGACTTCGTGGCCCGCACGATGGCCATCACCGCCGATCACGGCGCCGACCGCGTCATCGACATGGTCGCTGGTGAAAATCTCGACCGCAACATCGCCGCTTCGGCGCGCTTTGGCCACATCGTCCTGCTCGCCACCGCGGGTGGAGCGAAGGCCGAGATCAACGCCGCCCGATTGATGATGAAGCAGATGACTCTCTCCGGCTCCACCCTTCGCCCGCAGACCAGCAAGGCCAAGGCCGCGATTGCCGCGAGCCTCATGAACAACGCCTGGCCCGCCTTCGCCGACGGCAGGATCCTGAAGCCGCGCATCCAGCGTTTCGATCTCGCCGACGCCCCATCGGCCCACCGCGCCCTCGAAACCCGTGCCAACTTCGGCAAGATCGTGCTGGTTACCCGCTTCGGTCACGATCAATCCAATTGAAACAAGCCGGGTCCGCGCGTATATAGTGGTGCATTCCCCCTCATCGTGAACCACGAGGCGGGGCGGATCGGGAGGAAAACCCGGCCGCGCCTCTAGGAGACATTTATCATGGCCACGCCCCTTCTGATGCCCAAGGCCACCGCCGTCTGGCTGGTCGACAACACCGCGCTGTCGTTCGAGCAGATCGCCGCCTTCTGTGGTCTGCACCCGCTCGAAGTGCAGGGCGTCGCCGACGGCGATGTGGCAAGTGGCATCATGGGCGTGAACCCGATCCAGAATGGTCAGCTCACCCGCGAGGAGATCGAGAAGGCCGAGGGCGATCCGGGCTACCGGATGAAGCTGTCCGACCCCAAGGTTCGGGTCGCCGCCCCCAAGCGCAAGGGTCCGCGCTACACGCCGATTTCCCGCCGCAACGAACGTCCGAACGCCATCAAGTGGCTACTCCGCAATCATCCCGAGATGAAGGACGCCCAGCTGATGCGCCTCGTCGGCACCACCAAGTCGACCATCGACGCGGTGCGCGAAGGCACGCACTGGAACAACGCCAACATCACCCCGATGGACCCGGTCACCCTCGGCCTCTGCAGCCAGATCGACCTCGACCTCGAAGTGAAGCGTGCGTCCAAGGGCGCGGCCGCACCGGACGAAGCCGATCAGGGCACCATGCTGCTGACGGCCGAAGAGGCGCTGTCGAGCGCCGAGCGTCGCGCTGCGGCCCTCGAGCAGTTCGAGTTCGAGAGCGACACGGCTCCCGAACGTCGGCCGGAGCGCGAGGAAGAGATCGACGCCGATTCGGTCTTCGCCAAGCTCAAGTCGCTCAAGGGCGACATGCGCGACGACGCCGACGACTGACGCGGAGCGCATTCGTGCATGGCAGCAGCAGGGCTGCCCCGGGGAACGACGTGAGCAGTACGTGTAGGCAGTTCGCCCGTCGGCGGACTGCTGCCGGGCCGGGCCGGCGTGTGCGGGCAGGATATCGATGGAAACAAATCTCCTGCTCGCCATCTTCGTCCTCCTGGCTGCAGCGGTACTTCTGGTGCCGCTCGCCAAGTGGGCCGGGCTCGGCACCATTCTCGGCTATCTGGCGGCAGGGATCCTGATCGGCCCCTACGGCCTGCAGCTCGTCTCCGACAGCGAGGTCGTTCGAAGCGTCGCCGAGTTCGGCGTCGTCATGATGCTGTTCCTCATCGGCCTCGAGGTCGATGCCGACGAACTCTGGCGCATGCGCCACCGCGTCATGGGCATGGGGCTCACGCAGATGGCCCTCACCAGCGCCCTGCTCACCCTGACCTTCAAGCTCGCCGGTTTCGCCTGGCCGGTAGCGATCATCGTCGGCCTGGCGCTTGCCATGAGTTCGACCGCCATCGCCATGCAGACCGTGGCGCAGCGCAACATCACCAGGACCGACACCGGCCGAGCCTCGCTCTCCATCCTGCTGGTGCAGGATGTGGCCGTCATCCCCATCCTTGCGGCCATCCCGATTCTTGCCGGAATGGGCAGCGGCAGCCCGGTAACGTCGCTCGGCGCCGAAGTGTTCGAAGCCGTCGAGAACCCCTTTGACTGGTGGGTGGCGCTCGGCCTCGTCGGCGCATTCCTTCTGGCCCTCGCCGGTTCGCGCTGGGTGATCCGCCCGTTCCTGATGCCGTGGCTGGCACGGGCCAAGGTGCCCGAGGCGTTCACCGCCTTTGCGCTTGCGCTGGTGGTGGGTGCAGCGCTCGTCGCCGAGAGCTTCCACCTCTCCCCCGCCCTCGGAGCCTTCCTCGGCGGCGTGCTGCTCGCCGACAGCGAGTACCGCCACGAGCTCGAGAGCAACCTCGAGCCGTTCAAGGGCCTGTTGCTCGGGCTCTTCTTCATCTCGGTCGGCATGTCGATCGCCTTCTCTGTGGTGATCGAGCACCCCTTCATGGTCGTCGCCATGGTGCTGGCGCTCATCGGCGTGAAGATGGCCGTGCTATTCGCCCTGGCGACCGTCTTCCGCATGCACATCGCCGAGCGCCTGCTGCTCGCGGTGCTGCTGAGCCAGGCCGGCGAATTCGCCTTCGTCGTCCTGCAGTTTGCCCGTACGGCAGGGACCATGGCCGGTCCCGAGGTCGAACTGATCACGGTTGTCGTCGCACTCTCGATGGCGACGACCCCGTTCCTGCTCTTCCTCTACGATCGGCTCTGGGCGCCACGGCTCAACTCGGTCGCCGGTCGCCCGACCCCACCGCCGGGCCCCGAGGGGATCGACGGTCGCGGCAAGGTGATCGTCCTCGGCTACGGGCGCTTCGGCCAGATCGTCACCCGCCTGCTGCGGGCCCAGGGCTTCGAGATGACGCTGATCGACGACGACCCGGCGCAGATCGAGCTGGTGAAGCGCTTCGGCGTAAAGGTGTTCTACGGGGACGGCGGCCGTCTCGACATCCTCCGCGCCGCAGGTATCGAAGGCGCGCGCATGGTGGTGATCGCCGTGGCAGGCGGGGACCGCATCCTGTCGATCGCGACCCAGATCAGGCGGACCTTCCCGGAGGTCACGATCGCTGCGCGGGCCGTCGATCGCAGCCATGCCCACGACCTGATGGCGCTGGGCGTCGAGGTGATCGAGCGCGAAACCTTCCGCTCGGCCCTGCGGCTCGGTGAAAAGGCGCTCGTGGCGCTGGGCCAGTCCGAGGAGACCGCAGCGCGCGTCGCCGGCGCATTCCAGCACCACGACGAGCGCATGCTGCGCGACAGCTATGCCGTGCGCCATGACCGCGACGCCTATATCGGCTTCGTCCGTCGCTCGACCGAAATGCTCGACGCCGTCATGAAGGCCGACCGGGAAAGCGCCCTCGATATCGAGGCCGAAATCGAGGACGAGGCGCAGGAAGCCCGCCGGCACGCCGCGCCTTCTGGCGGGGACCGCAAGGGGAATGATCCCCATGGCGATATTGACAACTTGGATGGCCGGGCGTCCCAGTAGCGCCCGTTCTTTCCGCCGGCACCACTCTCCCAAATGCACGACATCTACTTCTGGGCCATCGCAGTCCTGGCCGTCATCATCGTTGCCCTGAGCAAGTCGGGGCTCGTCGGCAGCCTTGGTCTGGTGGGCGTTCCCCTGCTGTCGCTCGTGATGCCGGCACGCGACGCTGCCGGCATGATGCTGCCCCTGCTGCTGGTGATGGACGCGATCGCCATCTGGACCTACCGCAAGGATGCCGACTGGCGCATCCTGAAGATCATGCTGCCGGGCGCCTTCGTCGGAACGATTGTCGGCTGGGTCCTGTGGAGCTTTGTCTCCGACGACATGGTGCTGCTGTTCGTGGGTATCCTGACCCTGCTCTTCATCCTCGATGCCCTGCTGCCACTCCGCAAGAAGCTGGAGGGCCTGCCGCCGTCGAAGGGCTGGGGTGCCACCTGGGGCGGGCTGGCCGGTTTCACCAGCTTCATCAGCCACACCGGTGGACCGCCGTTCCAGATTTACGTCCTGCCGCAGCGGCTGACGCCGGTGACCTTTTCGGGCACGACGGCTTTCTTCTTCGCCATCGTCAACACCGCCAAGCTCGTGCCCTATTTCTTCCTGGGCCAGTTGAACGTCGCCAACCTCTCCACCGCCGCAGTCCTCGCTCCACTCGCCATCGCCGGAGTGGTTTCCGGGGTCTGGCTGGTTCGCCGCATCTCGGTGAAGCGCTTCTACCAGCTAACCTACTGGCTGGTCTTCCTCCTCGCCCTCTACATCATCTACAAGGGGGCCATGGGCGTCTTTTTCCCTGGAGCGGCAGCATGAGCATCGAGTACCGGCTGGATCACATCGCGCTGCTGGTTCGCGACCTCGACGAGACGGCGAAGTTCCTCACCGAGGTGCTGCAGATTCGCGAGGTCCCGGACCCGATGGGCGGCGGTCACATCCGCTGGTTCGAATTCGGCAACGCGCAACGCTTTCACATTCAGGCTGGCGATATTTCACGAACTTTCGTGGAAAAACGCACGCATTTCGCGCTCTCGGCCCCCGATCTTGACGCAGTCATAGTCCACTTCCGGTCGACTGGCGTCGCCTTCTCCAACATGGCGGGTGTCGTCGGCGAGGTGAATGTGCGCCCCGACGGGATGCGCGCCGTCTTCGTGCAGGATCCGAACGGCTACTGGTTCGAGATCAACGACTTCAAGTGAGGAAGGGGGAACTTCCGGGGCCAAATGAAAAAGGCCGCGGCGGTTGCCGTGGCCTTCGGTACGCTATGATGGAACTTCAGTGTCTCAGGCGTCGCTCATCTGGAACTTCGCCAACTCATCCTTGATTTCCAGTTTCTTGCGCTTGAGGGACGCGATGTAGAGGTCGTCGTGGCTGGGGTGGGTCAGCTCGTCCTCGATCTTCCGGGCGAGTTCGCGGTGGCGGCGTGTGAGCGCCTCCATGTGGCCTTCGGTCGTCATGCAACTTCCTCCGCAGCTGTTTCGAACAGGCCCATCGTCACAAAAAATTCACGCGCCGACCATTTGGCAATCGGGCAACACGCGGCTTTGTGAACGAAAGCATGTGCAATTCTCGATCCGCTGGGTTAACCCTTTCTCACCGGGCGTTGTCGCCATTCTCGAAGGACTGCGTAGCGGCTCACATGCTGCCACTTACGAATGAACAGGAAGCGGCCCTCGGCCTCGAACTGGCGACCAAGCGCCAGGAGCATGCCGACCTGGATACGGCCATCCACACCCTTATGAACTCCGGCTACGCCAACCAGATGCTGATCCAGCGCATGAAGAAGCGGAAGCTCGCGTTGAAGGATCGTATCGTCCAGCTCGAGAACATCCTGCTCCCTGACATCATCGCCTGAACGCCGCGGCGACGACTTAGCATTTGACATGTCCCCGCTTCGGGATCACATGACCGACCGACGGTCGGTTGCACCCCGGAGAACTCGGATGCCGTTTCCGCATCTCGTAAGGCCGACGCCAGCACGGCGCGATGAACTGCTCGACGTCGCCCAGCGCTTGTTTGCCCGCAACGGCTACGATGCCACCTCCGTGGCCCAGATCATCGCCGAACTGGGGGTCAGCAAGGGCGCGTTCTACCACTACTTCGAGTCCAAGGAGGACCTGCTCGAGTCCCTTGCGTGCCGCTTCGCCCGAACGACCGCGGCACAGGCGGACGCCCTGCTCCGCGACCCGACAATGGACGCGTTTGCGAAGCTCACCGCCTTCCTGGGTACCATGCGGCGGCACAAGGTCGACAACGTCGCCGAGTTGCGCGCCACCTTCGAACCGCTTTTCCGGGCTGAGAACCTCCAGCTCTACGAGAAGACTCACCGGGCCGTGACGGAGGTCGTGCGACCGATCCTGACCCGAATCATCGTCGAGGGCGTTGCCGAGCAGACCTTTGACACACCTGACCCGGAAGGGGCAGCGGAGACCATCATGCACCTGATGTCATCGCACCGGCCGCTGCTGGCTGAGATCTATCATACCCGCGACGCGGTGCAGTTCCGCCAGCTCGCCGAGAAGCTCCACGCCAAGCTGCTATACCTCGCCACAGTAATCGATCGCATGCTGGGACTACCGGAGGGGTCGATCGAGCTTGTTGACCGCGATACGCTCGAGGCCCTGGCCTGCTCACTCGATCCCGCACCCAGCGCCGCCTGACGCTTGCACTCGCGGGTCCCGCCGCCTAAGGGTGGGGTCTACAGGCCAGCGCTTCCGGGGGACCAGCCGTGCCGACCTCGCCACCCGTCGCCATTGTCATGGGCAGCCAGTCCGACTGGCCGAATCTCCGGCACGCCGCCGAGACGCTCGACGCGCTGAAGATCGACTACGAGGCGCGGATCGTTTCCGCCCACCGCACCCCCGAACGCATGTATCGTTTCGCCCGCGGAGCAAGGGCCGAGGGGTTCAAGGTCATCATCGCCTCGGCAGGCGGGGCAGCCCACCTGCCCGGCATGGTCGCCGCGCTCACTCCCCTGCCCGTGCTCGGCGTGCCGGCCGAGACCAAGGCGCTCGGCGGCGAGGATTCGCTGCTCTCGATCGTTCAGATGCCGCCGGGAATTCCTGTTGGAACGCTCGCCATTGGCCGGGCCGGCGCCATCAATGCCGCACTGATGGCAGCCGCCATCCTCGCCCTTTCCGATCCCGAGATCGCCCAGGCGCTCGATGATTTCCGCGCCGACCAGACCAACGCAGTAGCCGAGTTCCCATCCGACGATGTCTGATCTCTCCCCGCTCCCCATGGGCAGCACCATCGGCATCCTCGGCGGTGGTCAGCTCGGCCGCATGCTGGCGCTCGCCGCCGCCCGGCTCGGCATGAAGACCCACATCTACTGCCCCGACGAGGCCAGTCCCGCGTTCGATGTGACCCCGAACAGAACGGTCGCCGCCTATGACGACGAAGCCGCCCTGGCGGCCTTCGCTTCCTCGGTCGATGTCATCACCTACGAGTTCGAGAACGTCCCCGCCAGGACCGCCGAGTTCCTGGGCGCACTCAAGCCGCTGCGGCCGGGCGCCAACGCCCTGGCCGTTTCGCAGGATCGGCTGGCGGAAAAGGCGTTCTTGTCGATCAACCGCATCCCCGTCGCCCCCTTCGCCGCCATCACCGACCTCGACCGACTCGAGGCGGAACTGCAGGAGCTGGGCGCCCCGGCCGTGCTGAAGACGACCCGACTCGGCTATGATGGCAAGGGACAGAAGATCGTCCACAACATGGAAGATGCTGCCGTCGCGTGGGAGTTGCTGAACCCCAAGCCGCTGGTGCTGGAGGCTTTTGTCGCCTTCGAGCGCGAGATTTCGGTGATCGTGGCGCGGGGGCTCGATGGCACGGTAGAGGCTTTCGAGCCGGCCGAGAACGTGCACCGCAACCACATCCTCAAGACCTCGACCGTCCCAGCCGACATCAAGGGGAAGACCGCGGCACGCGCTCTCGATATCGCAGGCGAGATCGTCACCGCGCTCGACTATGTCGGTGTGCTCGGTGTCGAGTTCTTTGTCCTCGAAGGCGGGAAGCTGCTGGTCAACGAGATCGCGCCGCGGGTGCACAATTCTGGCCACTGGACCGAGGCCGTGGCCATCACCGACCAGTTCGAGCAGCATATCCGCGCAGTTGCCGGCTGGCCGCTAGGTGACCCGACGCGACTCGCCGACGTGGTGATGGAGAATCTCATCGGTGACGAAATCGACGTCATCCCCGGCAGCCTGAGCGGTGCGACTCGTCCACATGCCTACGGCAAGGCCGAAGCGAGGAAAGGCCGCAAGATGGGCCACCTCAACCGCATCACCACGAAAAAGCGGACAAAATGAGCGCATGCGGGGCCTCCGCAGTGTGGACAAGCCCTGTCGATGGGTCTATATAGCCGCACCACGAAGACCGGCTGCGGCCGGGCGGCGTTCTATGGACGCTTCAATCAAACAGTTCTGACTTATGAAGGGCGGTTGCGCTTGCAAGTAGTTGTTCGCGATAACAATGTGGATCAGGCGCTCCGCGCGCTGAAGAAGAAGCTCCAGCGCGAAGGCGTCTTCCGCGAGATGAAGCTTCGCAACTACTATGAGAAGCCGTCCGAGAAGAAGGCGCGCCAGAAGGCTGAGGCCGTGCGCCGTGCCCGCAAGCTGGCCCGCAAGCGTGCACAGCGCGAGGGTGGTCTGCCGTCCCCGGCTGCTGCTGCCCGCACCGCGCGGCCGTAAGCCCGTTCAGACTGTATTCAGAGACGCCGCCTCATGAGGGCGGCGTTTTTGTTACGAAGCCGCCAGATTCTCGCCTTGTTGCTGCGATTGACCAAAGCTCACGAGGCGGTGTTCTGTTTTGCGGCAACGGCTGGACTAGGAACCCGCACGGGTTCACAACAATGCGTCAAACCCTGAGGGAAACCAGACCCATGAAGAAGTTCCTCGCTGCGGCCGCCGCCGCCCTTATGCTCGCTGCTCCCGGCGCCGCCGTGGCGGACGCCCAGGTGAAGGTGGGCGTGCTCACTTGCTCCGTCGAAGGCGGCATCGGCTTCATCATCGGCTCGTCCAAGGACATGGAGTGCGCCTTCAAGCGCACCGGCAAGAAGACCGAATACTATGACGGCAACATCAAGAAGCTCGGCATCGACATCGGCGTGACCGGCCAGACCGAGATCGTCTGGCTGGTGTTCTCGGCCTCCTCGACCAAGTACGGCCCCGGCTCGCTGGCTGGCACCTATGTCGGCGGTTCGGCTGAGGCGACCCTCGGCGTCGGCCTCGGCGGCAACTGGCTGATCGGCGGCTCGAAGAAGGGCTTCGCCCTGCAGCCGTGGTCGATCCAGGGCCAGACCGGCCTGAACTACTCGGTCGCCTTCTCGGGCCTTACTCTGTACTGAGTTCGGCCACGAAGCTGAACGCTTTCTGAACGCGAAAGCGACAGGCCTGAACGAGAATGAACGCCGGCCTTGATGGGCCGGCGTTCATGTTTTCAAGGACTTACGTCAGAAGTACCCATATTCGCCGAAGTTCGTCTCCGCGGCCGATGTAGACACTATGCATCGGCGCGGCCCGAGGGGGATAGGTGTGGAGCTATCGGCCCGAGGCAACCTCGGCTCGGCCGAAGAAAGCCTGCGCGACATCCCATAGCCCGTTAGCCCACAGGTCGCCGTGCCCGGCGCCCTCGACGATGGTGAGGCCATCCTGCCGACCGGCTAGCGCGAACACGTCCCGTCCGTGATGAACCGGGATCGTGGTGTCGGCTGTGCCGTGCGCCACATGTACCGGCTCGGCGACATCCTTGATCCACTGATTTACCGGGTATTGGTCGGCCATGGTCAGGCCCACCGGCAGGTAGGGGTAGCGCTCGGCGGCGACGGAAACGGCGGAGAGGAACGGCGTCTCCAGCAGCAGGGCATCAGCCTCTCGCTGGCTCGCAACGTAGGTCGCGGGACCGGACCCCAGCGACCGCCCCCACAGAACGATCGGCGCGCCTCTCGCCGCGAGCCAGTCGAAGGCCGCCAGCCCGTCTTCCAGTACGTGCGCCTGAGTAGTTTCGCCGGGCGAACCGGGGAAGCCGCGGTAGTCGAAAGCCAGGAAGCCGTATCCGGCATCGACGAAGGCCTCGTAGCGCGGATGCTCCCGCGAGAAGCTCTGCGAGTTGCCGCGGAAATAGAGAATGGCCGGCCTGCCCGGAGAAGGGGCCTGATACCACCCCGTCAGGTGCACGCCCTGCCCGACCGGGATTTCGACCTGCTCCGCCTCGGCAAGCCCTGTCTCGCCGAGGGCGAACAGGCGGCCGGTGCGGTCGTATTGCAAATCACGCTGCAGCAGGATCATCGCTACGAGGACGCCCGCATAGGCCACCACTGCGAACGTGACCGCGCCGATGATGAAGCGCCTGAGCCAAACCATCCGAACTCCTCCATTGGGTGGAGCTAGCGCCGAATGCGAAGCGACCGCAAGGTGTTAGCCCTGCGCCGCCGCGAGTTTTTCGGGATCCAGCGCATACTCGAAGGCCCGACCGAACACCTCCTGCGGCTGGCAGCCCGAGATGGCGAACTTGTTGTCGAAAACGAAGAAGGGCACGCCCTGGATGCCCTGCTGGGCCGCAGATATCGCCAGTTGATGGGTGGTCGCCAGTTCCTTGGGGTCGCGGATGTCGGCCAGCGCCTCGGCGCGGGTAAAGCCGTGCTCGACAGCGATGTCGGCCAGCACCTCGTCATCGTTGATCAGCTTGTGGTCCATGAAATAGGCCCAGGCGATCGCGTTGGTCAGCGCGTGCTGAGTACCCTTTGGCCTCGCGAGCCGAACAAGGGTGTGCCCCTTGCGGGTCGGGAACGATCGCGGCTGGCGGCTGAGATCCAGCGCGATGCCCGAGGCCTTGGCCTCGTTCTCGACCCGCGCCCACATCTCCTTCGGATCCCGCCCGTACTTTTCGCGCAGCATGTCGGCCACGACCACGCCTTCGTCCGGCGTGTTGGGGTTGAGGTAGAAAGGATGGTTCTCGATATCGACGGTTACGTCTGGCGGGAGTGCGGCGATCGCCTGGTCGAGCCGTTCGGACCCAACCAGGCACCACGGGCAAACGGTGTCGGTAAAGAGATCGACCTTGATGGTGCGGGGCATAACGGTTCCTTCCGGTTACGCTGCTAGTTGGCCACTGGGCCTCCTAACCGCAAGCAGGCACATCGAGGTAACCCGCCGCCGACGAAGCTAGGTGGCCAGCGCCGCCGCCCGTCGCGCCAGCCGTGCCTCACGACGCTTGCGGGCTCGCCTGCGGAAGAAGCGGTCGGTGCCGGTGATAGCGTTGAGGGTGAAGGCGAGCATGCTCCAGGCCCAAAGCACTGCTCCCACCAGCCAGCCGACGATCGTGAAGAGCAGGTGGCCCAGACGCAGGGCGCCCCGACCGACCAGCTTCATCGCCCCGACGAAGCCATCGCCGTAGGTGTTCGCGACACCGGCCAGGCGGCGAACGTCGGCGGCACTGTCGGCAGCCTCGACACCGATCCGCATGGCACGCACGCCGCCGACCTTGCCGATGGTGCCGAAGTCCTCGGCGAGATTGGAGACCAATCGGACGCTACGCGGATTGAACAGGCGCGACAGCGGGAGGCCGAGTTCGCCGAGGCGCATCGACGTTGCGAGGGTCACCGCTTCCTCGAGCGCCGGACGGTTGATGCCGCGCTCGAGTGCCAGTGCGACCTGCCGCGTGAGACGCGGCGGCAGCTTGCCGACCCGATGCATGGCCTTGACGAAGCTCGTACCCATCCGGAGCGGCAGCACGCCACCCAGACTCGTGTATGTGGCAACACTCAAGCCAAGCCCGACGCTGGCAATGCCGAGGGTGAAGTAGTCGAGCGGTTGACCGGCGATGAACTTTCCGCCTTCGCCGACGAGGTCACGCACATCGCCGATGCCGGTCATATCGGTGGCGACGACGCAGGCGAACCCCGCTTCGCTGTCGAAGTCGCCATTGACGATGCAGTTCCACCCCGCGCCCAGCGTGGCACCCAGATCGACGATGGGCAGCGCAGCAAGCCGCTCGGTCAGCTCCAGCGGGATGGTGACATTCCGAGCGGTAGCGAGGGCAACGAGCGAGCGAGCCAGCACCGCATCCCCCGCGTCGAGGGCAGCCGCGATCTCCGCGCCGTAGCGCTCCGGCGGGACCTGCTGCAGATGGATTTCGGCGTAGGCACCCTGCGTTGCCAGTTCGGCCATCTTC
The DNA here is from genome assembly GCA_023428425.1 of Pseudomonadota bacterium. GTDB lineage: Bacteria > Pseudomonadota > Alphaproteobacteria > Rhizobiales > Devosiaceae > Devosia_A. Next base: position 27,449 of record JAEYYP010000271.1, read on the forward strand.
ACGGCAGCGGCAACATTGGGCGACAGCAGCAGCCCTGCGATGAAGGCGCCGAGGACGAGCACACGCCACAGCTCGACCAGCTCGCGCCACACTCCCCGCATCCGCCTGCTGCTCCTGAGCTCCGATCACCGCAGCATATAGGCATTTGGCAGGGCAGGATGAAGGCGGGAGCGACGGCGAATGAAGCATACTCAAGCGAACGCGAGGTCACGCGACCAGAATAGAAAAAGGGCCGCCTCCAAGGGCGGCCCGGTCTGGTCGCCGGCAAGTGGGATTAGTGACCCAGGGCCTTGACGATGTCCTCGGTGACTTTCTTGGCGTCGCCGAACAGCATCATGGTGTTGTCCCGGAAGAACAGCTCGTTCTGCACGCCAGCGTAGCCGGCGGCCATGCCGCGCTTTATGAAGAGCACGGTGCCCGCATCCTCGACGTTGAGCACCGGCATGCCATAGATCGGCGACGTCTTGTCGGTCTTGGCCGCCGGGTTGGTCACGTCGTTGGCGCCGATGACGAACGCCACGTCGGACTGGGCGAACTCGGAGTTGATGTCCTCGAGCTCGAATACTTCGTCGTAGGGAACATTCGCCTCGGCGAGCAGCACGTTCATATGGCCGGGCATGCGGCCAGCAACCGGATGGATGGCGTACTTGACCTCGACGCCGGCGGCCTTCAGCAGGTCCGCCATCTCGCGCAACGCGTGCTGGGCCTGCGCCACCGCCATGCCGTAGCCCGGCACGATGATGACCTTGCCGGCATTCTTCATCATGAAGCCGGCATCGTCGGCAGAGCCCTGCTTCACCGGCCGGGTCTCTTCCTCGCCGGAGGCCGCAGCGGCGGCGTCGCCGCCGAAGCCACCGAGGATGACGGAGATGAAGCTACGGTTCATCGCCTTGCACATGATGTAGCTGAGAATGGCACCCGAGGAGCCGACCAGCGCTCCGGTGATGATGAGCGCCGAGTTGCCGAGCGTGAAGCCGATACCCGCCGCCGCCCAGCCCGAATAGGAGTTGAGCATCGAGACGACCACCGGCATGTCGGCGCCGCCGATCGGGATGATCATCAGGCCGCCGAGCACCAGCGCCACGATCGTGATGAGCCAGAACCAGATCGGATCGGCCGACGTGGCGAAGAGCCAGATCAACACCACCAGCACCACGCCGAGCGCGATATGGATGAGGTGCCGCGAGGGCAGCAGGATCGGCTTGCCGCTCATGTTGCCGTTGAGCTTGGCAAAGGCGATCACCGAACCGGTAAAGGTGAAGGCGCCGATGGCGACGCCGAGGCTCATCTCGATCAGCGCCTGGGCGTGGATGTGGCCGGGCGTGCCGATGCCAAAAGCCTCCGGCGCGTAGAGTGCCGCGGCCGCGGCAAACACTGCAGCGAGGCCGACCAGCGAGTGGAAGGCCGCAACGAGCTGCGGCATGTCGGTCATCTTCACCCGACGTGCGAGGACCGCGCCGATACCGCCACCGATAGCGAGGCCGCCGATGATCAGGGCCCAGCTCAGCAGGTCGGAGACGCCGGCCACCAGCAACGTGGTGACGATGGCAATGCCCATGCCGACCATGCCGAACACGTTACCCTGACGGGCGGAGGCAGGGCTGGAAAGCCCGCGCAGTGCGAGGATGAACAGGACGCCAGAGACAAGATAGAGAACCGCGGCGAGGCTGGCGTCGATCATTTGGTCACCACGGTCTGGCGCGCCGCCAACAGCAGCGCCACGAAGATGAGGATGGCGGCGACGAAGAAGCTCGCCCCGCCCAGAGCGAACATCTCGGCATTGCGGGAGAGCGAGCCGCGCGTCGCAAACGAGAGCAGCAGGTTGCCCAGCGCTATGAAGATCAGCGCGAAGCCGGCGACCTTGCCCCAGAGCGGCTTCAGGGCCGCAGGCGCCATGAAGCGGACCGCCAAGATCACCACAAAGCTGAGCCCGCCGAATATCTGGAACAACGGCGACAGGATGGCATCACTCATTGTGTCACGGGCTCCATGCTGCCGGTGGGGAACGTCACATCGACGAACTGGGGGTAGACCGTCTTCAGGATGCCGACCTGCTGCGCATCCTCGACGCGCACCAGGTACCAGGTATCGCCATCGAGAAGCGCCAGTGTCGAAGCCTTGGCTCTGATCTTGCCCCCGGCTTCGCCGAGATCCATCACTGTCTCGGTAGGCAGCAGTCCGTAGAGCATGCCGTCGGCGAGCCGGTAGAACTCGGCATTCTGGACGTCCATGCCGAACGACTCGAGCTTGATGGTTTCCATTGCGGCATCGAGCTGCTGCTGGCTGGCCTCGATGAGCTGCTCGTTGGTGACGCCGAACTGTGCCGAAATGGCCTCGAGCACCTTGGGCGGAATGACGCTCATGATGACGGACATGTCATTGGTCTGCATGGCCGTGTTGAAGCTGTCGATACGGCCCAGCAGCGCATAATACTGCGACGGCTGCATCGCCTCTGTCGGCAGATCGACCCGCTGTGCCGCGGCAGGGGCGGCCAGTCCTACGGCAAGGATGATGGCGGCAAGCAGGCGCATGATGTGCATCAGCGCCCCCCGGCCTTCTTCGGCACCGAGTCCTTTTTCTTGTACATCGCCAGCATGCGCTGGGTGACGAGGAAGCCGCCGAAAATGTTGACCGAAGCCAGGACCAGGGCAAGGAAGCCGAACAGCTTGCTCACCCAGCTGGCGTCCTGCACCAGCGGCACACCCACAGCCAGCAGGGCGGCCACCACGATGACCGACGAGATGGCGTTGGTAACTGCCATCAGCGGCGTGTGCAGCGCCGGGGTCACGCTCCAGACGACATAGTAGCCGACGGCGATGGCCAGCACGAAGATGGAGAGGTGCGAGACGAAATCCATTTACGTCGTCCCCTTCGGAGCGGCGGGTTTCCTTGCGGCAGGCTTCCTGGCCGGGGGCTTGGCTTCAGCCGCTTCGTCAACCGGCTTGGCAGCACGTTTCGCAGGCGCCTTGGCGGCGGCAGGTGCAGCGTCGGGCTTCGCAGCAACCTTCTTCGGTGCGGCCTTCTTCACGGGTTCTGCAGGAGCGGGGGCGGCGGGCGTCTCGACCTTGGGCGCCATCGGGGCGGTCTTGGCGACTGGCGCGGTCTTGGCCGGCGGACCTGCCGGCTTCGCCGCTGGTGCCGGGGCAGCGGCAACCGCATCGAGCTTGATGTTGGGGTGAACGATGTTCCCGTCGCGGGTCAGCACGGTGGCCTTGACCAGCTCGTCGTCCCAGTTCACCGCCAGCGTCTTCTCCTTCTTGTCGATCAGCGTCTCGAGGAAGGAGTTGAGGTTGCGGGCATAGAGCTGGCTCGCCGAGGTGGCGAGGCG